>JAITKK010000034.1 GCA_031278475.1 Deltaproteobacteria bacterium
TGGCCCTGCTTTGGCAAGGAAGCATAGAGCGATGGAAGCCGCAACGACAGAGCAAGAAAGCGAACTCTTCCCGCCGCAGCACGGGGCCCACCTGTGGACAGGGACCTTCGTTACCATACTTTTCATCAACTTCACGAACTTCCTGGGCTTCTACATGCTGCTCCCCACCCTGTCGGTCTACCTGACCCAGGAGGGCTGCCCTGAAGGGGAGATAGGCTTGGTCATCGGATCGTTTACGGCCTGCTCCATAATATTCAGGCTACTCTCCATCACCCTTGCCAGGCGTTACGGGGGGAGGGCGGTAGTGAGGGCCGGGCTGATAACCATTGCCATTGGCACCCTCTTCTTTTTCCTGATCCGCCATACGGGGTCCTACGTGCTTGCGAGGTTGCTTGAGGGGGCCGGGTTCGGTGTCACCTCCACGCTCATAGTCTCCATGGCATCGGAGATCATCCCCCCGGCGCACATGGCCGAGGGCCTGGGCTACATGGGGCTGGGCAACACCATGGCCATGGGCATGGGGCCGCTCCTTGGCATGTTTTTGTCCGGCGAATGGGGTTTTGTGGTGATGTTCTCTACCATGAGCGGCCTTAGCCTGGTGGCCGCGGCCATTACCCTGCTCCTCCCGAACATAAGCCTTTTTGTCCTGCCTGCCCATATAACCAAGAAGAAGCCGGGGCTACGCAACCGTTTGGACAAGAGGCCGCTCCCGGCCGCCTCCCTGGGGCTCTTCTATGGGGTCAGCATTTGCTCGGTCACGGCTTATCTCGGCATCTACGCTAACCAGGCCAATTTGCCAAGTGCCGCCCTGTTCTTCCTGGTGTCAACCATTGGGACCCTTATCGCAAGGCTCACGACCGGGAAGATCTACGACCACAGGGGCGACATGGTCATAATACCCCCGGCTGTCATCATACTGCTCCTATCCTTCGTCTTGATCCTCCACGCAACTACAGGCCACACCAAGCTCTACTACTTCGCTGCCATTGTCTACGGCGTGGGGATAGGCTCCGTGTTCCCCTCCGTCCAGACCTTGGCCCTAAGCTCAGTGCCCCACTCAAAAAGGTCGGTAGGGGTCGCGACCTTCTTCGTCCTGTACGACTTCGGCACGGGCGTGGGCACCGCCCTCTTGGGCGTACTTTCCGGCCACTTCAAGACCTACAGGGTGGTGTTCGATGCCGCCGTGGTGAGCTCGGCCATCATACTCATTGTCTACGCCATATTCTACATAATACCCAGCCAACGCCGCAGGCGCTTGGCCAATGCCAAGAAGGAAGATTAGGGTATTTGGTGCGTTTTATGCCTTTTGCGCAAGGGTTGGCAAAAGGCGGGATTGCAGCTAAGTTGCCTCTGCATTGCCTTTGCGGGGGTGTCGGCTGCAGGCTCATTGGCGTTGGGGATGCTTTTATGGTCTTGTACGGAATTTATGGAAATTATGGAAGCATAAGAAATCAAGGGAATAAAAGGAATCAAAGGACTCAAAGGACTCAAAGGAATCAAAGGAATTATATGGAAATGGCGTGGCCTAAAATACCGGGATAGGCGAATTGGAAGCTTTTGGAAGCTATCCTTGGGCGTGCATGGATGCCTTGGACAAACTTCCCAATGTCAAAAACACACAATTAACCCCAAAACCTTAATATCAAACCCCTAAACCCCAAAAACGCAAAACCCCGAAAATCCTAACCCCAAAATCCAGGCAAGGGTAAAATCCCTCACGAAAACGGAAAATACCCGCACGGCACGGAAAAAACATGCAAAAACAAAAGCCGGACTTCCTGGGCTTGTTTACTGAAGACGGAAGGCTTTTGGCGGATGCGGGCCACTATTTTCGGGAGCTTACGGGCCGTTGGCCAAGTTTGCCGGAAGCCCGGGTTTTATGCTAGAATCACAAATTCCAATGCACCCGCAAGAGAGCGGCACGGGCCTTCGCGGGTTTTTTTGGCGGAAAGGGCGATGCGTTTGACGCTTTGGGGAACGGTTTGGCGCGAAAGGTGCCTTGAAGGGGGCAAAGGCCCCGCTTTCTCCTACCCCGCCCCTTCCAAGGCATGCCCCGTGGGAACGGCGAATGCCAACCTGCCCCTCCTCCTTTTGCTTGTCCCCTTGGCCGTCTTTTTGGCCCTTGCCCCGGCAAGGGGGCTCTTCGCGGTTGACGCGCCCCAAGGCTATTCCTCCGACCGGGGGCTCCCGCCCCTGTTGTTCGAGGCGGCTGGCTACCTCACCGAGTCCTACGCGGTTGACGGGAGGCCCGGCTGGCGGGGCAGGGAGGCGGCGCTCAAGGACGGGGGTACCATCGGGCTTTCCCTCCTGTTCTCTGGGGTCGATCCCTGGCCCAAGGCCCTGGAACTGGACCGCAAGGGCCCAGGTGGGGCCAGGGGCCTCTCGGACAGCGCCCCCTTCGGGGGAAACTTGGGAAAAGGCGAGTCCGCCTTCCTCAAGGAGGGCCTGGGGCTCTTCCTGGATAGCCTCCGCCCGCTAAGGAAGACCGGCAAGGGAGAGCCCCGGGCCCTTGGGCCGGGGCTCTCCCTTGAAAGGGTGCCTTTGTCCTACGGGGTCAGGATGGGGCCGCCCGAGCTTCTGGTCATAAGGGCCGATCCCAAAATATGGGGCCTGTACCCCTATTCCGAGGGGGAGGATCCCCGGTGGAAGGGTGAACCCGCGGACATAGCTGGCTGGGCCAAGAGGCTGAAAGGCGCGAGCCTCGTCCTTACCGGCCCCCAGTATTACGCCGACCGCAGCTCCATGGGCTATCTGAAGCGCAAGGGCACCGAGCTTGAGCCCAAGTCCCATCCCAGCTGGAAGGGCTACATGGGGCACTCGGCCGCTTTCGGGGGGAGCCCCTTCCGGATAAGCGACCTCGCGAGCGACGACAAAGAGGGATTGTCAGGGCACCACACCCTCCTGCAGTCATTCATGCTCATGGACAGGCGGGGCGTCCCCAGGGTAAGGGACACGGACAGGCTCTCCAGCAGGGTGGCCGTGGCCGAAACCAGGGACGGCTCGATCGCCATCCTGTTCTGCCAGGGCTCCATAAGCCTCCGCGATCTCGCCCTGCTGCTCCCGGGGCTGGGGCTCTACCCGGCCATAGGGATGGACGGCGGCCTCCAGGGCCAACTTGCCATAAAGGAGGGGGAGGGCTTCGACTACCTGTGGGGGGAGTACTCCCACAATGTCCTGGGCAACGTCAAAATCAGCAATTACCACCCCAGCCTGCCCTTCGTGCTCGCCCTGGAGCCCCTTTCCGGGGGCGGTGGCTGAGGCCGGGGCCAAAATAGCCTTTTTTGGAATCCTTGCCCCCTTTAAAAAGCCAGGTTCCCTGGATTAATATGGGGGCGGAAGCCGGGCCAAGGATCTATCAAAAATCAAGGTGCTGGTCTCAAAAGCCCCTGCCAAGGCCCCGGCAAAGGGCACAAAAAGGCACTAAAACGCCAAAAGGACCCTGCCGCAGGCACGCGCCTCCGAGGCAGGCCCAAAATTCAAGCCCGCATTGTTAGGAGCCCCGATGAGCGCGAAAACCACGGTCATGGTGATAGCCCCCACCCCGGCCGAGTACCTTGGGGTGAGGAGGCTGGAGAAACTCAAGACCGAGCACCTCTTGATCCATGTCCTTGAGTCCGGGCCCGGGAAGATCAACGCGGCCATGAAGGCCGCGGAGGGGATCCAGGACCTTAAGCCCGGGTGCCCCTCCCTCATAATAGCGGGGGTAGGCACATCCGGGTCGCTCTCGCTGGCCCCCAAGGCGGGCGACGTGGTCGCCTCGGTCGAGACCGTTATCGCCGACTGGATGCACGAGGACGGAAAAGAGAGCCTGGTGGGGCCCTACGGGGTCTTCGACTACGCCCGACCCGACAATGACCGGGTCAGGAGGATGCTCATCCGGGAGGAGGACCCCTTGCTTACGGGCTTTGTGGGAGGCCTGGGGAAGCACGGGTTCCTGGAAGGCAGGATCCTCACCTCGGATTGCTTCGTCTCGGGCAAGGAGCACAAGCTGGCCTTGGGAGGCACCTATGGAGCCATGGTCTGCGACATGGAGTCCGGGGCCTTCGCCTACACGGCCAAGAGGCGGGGCGTTCGCTTCTTCAACCTAAGGATAGTGGCCGACACCTTGGACGAGACCTTGGAGAACTACTTCGAGAAGGAATCCGACGTGACGGCCCGTCTGGGTGACAAGGCGGCCGAGGCCATGGGGGTGCTAGACAGGCTCCTTGGCCAAAGCCAGTGAGCCAAAGCCAGTGAGCATAATGTGATAAGGGGCCCGGGGCCAAAGGCCCCGGGCCAGGAAACGGCATAAGTACAGGACAAAACCGCGGCCAAAAAGGACGAGGCATGCCCATTTTCATAATATACGACGACATTACGCAGCTTCCTGTGGACGCAGTGGTGAACGCCGCCAACGAGAACCTCACCCCTGGGGGCGGCATCTGCGGGGCCATATTCAAAGGTGCCGGAAGGCTCCTTGAGAAGGACTGCGCGGCCGTGGGGCACTGCCCCACGGGTTCGGCCATCATAACCTTCGGCTACAAGCTCAAGGCCAAGTACGTGATCCATGCCGTGGGCCCCATATGGCAGGACGGGACCAAGGGCGAGCGCGACAAGCTGTGGTCCTGCTACCAGGAGGCCATGTACCTTGCCTCCACCCACGACTGCGAGTCCGTAGCCTTCCCGCTCATATCCTCGGGCATCTACGGCTACCCCAAGAACGAGGCCTTCCACGTAGCCTTGGCCTCCCTTGGGGAGTACCTGCAGAAGGACAGGGCCATGAACGTCTTCGTCTCCAACTTCTCCCAGGAGAACCTTGGGCTCACCCCCAGCGAGAGGCAGACGATCAACGCCTACGTGGAGACCGGCTACAACGTCCCGGTCTCACCCGGGACCGACCCCAAGGATCGCGACCTTGGCCCTTTCAAGGAGTTCGTGCTCAAGAGGTTGGCCGAGGAAAAGCTGAGCCAGGCGGACGCCGCGAAGAGGGCCAACCTCCTGGACAAGGACCTTGACGGGCTGTTGTCCTACTCCGGAGGCGAGTCCGAGCCCGTGCCCGCGAAGGAGAAGCTCCTTTCCCTTCTCACATCCTTGAAGGCGGACAGCATCTCGGCCTGCAGGCACCTCGATGCCTTCGGCTACAAGTTCGACCCGCAGGAGACAAAGGACAAGGTCGTGCTCTACTTCTTGGAAAACGGCCTTAGCGACGTGTTCTTCCTAAACGAGGCCATCCACGCCCTCACCCACCGCTTCCTCATAGACACGGACCCAGAGCTTTTGGTGGACAAGAACCCAAGGCGCAGAAGGTAAGCCGCGGCAAGGCAGCCGGTAAGTTAAGCCCAGCCATTTTGCCAGGCCTTTAAGAAAAGTGGTCATAACCGTTGGGTTTCAGGCCAGATTTCAAACTGGTGCTGTCATGGCCCGGTCAAGCGTTCCGCTTTAAGTATCCGTTGATGGAGGGCATTTCGGTCCTTTCACACGGAAGACCGCCCTTCCACCGGCCGCGGCCCGTTCAAGCTTCGCCAGAGGCGCATACAATAGCAAGTGGCACATTGCCCTTGGGTCTCGGAACCTTGGCGCGGCGCACCCAGGGACAAAAGCGAGCCCGCAAGCCTCCTGCCCTCCTATGGGCCTAACTTCCTACACCAAGGCATTTTGCGTGTGCTTATCCGCAAGCGCCGCGCCCGCTGCCTTGGTTTCGGACTCTCTCGGCTAGGTCGGCGACTTTAGTGCTTTATCCCCAGCCCTTGCCAAGAATTAAGTTTCCA
>JAITKK010000074.1 GCA_031278475.1 Deltaproteobacteria bacterium
CTGGCCTCGTCGAAGAGCTGGGCGGTGGTCCTCGCGGACACCCTCACGTCGATTCCCGGGTTGGCCTTCCCGAAGAGGGCCAGGGCGGAGGAGAGCTGCCCCGCCTCCATGCCGGTGGCGGTGAAGTAGGTGATGCGCAGTGTCTTCTTGTCCATTGTGCCTGGCCTGTCCTTGGTTCCCCGGGGGCCGCTGGTGGGCGCGGCCCCGGGCCCCGCGTGTACGCGGGTCGTTTTCCCACCCTGCCCCTGGCTCGGGGCATGGCGGATTATGGATCGGGAGCTTTGGCTATTGCAATGCCAAAGGAGGGGGCGGGGATCCCGCCCCGGGGCCCGCGTGGCGTCAGGGCCCAAGGCCGGGTAACTTGGGCTTCCGCGGGAAATTGACGGGCGTCGGGGCGGCCCCGGGATCGGCCGCCCCCCATTAGGCTGGCTTTGCGGGCCTTTTGCCGCCACCGTCCGGGTCAAGGTGGCGAAAAGAGCGCCCATGTGGCGAAGAGCGCCCCAATGTGGCGCGAAAACCCTCCAAAGTGGGGCGGAAGTGGGGTGGGATGGCCAAAAAATGCCTATTTCGGGGCGTTTGGGGCTCAGGCGCCCCTCAGGCCCGCGTCGGCCGCGTCTTGCGGGTCGGGGCCTATGGCCCCGCCGGCCTCGGGCGGGAGCCCCATGGGGGCGGCCCTCTTCAGCCGCTCCATCTCGTCCAAGGCGTCCACGAGGGGGCTTATCTCGCCGTTGGGGCCCAGGGTGATGACCCTCAGGCCAAGCCTCGCGGCCTCCTGGAGAAGGGCCCTGTTGGGCGCGCAGAGGGTTTCCTGGGGGCCATCCCGGGGGGCCGCGGGGTCGCCTTGGGTGCCCTCGCCCTTCGCGGGATCCGGGGGATCGGGCGCGGGGGCGCCCCCGGGGGCCCCCTCGCCCGGGCAGTTGGCGCTCACCGCGTCGACCACGAAGTCCGCGCCCCTGAGTGATTCCAGGGCCGCCCCCTCGAAACCGGGCTTCGCGGGGGTGAAGACCTCGCAGCCCAGGGCCCCGGCAACGTAGGAGTCGAGATCCGTCCTTCCCAGGATGCCGGCGGACACCCTGTAGCCGTGCTTGGACAGGTAGCGGAAGGCCTGGGCCCCCTTGTCCTCCCCGGCCACCACGAAGGCTCGCCCGGCCTGGCCGTCGCCCCTTATCTCAATCCCCCCTAGGAGGTTGGAGTAGCCGGCCTTCTCGAAGTCGTAGAGGTGGGCCACGAACTTGGAGGTGAGCACCTTGTGGGGCGGCCCGAACTTTTCGAGTCGGCCGCCCTTGAGCGCCAGGACCTGGTCGGACACCTTGGCCGCCACGTCCACGTCGTGGACGGCGGCCAGGACCGTGAGCTGCTTCAGACGGCACAGGGCCCTGAGTATCCCCATTATCTCCATGCGGTGCTTGAGGTCCAGGTGGGAGGTGGGCTCGTCCAGGAGCATGAGCCTGGGCTCCTGGGCAAGGGCCCTCGCGAGCGTCACCTTCTGACGCTCGCCGTCGGAGAGCTGGTCTATGAAACGGCCCGCGAGGTACTCGGCCTTGACGTCGGCCAGGGACTTGGTGACTATGCGCAGGTCCCTGTCGGTGAGCTTCCCCATGAAGCCCGTGTGCGGGTAGCGGCCCAGCCCCACGAACTCGAGCACCTGGAGGAGCGGCGGGGCCGCCTTGTCGGTCATGACCACGGACACTATCCTCGCGAGATCCGTCGCCCTGTAGGAGCCAATGGCCTTCCCCAGGACGAAGACCTTCCCGGCCAGCGGCTTGAGGTGCCTCGATATGGTCCTGAGAAGCGTGGTCTTCCCCACGCCGTTGGGGCCCAGTATCGATATGAAGGAACCGGCGCCGCACTCGAAGGATACGTCCTTAAGGACGGGCGCCTTGTAGCCGACCGTGAGTTTTTCGACCCTGAGGACGCCCTGGCCGGGGAGCAGCGCGACTATGGGGGCGACGGGCGGGGACGGGGCGGGCGAGGCCGCGCCCGCCCCGGGGGCTTCCGCCTTGCCCATTTCGGGTCGGACGGTCATAGTTTCACCCCCCGTTTGAGCAACAGCCCTATAACTATGGGCGCGCCGAAGAAGGCCGTTATGGCCGAAATGGGCAGTTCCACCGGGGACAGCCACATCCTCGCGATGAGGTCGCAGAGGCTCGTTATGATGGCGCCCATGAGGCAGGCGCCCGGGACCAGTATGCGGTTGTCCGAGGTGCCGAAGGACAGCCTCGCCATGTGGGGCACCGCGAGCCCTATGAAGGCGACCGGCCCCGCCATGGCGGTCACAAGCCCCGCGAGCGACGACGCGGCGAGCAGTATGAAGAGCCTGAAGCGGCGGATGTTCACCCCCATGGAGGCCGCGTAATCCTCGCCCAAAAGGAATGCGTTCAAGGGCTTGCTGAGAAGGAATATCGCGAGCACCAGAAGGCCGCCCACCCCCATCATTATCCAGATCTCGACCCACTTGAAGCCCGAGAAGCTGCCCAGCTCCCAGAGCACGAAGCCCTTTATCTTCTCCTTCTCGGCAAGGGCCGTGAGAATGGCCGTGACGGACGAGCAGATGTAGCCCATCATGAGCCCCACGATCAGGAGGGTCGCGCCGCTCTTGACCTTGGCCGCGATGGACACCACCACCACCATGACGGCGTAGGCGCCCACAATCCCCGCGATGGTCGTGAGGAAGGGGGTTATGTAGGTGAGCCTCAGGCCCAGGGCCGTGAGCATGACCAAGGAGACCATGAGTATCGCGCCGGAGGATATCCCCAGGATGAAGGGGCCCACTATGGGGTTGCGGAAGTAGACCTGGAGAAGGAGCCCCGAGGCCGCGAGGTAGGCCCCGCCCATGATGGCCGCCAGCACCCTTGGGAGCCTTATCTTCCAGATTATGGTGTTGATCTCCCCGTCGGCGAAGGGCGAGAACAGGGCCCTCACGACGTCGGCGTAGGGATAGCTGATGGACCCTATCATGAGGTTCAGTATGCCGAGGATCAGCACAAGGACCCCCAGGACCAGGAAGACCGTGGTCCTCCTGCTGGAGTAGTGGCGGATTAGGACGCTGTTGTCCAGGCTAAGGTCTGCGTGCATATGTCAGCTTCCTCAGGACGATTTGGCATCGTCTTTTTCAGGGAGTTCGACGAAGTATCTGAGTCGGTAGCCGGGGTACGCGTCGGGGTGGAGTATCGCGGATATCTCGGTCAGGAGCTCGTCCAGGTGGTCCGCGGACTGGGAGTAGTGGGGCATGGGCGCGTAGGCCCTGCCGTCCGCGGTGAGCGGCTTGAGGCCGTCAAGGAGCGGGTTTATCCGTAACAGCCCCTCCTTGGAGTACATCCTGCCCTCCCCCACCGAGCGGTAGGTGAAGTAGAGGTCCGCGTCCTTGCCGCTGTACAGGAACCGCTCGATGGACACCTCTATGCAGGATGTCCCGTACACGTCGTCGAAGAGGTAGTCGCTCTGCGCGAGCCCTATGAGCTCGGCCACCCAGGCGTTGCCTGGCTCGACCAGGACCCTCTTCTCGTAGATGTCGCCCCACATGGCCTTGGGCTTGGGAAGGCCCTTGGTTCTGGCCCTTATGTCCTCCAAGGACCGCCTCACCCGCTGGTAGAAGGCGTGGGCCCTCTCCTCCTCCCCGAAGAAGGGGGCCAGGAACTCCACGAACCTTATCTGGGTGCTGAGGCAGGTCGCGACCGGGGTGCTGGTGATTATGACCGGTATGCCCAGCTCGTCCATCATGGGGACGATTGAGGGGTCCCAGGTCATCACCATGTCAGGCCTCGCGCCCTTGGTGAGCTCGAAGTCCACGTTGGTGTAGTCGCCTATGAAGGTTATGCGCCCCTCTTTGAAGCCCTCCTTGATGTAATCCACGTGCCAGCCCTCGACAGGGGTGGTGACCGCGACTATCGCGTCCGCGTGCCCCAGGACGTTCACCATGGCGACGTCGAAGAAGCTGTAGACCGCGACCCTCCTAACGGGGGTCTCTATCACCATCGTGGGCTCGAAGCCCGGCGGGTGGGGCCCGCCCCTTGGGACCAGGGCGAGGGTCCTACCCGCCCCGTCGTGGGCCTCTGTGTAGCCCTCCTTTTTGATGAGCGAGAACTCGCCGAGGTTGAGGAACCTCCCCGCCTCGCCGCCGCCCGTCTTCCCGGGGTCCACGGCGTCGTCCGTAAGCTCTACCCTCTCGGCCGCTGCGCTGCGGTTGGGATCCTGGCAGCCGAGGGGGAGCGCGAAGGCCAGGGCCAACAAGATCGCGAGCGCCCTTGCGGCGCCCAAGGGCCTCGGTTGTTCGTGGGTCATGCCGTTTGTCATATGGCGCCTTTCCTTAGGCCGCTTTCCCCGGCGCTGTCGGGTGTCATCGTTTGGCCGTCCAGGGGCTCGCCCCCGGGACCCCCTCCCGCCGTGGGACCGCGGTCGCCCCCTTCCAGGCTGGCGTCCCTCCTCGCGCGTTTCCTTATGAGGTCGGAAACGTAGAGGGCGAGCCCCAGGACGAAGAGCGCGAGGCCAGCGAGGTAGATTTTAGAGCCCGGGTCCCTGCGGATGGATATCTTTATGTAGTTGAGCCCCATGCCGCCCCCTCCCTCCCTCTTGGGATAGAAGTCCATGAGGCGGACGTCCCAGCCATCAAAGGAGGCCGGCACGCTGTAGGCCACCTTCTTTCGGGACACATTCCCCTCCTTGTCCCTGAAGCTGAGATGGATGCCGGGGTCCAGGGCCCAGCCGTCGAAGAAGGGGAGCCTCCCGCCCCGGTAGTAAACCGGGTCGGACACGTCCATGGTGAACTCGCCGCCCATCCTCGCGACCCTCAGCGGCGGGCCCTTGGGGTTTATGGCGCGGCCCGGCAGGCTGTCGGAGAGCATGTAGCTCCCCAAATAGCCAAGGAGCACCACCAGCACCGCGTAGTGCATGACGTGCGGGCCCAGCTTCAGGAGGGTCCCCGCGAGGCCCCTGCCCTGGCGGAGGAGCCCGCCCACCCTCTGGGTGGAGCAGACGAAGGTGTTGACGCCCAAGAGCGCGAGCAAGAGAAGCATCAGGAAGAACCAGAAGGTGTGCCCAAGGTTCGCGACCCCGTAGGTCGAAAGCCAGGTCCAGATGTCGATCTGCCCGAGGGGCACGAAGGTCACGAGGTTCCACCTGACGACCGGGTAGGCGACCGCGAGGTCGGCCGCCAGAAGCAGGCACAGTATTATGGAGAGCCTGACGCTCCCCATCAGCCGCCAGCCGAAAGAGAGCAGGGAGCATGCGAGGGACAAAGGGCCCCTGGCCATGGCGCGGGTTCCCCCCGTCACCAGAGCGGCCTCATGGGGCCCAGGTCGGGCACGCAGTTCACCGCCAGAAGCCAGGGCACCCCCGCGGCCGAGAACGCCGCCCTCGCCTTGGGCGGGAAGCCGCCCGCGAGGTGCAGGTGCAGGAGGGCTATGTAGAAAAACCATGTGGCCATGTAGGTCACTATCACCGCGTCGTCCCAGACAACCGGGAGCCCCCAGCCCAGATAGCTCCATGCCTCCCCAGAGAACATGGAGAGGGTCCAGAACGCGAAGCCCAGGACCAGGGCGGGGAAGAAGGAAGGCGGCCCCGGATCCTTCCCGCCCCTGGATTTGAGCAGGTAGTCCAGGGCCTGGATCCCGGACAACAGGAACGCCGCCTTCCCCAGGATCGTGAACAACAGGTGCGCGTGGGAGAAGAAGGTGGCGGTCTTGAGGAAGGGGAGGTAGAAATCCTTGGGGAAGAGGAGCGGGCCCAGCCCCACGAAGAAGACCATGAAGCAGAGCGAGCGGTAGGTGAAAAGCTTGCCCGGCGCGACCCTGGCCCCCAGCCACAGGGCCCCGAGCAGCGCCAGCGCGGGCGGGGTAGCGGCCGTCCCAAGGTACATGGGGGTCATGGGGAAGGAGCCGTGATAGCGGCCGAAGACGTAGGCTGCGCCCACAAGGATGTAGGCGAGAAAGAGGAACCTGGACAGTATCAGGGTCCCTTTGGGGAGGCTCAGGATAAAGGCGCCGAGGGCCATGGCCTCGGCTATCATGTACAGGCTGTGTTGGGACATGTATGCTGCGGACTCTGCCCGGCCCCCACCCGCTTTTGGCGGGAAAATGAATAACTTGGGCATGTCACGGCCGGGAACCCCCATCGGGGGGGCACTTTCCAAGGGCGCGAACATCCATTGGGGGGAGCCCCAACAAAGCGCCCTTGGGGGGAGCCATTCAAGGGAGCCCTTTTAGGGAGCCCTTAAACGGATCCATGGCGCGATCATGCGGTTTTCGGGGTGGAGTGAGGTGGGTTGGGTCCCCGGCTAGGGCGGGGGCTGCGGGAGTGAGGCGTTCCCACGAGGGGCATGCGGGGGGGCCAAAGGCCGGGGCTTCGGAGATCCCGCCAAGGGTCCCTCCGGAAGCCTGGCCGTTGGCCTTGCCTTAACGCTTGTGCGCCCTTGTGGGTCTTGACTCACAAGAACGCAAGGCGCGCATGCCACAAAAGACTTTACAGTGTAAAAGCCGCAAACGCAAGTTATTTTTTTTACGCTTTCGTGCCGATGGCTTGGGAGCTGGGCAAACCAGGGGTTGCCTCTCATGCGCGCAAGGGGGGTTTTTTACGCAAATGCGTGTGGTTGGCGCATTAACGGATGCCAAAGGGCGAAAAATCGCGTATCTGGCCAGGAATTCGGTGGCTTTTAAGTGGCCATTAGGCCGGCAAGAAAAAACGCGATTGTCAGAATAATTAGGCAGCAAGTTATCTTTAATTTATTTTACTTTTGCATTATTAAGCCATATTATAGGTATATGCATATCACAATTGTGCCCGTAGCCTACGAATAATTCGAATCACGCGATGGGATTCGCATGGCCAATCGCATGGGATTCGCAAGGGCATTCGCATGGGCAATCCCATGGGCAATCGCGCAGGCAATCGCATGGGTTTTCGCATTTTGGGGCATTCGCATTTTGGGAAATGACCTGAATCGTCGCATCGGGAAGCCTCTGGGGAAGCCATGGGTCGGGCCTAATCCAAAACGCCCGTGAATTTTTTATGCCCTAAAAGGGATTGCGTCGGATTGTCCTTGGTCTGGGGCAAGGAAGTTGTTAGACTATAAGCTGCGCAAGCGCAAGGGGATTTCCCCCTCGCTTGATCCGCGGCAACACAGAAAAACAACAAACACCAAGGAGCGAGATATGGCACAGCCGATCGCGGAGGCCCTAATGGATGCCTCCAGCGGGAACTACGCGCTTTTCGACAAATTCGTATCAACATGCCCGGACGAGGTATGGCTTTCCGACTTCGGGGGATGGCCAATCTGGCAGCAGTACGCGCACACGCTCTGGGTTAACGTCCTCTTCCTCCCTGGCGAGCCCAAGCCGGGCCTGCTTCCCGACTTGCCCGACGACGTGGTGCAGCTTAAGGCCAAGGGCGGGGAACCCCTCGCCAAGGACGCGGCCAAAAAGAGCCTCGAGGCCATAAGGAAGGCGACCTTCGACTACCTTGCGAGCCTTTCCGACGGGGATCTCCCCAAGGTCGCCAAGAAGCTGGGCGAGAACGAGTTCAGCAACCTGAAGATAACGACGCTGCTCGGTGGGCACATAATGTACCATCTTGGTGTCTTCGACGCTGCCCTAAGGGAGAGGAAGCTGCCCGGGATCATCTAAGCTCATAACCCCCTTTGCCTTAAGGCAAGGATTGTGCGGACGCCACGAAGGCTTTTGGCCAAAAGCCTCAAAAGCCACAGGGCGTCCGCATTTCCTGAAACGAAAGAGAATTCCCCGTTAGCGCATTCCTTGCCCTTGGAGGACAATCATCCTAGGAGAACCATCTCCGGGCAACCATTGCGGACAATCGATCCCAGGCAATCAATTAGGTTCGTCGCCTTATCCGCTGGAAGATTTACTGGCATCTGTGAAAATCGTTTCAAAAGTAAGGCGCGAAGGCCATTTTCAACCTAAACTTTGCTGGTCTTTTCTGGGGTGCCATCTCGCCTGGGAAATTTCAAAGTCCCCTCGTTTGCGTCCATTTGCGGCGTCCCTTGTGGTGCCATTTGCGGCGTCCTTTGCGGCGCCATTTGTTTCGCAATGGCAGGATTGCAAGGCGACTTTGTAAGGTGCTTTAACCAAAAGCCGCTAAATTACCTTGATTTTACCGACAAAATTAACTTGTTATTTAGTTTGTTGCTTTTATAAAATTTCATTGATGTAGATATTTTAATTTAATATTTCAAGCTTTAATTATTACTATTTTCAATATTTTTAGTAAACTAATATTTAAATGATACTTTAAAGTTACTTATATAAGAGGGCAGCTGGCAGTCGTCTGCGGGATGGCCATGCACCTCCTCCCATGCGCCTCCAAACAGCCGATATGTTGATATGTCTTATTAAATATGTCCATTACTTGGTGGCCAAAATGGGATTCATTGCGGCCTAAGATCTTGTCCGGCTTATCCTTTTTTTCCACTCGTTCATGCTGCTGCCAAGGATGCGTAAATATTAGCGATCTTGACATGCCTTCCGAATTTCTTTATATTACATGCGGCTTTGTGACGTCTTTTAGCTTTCCTTTCTAACAACCTAAATTGTCCCGGCATCCGACATGCCTTATTTTAAGAGGATTGGGCCATCCTTCGCAGCATGCCTCACACGCCCGGCACGCCCCGTACGCCCCTTGTCCCATGGATGCCGAGTACGTCCGTACTTTTCCTGACATCCCTTCGCACATTTACAAGCATTTGGGATTTCCTTACCTCGTCGGAGCCCTCCCGCTCCTTCGCCAAAGAACTGCGTGAAAGTCACGCAGGGCTTTCCGTAAGGATAGGGTTCGCTGCCATTAGCGGCTTGCGGCCCATGGGTAATTGGCCATTAGACATTGGCCATTAGTTATTGGCCATGAGTCATTGGCCATTAGTCATTGGCCATTAGTCATTGGCCTATATTCTGCCGCATGACGCGGATTTTGCCAGGCATTATCCCTAATTGATCCGATTTAAGTGCGAAACATCACACTTTGACAACTCACTCCTAACGTTGGTTTTCATGCACTCCCGATTTTAAATGACGTTTCCGGTATCTTATCGGAAACCTTTGCGAAACCCCGTCCACTAATCGCCTCCCCCTGAGGCTAAACGCATGAACCCGAGGTCGAGTAAGATGCCAAAAACCCAAAATATGCCAATCTTGGCGGTCCCGCCGAAAACACTGATACGGTCGTGCCTCTTGGCCATGGCTCTCGCCTTTGCGACTACTTCGCTGCAGGCCGCGACACTGTGGATCGAGACCTCCCCGGACAACCTCAAAGAGGACTCCCTGATAGAGTTCAACGTCGGCTACGCCGACGACTTCGATCTTGTGGACCTCGGCGCAAGGACGCTGGGGAACATAGTGTTCCCGGCGCTGATAGGGAAGGGCGGGGAGTCGTCCACCATCAAGGAAATCGCCCCCTCTTACGCCTTTGTGACGGAAAGCACGCTCAAGGCCGGAAGCTACATAGCATACAGCTCGTACAAGCCCTTCATATCGGCGCAGGAGGGCCAGCCCAAGAACAAGTACGTGTTCACGGCGACCCACCTCTTCAACATAGGGGCGGTCGAAGACGACCTGGTCACCAAGCCCACGGGGAAGATCCCCTTGGAGATAGTCCCGGAAACCCACCCGCTCAGGATAT
This sequence comes from Deltaproteobacteria bacterium, assembly GCA_031278475.1. GTDB lineage: Bacteria > Desulfobacterota > Desulfarculia > Adiutricales > Adiutricaceae > JAISMF01. The sequence continues at coordinate 9,622 of JAITKK010000074.1, forward strand.
TCCCGGGATCGCCCGCCACCTTCCAGGTGCTCCTCGACGGCAAGCCCCTCCCCAAGGCCCAGGTACTTGGCGAGCCCAAGGGCTACAACCCGCCCAACAGCCCGACCAAGGCGAGGGCCTACTACAGCCCCACCGACGACCAGGGCAAGATACGCTTCACGCCGCTTAAGCCGGGGCTCTGGATCCTGAGCGTGCGCACCTCGATACCGAACCCCAACAAGAGCGACTCGGACAACATAGTGTACATCCATAACCTGACATTCTACGTGGCCGACGCGGCCGCCCAGGCCCACCAGCCTCAGGCTGCTCCGGCAGGCGCGGGGGAAGCGCAACCCGCGGCCGATCCCGCCCAGGCGGCGCAACCGGCCGCGCAACCCGCGGCGCCGGCGGCCGACCCTGCGGGACAACCGGCCGCGCCCGCCGCGCCCGCGCCTACCGGCCAGTAGCTGCCGGCTTATGGGTCGGCGCTTTGGCCCGGAGCCGAAAAGCACAAGACCATGACGCAAGAGACTAACCCCGAGACGAACCCCGGGACCGACCAGGAATCGAACCCGCTTTTCCGGCACTTCGAGAGGCTCTACTGGATAGAGTTCCCGCTGTTCATAAGGGACATGGTATTCGACGACGACGAGAGGAAGGTCCTTGTCTTCGTGGACTACAACAGGAAGACCACCTTCCCCTGCTCCTGCGGCCGACAGGGGCTCAAGATCCACGACCGGATCATCAGGGAGTGGAGGGCGCTCGACATCGGCTCCTACCAGACCATCATCCACCTCGCGGTGCCCCGCACCAAGTGCCCCGATTGCGGGGTCAGGCAGATAAAGGTGGGCTGGTCCCGCGAGCACAGCCACTTCACCTACCTCATGGAGGAGCGGATCCTGCTTCTCACCCAGTACATGCCGCTCTCCAACGTGGCGAGGTTCCTGAACGTGAGCGAGAGGAGGGTGCGCAAGGTCCTGGAGCGTTTCCAGGGGGGCGCGCGCCCCCCTTCCAGGGAAAGGGCCGGGCCGGGGCCCGTCCCCGGAATCGAGGCCGGCGCGGACGCCAAGGCGGGGGATCCCCCCCCGAAGGGGGCGGGGGGCCGCCGCAGGAAGGACTGACCGGGGGCAAGGCTAAGCAAAAGCCGCCACCGGCCCAAGAGTTGACAGCCTTCCGACGGGCTTCTATATTGTTTTTGGCGTGGGAGCCTTGGGTTCGCGCCCCGGGAGGTTTTTTTATGGATCCAGAGGCTTGGAAGATAGCGCCCCAGGAGATAGAGAGGAGGAGCTTCGAGATAATCGACCAGGAGGCTGGCCCGCACGACTGGGCCCCGGACGCCTGGACGGTTGTGAGGAGGCTCGTCCACACCTCTGCCGACTTCGACTACGTCAGGGACACGGTGATAAGCGAGGGGGCCATCGCCTCGGGGGTGGCGGCCCTAAGGTCCGGCGCGCTCCTCTTCACGGACACCAAGATGGCCCTGAACGGCATCAACAAGGGCAACCTCGCGCCCTACGGCTGCGAGGCGCGCTGCCTTGTGGACGACCCGCGCGTCGTGGCGTCGGCCAAGGAGGGCGGGCACACCCGCTCCCAGGTGGCGGTGGATGTCGCGCTCAATGACTCGGCTGGTGGCGGTAGGCCCTTGATCTGGGTCTTCGGGAACGCGCCGACCGCGCTCTTGCGGCTCATCGAAAGGCTCAAGGGGGAACCGGGGCTCGCGCGCCCTTCCCTCGTCGTGGGGCTCCCGGTGGGCTTCGTGAACGCCTACGAGTCCAAAAAGGAGCTCACTGTTTCCGGGCTCCCCTACTTCATAACAAACCTCAGCCGCAAGGGCGGCTCGAACGTCGCGGCCGCGACCATAAACGCCCTCGCGAAGCTCATAGCCCCTGGCCCCCCCGGTGGGCCGGCTTGACCGGGAGGGACAGCCGGCACTGCCCGGCCATGCTCATATCCGCACCATCGTCCGGGCAGGGGAAGACGACGGTGACCGCGGCCCTCGCCCGCTACCACCGCAACCAAGGCAGGGAGGTGCGGGTATTCAAGTGCGGGCCCGACTTCCTGGACCCCATGATACTCGCCCACGCGAGCGGGAACCCCGTCTACCAGCTGGATCTCTGGATGGTGGGGGAGGACAACTGCGACGCGCTTCTCTATGACGCGGCCGGGCACGCCGACCTCATCATAGTTGAGGGCGTGATGGGCCTCTTCGACGGGAACCCGTCGGCGGCGGACCTCGCCGGCCGCTTCGGGCTCCCGGTGATGGCCGTGATAAACGCCCAGGCCATGGCCCAGACCTTCCCGGCGATTGCCTTCGGGCTCGCCAACTGGAGGCCGGGGCTCCCCTGGGCCGGGGTCTTGGCCAACCGGGTCGCGGGCGAGAGCCACGCCGCCATACTCAGGGAGTCGCTCCCGCCCGAAATGCCCTGGTTCGGGGCCCTGTACCGGGGCGACGACGTGGAGCTCCCCAGCAGGCACCTGGGGCTTGTCCAGGCGTCGGAACTCCCCGATCTCGACCAGAGGCTCGACAGGGCCGCCGCCCTGCTCGCGGAGCAGAGGGTCGCGGCCATGCCGCCTGTCGTGGGGTTCTCCCGCAAGGGCACGGACTTCGGGCCCTGGAAGGGAAGGCTTTTCGGGACCAGCGTGGGCATCGCCCTGGACGAGGCCTTCAGCTTCATCTACCAGGCAAACCTTGACCTTTTGGCCGTAATGGGCGCCGAGCTTGCCTATTTCTCGCCCATAAGGGACAAACTGCTTCCCGAGGTGGACGCGCTCTACCTGCCGGGTGGCTACCCGGAGCTGCACCTCGCGGCCCTTTCCTCAAACGACGGCATCCTGGACGGCATCCGGGCGCACCACGCCAAGGGCAAGCCCATCCTTGGCGAGTGCGGCGGCATGCTGTACTTGCTGGAGGAGCTCTCCTACAAGGGCGAGTCCGCGAAACTCGCGGGCGTGCTCCCGGGGAAGGCCGCCCTTACGGGCGGCCTCAGGGGCCTGGGGCTGATGGGGGCGACGCTCCCGGAGGGGGCCCTTAGGGGACACTCCTTCCACCACTCCAGCCTTGACATGAGGATAGGCCCCATCGCCAAGGCCGAGCGCCTGGACGGCCGCCGCAAGGAGAGCGAGGATGTCTACCGGGTAGGGCGTTCCACCGGCTCCTACCTCCACTTCTACTTCCCCTCCAACCCGGAGGCCGTGGCGAGGCTCTTCTCCAGGGATCCCGCCTAGCCGGCGGCCCCAAGGGCCATCCCCACTCCCGCCACCCGAACCCGAAACCACCACCGCCGGGACGCTCCCGGCCAAAGGGGGCCTCATGCTTTTGGGCCGCTATTACGACGCCATGGAGCTGCACCGCGAGGACAAGATAGTCTTCGCGAGGTTCCTTTCCCCGCATACCGTGCTGTCCACCTCAAGGGCCGGCGGCGGCTACCGCGAGGATGTGACCGTCCTCTTCAACCACCAGTCCTGCGAGCCGGGCGGCCACGGCCACGGCAAGGCCTCCAAGGGCTACACCGACCCGGAGGGCTACATGGCGGACATCTGCGCCGAGCACGGCCTGCCGGCTTCCGAGTCCGCGTCGCTTTCCACCGCCGCCAACATGCACCTTGTGGCCGTCAAGGAGCGCTCCTTCAAGGAGCTGACCGTGATAGCCGCCGTGACCGGGGGCGTCGAGGGCAACGCCGGGAGGGCGGGCGATCCCGCGGTGGGCTACGAGGGGCCCGAGGGCTACGAGTCCGTGAGCCCTGACTCCGGGAGCGTCCCCAAGCCGGGGACCATCAACACCCTTCTCTTCATAAACAAGCCCTTGAACCCGGGCGCCCTCGTGCGCACCGTGATGATGGCGACGGAGGCCAAGACCGCGGCGCTCCAGGAACTAAACGTCAACTCCAGGTACTCGGACGGGCTCGCGACAGGGACCGGCACCGACCAGATAGGGGTCGCGGCCAAAAAGGAGCCAGGCTACCCCGAGCTCACGAACGCGGGCAAGCACTCGAAGCTGGGCGAGCTCATAGGGCTCACCGTGAAGGAGGCCACCAAGGCGGTCCTTGTGCGCCAGAACGGCATGAGCCCCGACCGCCAGTGCTCGGCCAAGATACTTCTGGAGCGTTTCTTCAAGCGGGACTCATTCCACTGGGGCATAAGGGGGGTGGATCTTGCCGAGCTCTTCTCCAAGGGCCTGGACGATCCCGAGGATGCCAGGCTCTTCCAGGACAACAGGCTCCCGCTCTTCCACGACCCGGTGAACGCGGCCGCCGTCATGGCCCTCGTGCACCTGAGGGACCAGTTCGCCTGGGGGGTCCTCCCGCCCCTTGTGTGGCCCGAGGTGATGGCGGCCCACGCCGCCCAGCTGGTCGCGGCCATCAGCGGCAAGTACCACAGGCTTCCCGAGTACCGGGAGATGTTCAGGCCCAACCCGGACGACAGGTCCAACGAGGCCTTCATCCGGATGGTCGGGAAGGCCTTCGCCATCGGCTTCAAGGAGAAGTGGTAAGCTGGGCGGCGGCCCGCAAACGGGCCCCCGCCCGGGGGCCGCGCCCCCGGGCGGGGTCTCCGTCCTGACCCTTCTTGTCACCTGGCGCTGCAACCTGTCCTGCCGCTACTGCTACAACGGCGAGGCGTCGGACCAGGACATGTCCCCGGAGGTGATGGAGAGGGCCTTTTCGCTCCTTAATGGGGGCCCCGGCCCCTTCCGGGTGCAGCTGGGCGGCGGCGAGCCGACGCTCGCGCCCGGGCTCATAAGGCTTTCGGCCGGGTTTTTCGAAAAGGCCAAGGCGAAGGGAAGGCCTGGGAGCCTCGCGCTGCAGACCAACGCGACCAACCTCGACAGGGCCGCCGTGTCGCTTATAAAGGAGCTGGGACTGGAGGTGGGGGTGAGCCTGGACGGCCCCCCGGAGGTGAACGAGCCCCAGCGGGGCGGAACCAGGAAACTCCTCAGGGGGCTGGCCCTCCTGTCGGACAACGGGATCCCATTCAACGTGACGGCGGTGGTGACGGAAGAGAGCGCCAGGACGCTTCCCGAGCTGCCGCTTTTGCTCTCCGGCTTCCCCACGGCGAAGGCCCTGGGGCTGGATCTCCTGGTGGGGAAGGGGCGGGGCGGGGCCTCCCCGCCCGCCCCCCATGAGCTGGAAAAGGCCGCCCTGGCGCTCGCCCAAAGGCTCTCGGACGTCAACCGGCTGAGGAGGGCCCCTTTGATCCTGCGCGAGCTGGAGTTGGTCCGGGACGCCGCCCGGAGGGGCGCAAGGCCCTTCTGTGAGGCCTGCAGGCGGAGGAGCCTCGCGGTAACCCCGGACGGCTCGCTGTTCCCCTGCGGGCAGGCCGCGAGGGACCCAGGGCTTGCCATGGGCACGGTCTTCTCCCGGGAGCCCCCGCAAGAGGAACTGGAAGCGGGCGACCTTGCGGGCCCCCACTGCCGGGGCTGCCCCCTGGAGGGCCGCTGCCCGGGCGACTGCCCCACAAGGCTGCGCTACAACCAGGGGAACCCCCGCCTCGCCTGCTCGCTTTACCGGGGCCTCGCCGCATCGATTCCCGGCCTGCCCTGAGCCACCGGCCCGGGGGGCGGACATGGGTCGCGAAACCCCGTTTCCCGCCCCGGCTGTTTGCCAAAGGCGGCCTTTTGTGGGAGAATCTAATCGCGCCCCGCGGGCGCGGCTCCCTTACAGATTTTCACCCCGCCAAGGCCGTCAGGGGCCATCCCCGGCCCCGCGGGCGGCAGGATTGCGAGATGACCACAGCCATTCTAATTTTGCTGGCCTTGGCCCTGGCAAAGGCGCTCCTCGCGCCTTCCCGCGCCCATGCCGCCGAGCTTGAGATCCAGAGGCCGGCCATAGTGCTCGTGACCCCGGGCTCGGCGGACCCCAACGACCTTCCCGGCCTTCTTAACATGGAACGGAGGGTGACGGACGCCTTCCCCTGCTACGAGGTCTTCATCGCCTTCAGCATGCCCGAGGTCAGGAAGATATGGGTCTCAAGGGCCCACGACACGAATTTCAGGAAATACTTCCCCTGGGTGGAGGATAGGTTTTACGACGTGAGGAACCTGCTCTCGGTCCTTGCGCTAATCCAGGAGGTGGGCCCCAGGCTCGTGCTCGTGCAGCCCCTGGAGCTGGTGGACGGCCAGGACTTCCAGGACGCGGCGGCCGTGGTCGAGGCGTTGCGCAACATCAAGGCCGTCGAGAGGTCCCACATCCCCTTCCCCTACATAAGCCTTGGGAACCCGGCCATGGGCCTTGGCGACGGCCAGAAGGAGTGCCTCTTCCAGGTGGCCGGGGCCCTGAAGCCGCTTTTCGCCGAGGCCGAGAAGGAGGGCGCCGCGGTGCTCCTCGTCTCCGACGCCATGGGCGAGGCGAACACCCGCGCCTACCGCGGCTTCGCGGAAGTGCTTAGATCGCTTTACGACCCCAAGGCCTACGTGGGCATACCCCACGCGAGGAGGGGCACCAAGCTGATACTCGAAGAGATGGAAAAGGAACTGGAGCCCTCCTCCAAGATAATCCTGGGCTCGCTTTCCTTCTTCATGGGCGACGACGCGAAAGAAGAGCTGTTCGGTTCCTTCGACGAGTCCTGGTCCTCCATCATCACCGCCAAGGGCTACGACGTGATACCATACTCCCAGCCGCTCGCGGCCTCCGACAGGTACGCCGACCTCTTCATAAACTCCCTCAAGAAGATGGAGGAGACCGTGAGCCGCCGCTACACCGACTGAGGGAACACTTACAAATCGCCACAAAAGGCCAAAAAAGGCCAAGGACCCGCCAAGAAGCCCGGGGCGTTCGCCCCGGGCAACTTGTCTCCGGAGGCTAGTCAATCCTGATGGCCGGAGGCCATAGAATCAGGATGTCCGGAGTCCCTTGGATGTTTCTGGAAAGCCCATCTTTTCGGAACAGCTTGGTATCTGACGAACAGGCCCATAATTCCCATTCAGGCGCAATTGCCGATATGAAAAACGGGAAACGGGAAACGGGAATGCCTCCTCAGGGAAGTTAGCGCATATGTGCTTGTATTATCGGATGTTATGTCAAGTGTCACGCAACAAACCTAAAAGCGGAAGAGGATTCGGAAAATCCGCTGTGATGGGGTTATTAGATGCTTAAGCGGCTACTCCTTGGGGCCATGCCGGAAAAAAAACCGCATGCGGGAAGCATGCGGGAAGTGGTTTTTGCGTTTCGGCCGAAACAGCCCCGGGGGCTGAACAGGCCGAAAGGCTTGGAACTTATTCGGGATTATCTCTTGTTTACCAAAAACAGCGTGAAGTAAGAGTATTTGTCCGGGAGCTCGCCGTCTATGCCGTCTATTATGAACTCGTCAGAGAGGCCCAAGTTGCAGCAGACGGCGGTCTTGTTCGCGAGCCCCTTGTCCCTAAGAAGTTTCACGACCTTGTCGGAGCCTCGGTAGGACTTCATGATGACCAGGTTCTCCGAGCCGTCCACGAGCCCGGAAAGGCTCGGGTCGTCGTCCGTCCCGGAGATGACCGTGAGCGCCTCCTTGTGGAGGCACAGCGGGCGGTTGAGCCTTGACGCGGCCAGCTGGTAGGAGGTTATCCCGGGGACGCTCACGACCTTGGCCTCCGGGAGTATGGTTGACAGGCTTCCCAACAGATAGCCGTAGGTGCTGTAGGTAAGGCAGTCGCCCAAGGTGAGGAAGGCTGCGTCCCTGCCGCTTTTGAGGAAGCCCGCTACCTTCACGGCGTTTTCCTTCCAAGCCTGGGCGAGGGTGGCCTCGTCCGCGGTCATGGGGAACTCGAGGTTCTCCACCTCCACGCCCTCCTTGAGGTGGGGCGACGCTATGTTTCTGGCCAGGCTGTACTCGTTCTTGGTGGACGAGGCGGTGTACACAATCTTTACGTCGTTTAGGATTTTGGCGGCCTTTATGGTCAAAAGGTCGGGATCCCCGGGTCCGACGCCCAGGCCGTACAGTGTTCCTGTCTCTGCGCTCATTTTGTTTTCAAGATCCTCTGTTGTGTGGTATTTTGATGTGCGTCCAATTCCCATGCCCAGGCAAGGCCGTACGCATAGCTGCCTTGCGCGCAGATATGACTGTAGCGCGAACCGGCCAGGATTTCAAGCCCCAGGCCGTCAAAATGCCCGTTTGAGGGCAAACTTAGCGAAGCCCCTTCCGCAGGGCTTTCTAAAGTTAGGGGGATTGGTGCGCGCTATTTCCCCATTAGCTCCTTGAGCTTTGCCAGGACCTCCTTCGCGTGCCCGGCGGCCTTCACCTTGTCCCAGCGGAAGGCAATCTTTCCGTCCGGGTCGATTAGGAAGGTGCTGCGAACTACCCCCATGAACTCGCGGCCGTACATCTTCTTCTCGCGCCATGCCCCGGCCTTTTCCAAAAGCGCGTGCTCCGGATCGGAAAGCAGGGGTATGGTGAGCGACTTCTTCTCTATGAAGTTGTCGTGGCTCTTCGAGCTGTCCGGGCTCACGCCGAATACGCTTGCGCCAAGCTTCTTGAACTCGGGCTCCAAATGGCTGAACTCCCCGGCCTCGAGCGAGCAGCCGCTGCTGTTGTCCTTGGGGTAGAAGTACAGGACCGCCCATTTGCCACGGAGATCCTTGAGGCTCGTTTTCTTGTCGTCCTGCCCCATGAGGCTGAACGCCGGGAATTTTTTCCCGATTTCCAGACTGGTCATGTCCTAGTGTCCCTTCCTGGTTC
>JAITKK010000131.1 GCA_031278475.1 Deltaproteobacteria bacterium
CCCCCCAGCCCCCCAGCCAGCGAAAAACAGACAGAAGATGGCCAAAGCCCAGTGCCTAAGCCGTCATCCTGGAGTTTTAGGCAATTTGCCCCCTGGCTGGCACGCTTTATGCTCATATGGTCGCCAACAGCCGCGGAAAACCACGGTCGGCCCCAGGGCACCGGGGATCCAAACGAAAGGGCCCCGCCAAGAAAAATGGCGCAAAAGCGCCAACAAGGCATTCAAAGGAGTACGCAATGCAAAAGCCAACAAGGACTTTCAAGGCGCTCATGCTTTCGGTCGTTGCCATGGCTGCCCTCGCTCTGGCAATGGGGGCCTACCCCACAAAGGCATCCGCTGACGATGACGACGACCGCAGCAGGGCCAAGGAAGATTTCATGGACATGATGTACTTGGCAATCGACATCAAGGAAGCGTTCTTCCCCGAGGAAGAAGAGGATGTCTACATTGACCAGAGAACCTACGTGTACGTGGACCCGGTGGACAACGGCTCCCAAGCGAGTCCCCAGTACGCACCTGGCCCTCCCCCACAGCGTCCCCCGGCTCACCGCCCGAAGATAGGGGATCATTTCAAGGGGCCTGACAGGAAGCCGGATAGGGATCACAAACCTGGACAGCAGGCCATGCAGCATAGGGATCCGGGGCCAAAGCCCGATATGAAAAAGCCCTCCAATCACAGGGATCCTTCCCCCTCGGTGCAGCACAAGCCCCCCCATAAGGATCCCGGACCCAGTGGCAAGGGCCCCAAGCAAGAGCCCAAAAAGCCCGTAAAGCAGCCCAAGGATGACGACGAAAAGAGGCCCGAGAGGCCCGGACGCGGTCGCTAGGAGCCTTTAAGACCAATCGAGCGACTAGTTCATCACCCACATAACGTAACAGAACATACAAGGAGTCGGACATGACCAAAACAATCTTTCAGACAAAGTTCTTGGCGCTTATTGCGCTAGTGATGGCGCTACCCTTCTTCCTGGCCCTGAGTGACGCCAAGGCAGAGACCAAGGGCACTCAGTACCAGCGATCTGACACCAGGCATTCCCAGTCCGCGGCCCGAAGCAAACATGGCACGGTAAACACTTCCAAAAGCGATGTCTACCAAGTCGCCCAAAGGGATCGAAATGACTCTAGGCGGGGCAGGGACCGCGACGACAGTAGGTATGAAGACGACCAGGATCAGAGGCGTCCCTCCGATAGGCGCTCGAATGACCGTGACAGGCGCCCCGGCTACGGCAATGACAGGAACGACCGTGACAATGACCGTGACAGGAACGGCCGTGACAATCGGCGTGACAGGAAGCGCCCAGGCTATGACAATGACAGGAACGACCGTGACAATGACCGTGACAGGAAGCGCCCCGGCTATGACAGGAACGACCGTGACAGGAAGCGCCCCGGCTCTGGCAGAATCGATCGTAACCAAGGCCCCGACAAGAAAAGACCCGGACACGGGCGCGTCAACGATAGGAAGCCATCCAGGCAAGGAAATGATCGCAACGACGAAGAGTACAGGCGCGACCAAAGGGACGATAGGGGCAACGGCCGCAGGGAGGGATCCCGGGGCCGCTAAGCGCGAAGGACTTCAAGCCTAGCCCAATAATCAATGTCCCGATAAATGATCGATTCTCGGGCACCATGAGCGGGATGAATCCCGTCCCGAGAGCCCCGATAGCCCGGAGCCGATCATCCTCACAAAACAGGCGCACCCCGGCCGGAAAGCCGAAAGAGGTGCGCCTGTTTTTTTTGGCGTTAAGAAAGGATGTTGCGCGAATATTTAGGTGGGAAGCGCCCTTGTGATCCCATTTTAGGGAATGTTCGGGAATGTTCGGCAATGTTCGGGAATTATCCGAAATGAGCGGATATTTTTGGCTTTTCTCGGCCATTGGGGCAAATGATGCGAGAGCGATAATAGGGATGCCTGCGATGCTTTTGGAAGGCGGGGCATGGGAGGGCCTGGAAGCCGAAGGATCCCCTGTGGGATCATACGGCTCGGGCCTTACCCAAAGGGTGCGTAAGCGGTCGGGATCATAGGTATTGACGATGGCCCAAGGAATCATGGATTGCCCGGTAATCATGCGATGTTGTCGCAGGTTGGATGGGATGGGGGCTTATTGGCCGAAATTAGCGGGATATGGCCACTACCATGGCCACTACGCGTTCCACGTTTTGCCCTTTCTTTGCTTAAAATAGTCGAGCAGGGCCATCGCATGGTCCAGGAATGCTTCCCTGTCGTTTTCAAGCAAGCCGTTCTCGGCTATGCAATTAAGGTCCTTGCCGACGGCGTCGTAGTCACGGAGCCAGCCCGTTTCCCGGTACCTCAGAAGCTCGCTTTCCAAAAAGGCGCAATCCCCGCTCTCGCGGCCGAACAGCAAGCCGATGGCCGCCTTCCTGAATATGAGCGCGGTGAGCTGGGTGTCCGTGAGGGCCGCGGGGCTGGGCTCGACGGGCAAGAGGTTTTGGCTGCCCGCGAGGGGCCCTGACTCCCAGGTCTCAAAGACGGAACCGCTTCCCTGGTCCTTCACGGCAAAGCCAGGATGGCCGCCTTTGGCCGGGGCGTCCCCAAGGATTCGATTTCCGCCTTTTCCCAATACCCGGACGATGAGATCCCCCAACAGGCCCGAAGGCGGCAAGGCAAGGCATTTCGGCCTCCCGCAGTCGCGGCCCTCCACGCAGGGGCCGCAGGGGGCGATGCCCTGGAGGCAGGTAATCCTGTCGGAGTAGGGGGCCGTCTCGTGGCAAAGGGCCGGGCCGAAGAACATGGTAAGGAGCCTTGTGCCGACCGAGGCGCCCAGGTGGGCCACGCCCGTGTCGGAGGATACCAGGAGATCCGCTTTCCCCAAAAGGGCGGCAAGGCTTGCCACGCTCGTCTCGCCGGCCAGGCCGACGGCCGGGGCGCCAGGCGCGAGGGTGGCGTAGGTCGACAGGAAGCGCAGGGTCAGGGCCCTTTCCCGTTGGGTGCCCAGAAGGGCTACCCTCAGGGGGATCTTTTCGCGGGCGATGGCAAGCGCCTGCGCCATGTCCTCGGCGGGGTAGCGCCGCAGGCGCGCCCCCGCCCCCAGGTGCACGGCCACCAGCGGCCCGTTGGCGTGGGCGCTATCCGTGTCGAGGGTCTTTAGTTTTGAAAGCAGGTCCCCGGGGATCCCCTCGAGCCTCGGGGCCTCCAGTTTGGCGGGGGATCCCTGTTGGTAGCTTCTCCAGATGTCCACAAGGTTCAGGCGCCCCAGCCGGCGGTTCAGAAACATCGCGGCCAGGGCCAGGCCCTGCCCCCGTGTCACATGGGGCACCCCTTCCTGTAATCTTGGGCCGATTATGGACTTCGGTCCAAGATACCAGACAAGCCACATGTTCAGCATGCCCATGCTCACGTTCACCAAGAGGTCGGCTTTCCCCAGCCCCTGGGAGTCGAGCCCGCCCCTTAGGTCGCTCCCCCTCAGCCTCGCGGTCTGGGCCCCCGGGAAGAAGAGCCCGCTTGCCTCGCCCACCGAAAGGTCATGGTACGCTATCCTCAGAGTGGCGTCGGGGTGCCCGGCCATTATCCCCCTTAGCAAGGGGGTGGCCTGCACGAAGTCGCCCAGCCTCTGGGTCATGAGGGCCACCACGCGCACGGGTCAGCCCCCCAAGGTCATTTCCACGAGCTTGGGCAGGCGGTGCCTGTACAGGTGCGCCCCAAGGACCTTCTCCCTGGCCCTTTTGGCCATGCCCTCCCTCGCAGGCTCGTGCGTCAGGTAGAAGAGGGCGAGCTCCCTGGCCTCTTCCGGGTCCCCGTAGGTGGCGACCTCGGTCCCCTCCCGGAATATGCCGTCAAGCTGCCCCCTTTTGTCGGTGAGCAGGAAGGAGCCCGAGGCGGGGACGTCGAAGACCCTTTGGTTCAAACCGCCCTTCATCTGCGCGCTGGTGATGTTGAGGTTCACTTTGGTCCCCTGGTAGAAGCCGCGAAGCCCGGTGTAGTAGCCCACCTGCCCCTGGAGCGCGGCCCCTGGGACAAGCCCGGCCCAGGCCGCGTCGCCGGCTATGGTGAGCCTGTCTTTCGGCATCGCCTGGAGCACGTCCCGCCGCCAGAGCCTGCTCGCCCTCCAGGTGACGAGGGCCGAGAGGTTCAGGGCCTCGGCTTTCCCGAGCCCCTTGAAGGAGGGCCCAGGGTCGGGCACCAGGGCATGCCTGTCGGAAAGGAAATCCCTTGCGAGCCTGTCCACCTTCGCGAGGGCGTCGCGCCTGAGTCCCGCGAGCATAAGGTACTTCCCGGTCGCCGCCTCCAGGCTGTCGCCGACGAAGCCTATGTCGCGGGTGGTTGGGCCCTTCGCTGGTTTGCGGGCGAAGACGCCCTCGTCCGTCGCAAGGGGCAGGTGGTAGGCCCTGGGGAACCCAAGCCCCTTAAGCACCCCCAGGTAGTCGCTGTCCCATGAGAAGGCCGTCAGCCCGGGGTAGGGGGCAAGCCTGGCCGCGCCCAGTATATACCAAGGGCTGTCCACAAACCAAGAGGCCGCGGGGATGCCAAGCCTCGCGAGTATGGAGCTCAGGAGCCCGTCTGTGTCGAAGCCCAGGTGGTTTACGGTCACCACCATGTCCGGCCGGAAGCTCTTGATCTTTTCCAGAAGCCTCCTGTAATCATTCCCCCGGTCCTTGGACTGGTCCTTGAAGTCCTCTATGCCCCAGGAGCCAGTGTGATGGCCCAGGGCAACCGAGGCCCTCCTCAGCTCCGGGTCAAGGTAATAGCCGCTCTTGAAAAACAGGAGCCTTCTCTTTTTTAGGGACCCTGCGGGCGTCGGCGAGGAAGCCGGGCGCCCTGGCACCGGGGTAACGCCTGGGAGCGGGGGCAATGGGGCAACTCCCGCTTCCTGTGCGTCCCTGGCATGCTCAACCGTGGGCGGGCCGCCTAAAAGCCCGTCCGCCAATGCCGTTTGCCTGACGCCCGCGCATTCCATGGCGCGTTCTTGCAAAGGCTTGTAACTGTCCGTGAAAAACCTTGTCACATAAGGCCTTCTGATGGTATGGGTGCCGACGTTCCGGAATCCCGAAACATCCTTGCCGCAGACTATCCTAAGGGCCCCGGACGCAAGACAATCCCTGAGGTCGCTAACCCAAAGGCAGGCCGCAGCTATCGCGGGGGATGCCTCAAGGGCCGTTACGCCGACGCAGCCGGGGAGAGCGACAAGCATGGCCGCGAGATGCCCAAGCCCCAAGCCCTCCAGTGTGACGATGCCAAGGGGTCCGCAATCCTTCGGGCCAAAATCCGGCCCTTCCCCCGAAGCCCGGAAAACCCCCTTGTTTCCAGCAGGCAACGGGCAATCGTGGTATGAGCCGTTAGCCCCGAGCCCCTTTAGGAACCTTTCAAGGAGCAGGGCATCCTCCCTTTTGGGGTCGCGCCCCGTGAGCGACCTTGCAAGGGGCCCAGGAAGGGCAAGCCTTGGGTTTCCGCGGTCGTTTATCAGAAGGGCCCGGTCGCTCCCGTGCTCGAAGAGGAGGCCCCCCTCCCGGGCGCCAATCTTTGTCTCGTTCCCTATGATAATCCGCAGGGAAGGGTCCCGGGGCGCCGAAAGGTTAGCTTCCAGGTTGCAGGGGATGCCCGAAAGGGCCGCCAAGCTCCCGCAATCCGCCACGCCCCCGGGGATCCCAAAGGGGGTCGCGCCCACTTGGAGGTCGTTTTCGGGGGGATCCAGCGGGGCAGTGTCAGGCGAGAAGCCCATGGCACCCTTCCCCGCCAGGGCTTTCCGTGAGGAAACGCCTGGTCTCCCGGGCGCGCAGGGAGAGCCTGAATATGCGCTCCCATTCGGAGGCAATCTTGTCCCAGGTGTGGGCGGCCCTGATCCTCTCCCTTGCCGAATCCGCGAGCCCCTTCGCCCATTCTGAGTCGGATAGGAGCCTCAGGGCACGCTCCACGTAGCTTTGGTTGTAGTTATTGGAGCCCGGCCTTTCGGCTATCTTGAAGGCGTCCTGGACCACCGACTCCCTGAGCGCGAAGGAGTCGCTCGTGAGTATGGGCGTCCCAAGGGCCTGGGCCTCCAGGGCCACTATGCAGCTTATCTCCGGGAAGACGCAGGGGTAGGTCACCAAGGAGGACTCCGCGAGATGCCTGTAGTAGTCCTTTTTGGAAAGGCAGCCAAGGTGGGTGATGGAGCTGTCGTTCGCGATTAGCAGCTCCAGGTAGTCGTAGAGCGACAGAAGGCTCGGATCGATCTGGTCCCGTGACAGGTTGTAGCCGCAAAGGTGGAGCCTGAGTGACGGCCTCGCGGCCTTGAGCCTCGGCCAGATGTCCTCCAGGAGCACCTTCAGGCCCCGCTCGGGCCTCGAGGCGTAGATGAGCTTGCAGGGGTCCCTGGTCACCCCTTCCGCCGCCTCGTCCATGAGCCCGAGGTTAAGGCCGTTGCGGGTGACGACCGTCCTGTCGTCCAGCTGCGGGACCCTTGTGAGGTAGTTGTCCCTGTGGAACTTGGACAACACGAAGGAGAGGTCTATCTCGTCCTGGACCGTCCTCAGGGCCCCGGGGTTCGCGAGGGTGTCGTGGTTCCACAGGACCTTGAGCCTCGCGTTTATGGGCAGGTTGAAAAACCCGAAAAAGCGGCTCACGACGAAGACGTCGAAGCGTTCCTTAGCGAGAAGCGGGAGCGACTGCCTGACCGGGAAGTAGCGCACCCCGTGGTGCTCGGCCGGACGCTCGCAGTTGTTTATGGCGATGACCTCGTAGCCCATCCTGGCGAATGCCCTGGTGACCTCTATGAAGGCGGTCTCGGAGCCCCCAAGGGCGCGCTTTTCCAGGGCGTCCCCCTCGAAGGCGGGGCCCTCGGTATAGAAGCCCAGCTGCCTCAAAACCCCGCCCCTTCCGGGGTCAGCGCCCCGGGGGCCGACGGGCCCCCCGCGTTCTTGTGGTCGCCTGTGAGCCCCGCGAGCCTTCCGAAGAGCTCGTGGGCCCTGCGGTGGGACGGGGCGAGCTCCAGGGCCTCCTCCACCATGGCGAGGGCGGAAGGGTTGTCGCCCTCCCCCAAAGCGAGCTCCGCCAGCCGGACCCTTGGCTCCGGGTTCGAGGGATCGAGCGCCATGGCGCTTCTGAAGGCGCGTTTGGCCCCCTCTGGGTCGTTTTGGTCCCTCAGGGCCCTTCCCAGCATGCTGGCGCAGGTGAAGCCCAGCTTTCCCGGGGCCGAGCCCCAGCCTGGGTCCGAGAGCCCCAGGGCAAGGGCCCTTCCGAGCTCGCCCGCGGCCTCGGCCTTCCTTCCCAGGTTGTACAGGAGCCTGCCGTGAAAATACCTCCCGGGCCCGTAGTCGGGCCTGTCGTGCGCAAGGCCCGCGAGCAGGGACAGGGCCTCGTCCGTTTCCCCTGACTTTTGGAGGATGTCGGAAGCGAGTATCAAGGAGTGGGCGCGCAACGAGGGGTTCCCGCCCGGGGCTGCGGCCGCCCTTGCGAGGTAGCCCAGGGCCTCCTTGTGCCTCCTGAGGTTCAGAAGCGTCCTCCCGGTCTGGTACAGGGCGTAGGAATCCCCTGCCAAGGTCTTAGGGTCCTTTAGCAGAAGGGCGAGGTTCCTCTCGCCCTTCCTGCGGGCCTCGGCCGGGTCCCTGTAGCCCCAGTGCCTGATGGTCACGTCCGTGTATATGAGCCGGGCGCCCTCCGGGTGCGTCAGCTGCTCGTGGATCCTTCCCTCGAAGCGGAAGCCTTGGAGCCTTGGGAACACCCTCTTCTGCCAGAGCCTGTCGCCCTGGGGGACTACCAGTTCCTCGCACAGGAGCACGCTGTTTGCGGGATTGTCGCGAAGTTTGTCCTTGAGCCTCAGGAAGTCCCCCGGGTCCAAGCCGTTGTCCGCGTCCAGCCACAGCACGAAGTCGGTTTCGGCGTGCCTTAGTGCGGTGTTCCTCGCGAGCGCGAAGTCGTCTTCCCATTTTCCGTACACGACTTTCGCGCCGAAAGAGCCTGCCACCTCGATGGTCCGGTCCCTTGAGCCGGTATCCAGGACCACGCACTCGTCCCATACCTTCGCGAGCGGGCCAAGGCTCAGGGGCAGGTTCCGCTCCTCGTCTTTCGCGATCATCCCAATGCCGAGGCTTGGGACATCGTGGCCCGTCCCGTTCCCGCCTTCGGGGGATGCGTTGGTACGGGGTTTATTGTTATTGGGCTTTGCCATTGGCTTTACCGTTATGTGGGGCGCGCGCCTTCCAAAGGCCTTTTGCTTCCAAGGCCTTTTGCCGCAAGGCCTTATGCCGCAAGGCCTTTTGCCGCAAGGCCTTTCCCAGGGGCTTTCGCCCCAAGGCCGAAGGGCGCTATCCCTTGGGTTTCTCGACCGCCTCGATGCTTGCGAGCATTCTTAGTATCACGCCGTCCGCCCAGGCGAGGTTTTTGAGGATGCCCGCGGGGTGCCCACCCGCGAGGGATGGGGCGAGCAGCTGCCTCATGAAGGCCGAGGCGTTGGATATGGCCATCATCTCGACCAGGGCCCTTTGGGGCTTGCGGTGCACCAGCTGGCGCACCTGGGTCAGAAGGGCCGACATCTGTTTGAGGTCGCCCCTCAACTCCTTCGTGGTGGGCTTGGGAAGAAGGTCCATCACCTCTTGGAGCCTGTAGGGGTACGCCCTCTCGGGTATGGTGTCGGTCAGGGCCTTCAGGGGGATCTCGTCGAAGCCCTGGACCCTCGCGCCCTGGGCGGAGGCGTTTATGAGCCTCTGGCCGCGGCCCCGGCGCTGTATTAGCGTCGCCGCCTCCGAGAGCCAGTTGACGGACGCCATGAGCGAGGTGTTGGTCTCGACCTGGACTCCGCCCACGCCCATGACTTTCAGCGAGTCGCCCCTTTCAGGGTCTGTCAGGCTGTCGACCGTGCCCTCGGCGTGGAGGAGGCCCCCCATGTAGGCCTGGTCCTGCCCCACCAGTATCAGGGGGCTCATGCCCCAGACGTAGGCCAGGGCGAAGGCCGCGGTGCCCGCGTTCCCGCCTTGGGGCAGGAAGAACCCCTGGCCCAGTATCTGGGCCTCGCCAGGGTTCAGGTGGAAGATGGCCTTCCTGTAGCCCTCGCAGGCGAAATGGGCGGGGTGCGAGCCCATGGCGAGCGCTAGGACCATGTCCTTCCCGGCTATGGCCTTCTCCTCGTCCGTGAGCCTCAAAAACCTCGAGGTGTCGGAGCTCTCCAGGACCACCACCACGTGGGGCGACACCCCAAGCCTCAGAAGGGGCTTGAGGGCCGCGGCCGCGGCTATTATCATGGCCTTCTCGCCGACGTCCTTAAGGCAGTGCCCGTTGACCGAAAGGCTGGGCCCCGCGCCCACCACGAAGGCCGGGTGCGTGGGGAAGCGATCCTTTAGGAGCATGAGGTCCGGAAGCAGCGTCGCCATGCCGGCGTTCCTGGTCATGTTGTCCGTGAAGGCCGAGTTGGTCGCCTTCCGGGTTTTCTCGATGACCCTGAGCCTTGCCATCTCGGAGCCCACCTTGTCCCTGAACCTTTGGGCCTCCTTGGGGAAGGCGGCCTCGTAGCCGGGGACCGCCACCACCACGGGAAGCCCGGCCTCGCCGTGGACCACCTCCTGGGCGACCATCGACTCGAAGCGGGCGAAGTCCAGGTAGACCTTGGGGTCCTGGCCCTTGGACAGGGCGTTGTATTTCTCGAAGACGTCCAGGAGCCCCCTGTCGGGCTCGTAGACGGCCACGGTCAGCTGCGGGAAGAGTTCCTTCAGGCGGCGTATGTGCCAGCCCAGGCCCAGGCCGAAGACCAGGGCGAGCCTGGGGCCCGCCCCGTTGTGGGCGGCCCCCAGGGCCTTGGCTACCCAGGCGGCCGCCTCGGCCATGGGGTCGGAGGCGTCGTGGACCGTCTCGCCGCGGTATATGAGCCCGGGGCCCTTGTCGCCCGGGATCACCCTGACCGGCCCCGTCCCGGCGCCCAGGGCGGAAGGGACCCCGTCCCTCAAGCCTGTCTCTCTCATTTCAAGCCCCCTTTAGTTGACCGTGAGGTAGGACGCGCGCCCCGCCTCGGAGAATATGGAGCCCAGGACCGGGTCGTCCGGGTTGTGCTCGAGCCCCTTCTGGGCGATGTCCATGGCCTCGGCCACGGCGCCCCTGTTGAGAAGGATGCCCGCGAGCGGCCTCGCGGCCTCCGCGTCCGCCGGGTTCCCCTGGAAGGCGCTCTGGAAGAACTCGAAGGCGGTCCACACGGCCGGGTCGTGCGGGTAGCGGCTGAAGCCCGGGCAGACATCCTCGCCCAGCTCCAGCATGCGCTTCCCCAAGAGCTTGACCGCCTGGAAGCTCAGGGTGTCCATCTGCAGCTCCGGGAAGCCTTCCTCCCCGATGAATTTAGCTAGCCACTCCTCCGCCAGTTTGGGGTCCCCCATGCCCAGTGCGAGAATGCCCAGCCCCAGGGCCCCCTTGGGCTCGCCCGCCTCGAAGGCGCGGGAAAGGAAGGCCTTGGCCTCGTCCGGGTTCTTCTTGAGCCTCTGGATGTGCCCCAGCATGAACATGCCCTCGGGCGAAAGCGTCCCGAGGGAGTCGGCGCGGCGCAGAAGGCCCTCCGCGCGGGTGGCCCTTGCGAGCCCCTGCTGGGCCGGCCAGCGCAGGGCGGTCAGGAACAGGAACTTGCCCTCGTGGTCCAACGCGTCCTCGTCGTAGAGGGCCGCGCCCGGGTTAAGCCCGTTCACCTGGGACAACAAGGACTCCGCCCTGTTCTGGATGTCGTGCGCGGAGTGGACCTTCTCCATGGCCCTCTTGGCGGCCCTTTCCCTGAGCTTTGGGTCCCTGAGCCAGAGCTCGGCCACGTCCATGAGCTCGGGCGGGTCGAACCACGCGAAATCCTCGCCTGCCTTGAAGAGCTCGCCCAAGTCCCCGCCCGCCCGCTCGGTGAAGAGCACGGCCCCAGAGGCCATGGCCTCGAGCATCCTGGTGGTGACGCCCGGGAAGAGGTTCTCGTTCAGGGCGAGCTTGGACTGCCTGTAGACCTGGCCCGACTCGTCCGGGCCAACCCAGCCTTCCTCCCTCGCCCCGGTGGTCTTCAGCGAGTAGCGCCTGGAAAGGGTCGTTATGAGCCTTGAGCGCTTGGCCCTGCGCTCCGGGTCCACCACCCCCACGAAGCCGAAGTCGTAGATCTTCTTCCCGTCCTCGTCGGGGGAGGGCAGGTAGCTCTTGGCGTCCACCCCCACCGGGAGCCAGGAGGCGCTTATGCCTTCCGCCGCGAGCTCGCCCGCGAAGGGCTTCTGGTCGGTGAAGACGCGGTCGAAGAGCCTTGCGTAGTGGGACTGCCACCAATAGTTTATGGGCGTGTCGACGGCGTAATAGACCTTGGGTATGCCGTAGATCCTGGAGAGGCCGTCGGCCCACACCCTTTGGCCCAGATGGTCCGTGCACACTATCATGTCCGGCCGGTCGCGGAGGTTGTTGAAGAAGGTGTCCAGGGGGAACCCCTCAACGTGCTGCGGGGCCATGACCGTGTGGCCCATCTTGTGGAACGCTTGGTGGAAGTACTCGCTTCCGAGGCATAGGATAAGCATTTGGTCTCTCCTGTCAGTCTTCCTGTGGTCTTGATGCGGGCTTGTTGTGGTCTTGCCGGGTCTTCCTGTGGTCTTCCCGTGTTCTTGTCGCGGCCCTGTTGTGGTCAATGATTCGGCCTTTGTCGCGGCCTTTGTCGCGGTCTTTGCCGTGTCCGGCCCTGTTCGGGCCATTTCCTTCCAACCCGTCAGCCCCCCATGGAAGCCCCCGCCCTGCGGGGGCCGTCCGGGACGGCCTCGCCTTTGGTTCCGCCCGCGCACCTCAGGCAGGCGGGGTGCGCGAGGCAGCCCGGGATCATGCCGGCAACCGCGCGCCGCATCCTGGAATCCCAGGCTCCCTTCAGGGTCACGGCCGGGAAGAAGCCCAGGGGCCAGTGCCTCCCGTGGTCCGAGCAGCAGGGGAAAAGCCCGCCGTTCGCGTGTATGGCGAGCCTCGCCCAAGGCTCGGCGCAGCGGCCGCCCTTGGGCGTGAGCCTTTCCGCGGCCCCGTCGAGCCCCAGGGCGTGCCCCGGGACCAGGGGCGCGTAGCTCTGGATCGCTACGTAGTCGGCCATGTCCCCGAAAAGCGCCAGGAAGGCGTCAAGTTCCCCCCCGTCCCCGGTGTCCACGAAGCTTAGCCTGAGGACGGGCGTAAGGCTCCCGAGCCTTTCCCTTTCCTCGAGGAAGCCTTCGATGTTCCGCAAAAGCCTCAGGAAGTCCCCGCCGGGCCTTGCCCGGGCGTAGGCCTCGGGTGAGCCCGCGTCCACCGACACCATGAGGCGGGTGAGCCCGGCCCCTATCAGCCTTTGGGAGGTCTTCCTGGCAAGCCTCTGGCCGTTTGTCACCAGCTGGACGTCCGTGACATTGAGATCGCGCGCGAGCGACACCCAGCGGTCGATCCCCTGGACAAGGAGCGGCTCCCCGCTCATGCCAAGCCTCAGCGAGGGAAGGCCGTGGTAGGCGCACTCGGAAAGGGCCCTCGCGTACAGCCCGAAGGGAAGCGCGAGCCCCTGGCCCAGGCCAGGGAAAAGATTTCCGGCCCTGGCCCCGGTGGGGCACATGGGGCATCCGAGGTCGCACTTGGTCGTGACGTCCACGTCCAGGTGCAGCGGGAACGGGAATGGCTTGAAGGACTCCGCGAGCGCGAAATCCTTGCGGTACGCGGCAAAGGATGGACCCAGGGCCCTTTCGAGGGTGATCTCCGGATCCTTCCGATTGATGGTCCTGTTGCGTCTCAATGCCAATGGACAAGCCCCTTCCATGGGCCCGCGGCCTAGGGCGCGCGGCTATGGCCCTACGGGTTGGTTAGCAAAAGCGGTGCCAAAGAAGCCAGGGCATGGCATAAGGTGGATTTGAGGCTGTGATTCACCATGGATTCACCGTGATCCGCGGGGCGGGTTGAAGGCTTTGCCGCGCCTTGGTAATTTCCAGGCCCCTTCAGGGCGCTTTCCCGGCCCGGCCCAAAGCCCCCCAAGCCAGGAAGGAAGTGCCGGGTGGGGGAGCCACAGGGGCTTGTTGCAAGGTCCGGGCCCTTGGGCATGCGGACGCCCCTTCACAGGCCACGGAAATCCTGGTTTGAGTCTTGCATAAGCAATCCCTCGACAATGCCGAAGGATGCCTTCGGCAAGCTTCCAGGCCGATTCTCCCAATAACCCGCGGCATGCCGCGGGGGGGTCGCCCTGGACGCCCTTCAAGGTTTCGCGAGAGGGTCGCTTTATGGAGATAACCCCGTACGAGGGCATAGGAAGGGAGTTCCAGGCCTGCTGGACGCTCGCCGCCAGCTACGTCCAGAGACTGGGCGAGGGGAACCTTGCCTGGTTCAAGGGGAACCTCCACCCGCCCTTCTTCGAGCATTTCTCCTTCAGGCTAGGGAACCAGCTCTTCTTCGTGCGCCTCGAGGATACCGGTGGCAGGCTCAGGGTGCCTGGCGACATGGAAGGCCTCCTGGAGATAGCCGAGGCCTGCAACGGGCATCCCCTTGTCATGCCCATGAGGTACGCGGGCGGCATCTGGCTCCCGGCCTTCCCTGGCTGGGGGCTCTTCGACCCCAGGAGCCGCAACCCCGTGAACCCCATGCGCCTGGTGGGGACCGAGAGGGTCGCGCTCTCCGACTGGGAGCTCCACGACCTCGCGGTGCACTCGGTGATGGCAAAGCTTCCCGGCGCAAGGCCCCACAGCTTCTGCAACCACCCGATGATAAGCCCATCCATATGGTACGAGGGCCCCAGCGGAACCGAGTGGGCCATAGTCCGCTTCGCGAGGGATCCCGGCTCCCACGTCCCGCTCCCCTCCAACTGGGCGCAGCTATGCGAGAGCTCGGAAGGGCGCGGCTTCGGGGACGGTTATTTCGCGGTTGTGCTCTTCCAAGGGAAGGACCCTCAAAGCGGGGATCCCATACCCAACGCCCCCCTTTACAGGTGCCAGGACATCCACATTAGCCTGAAACCCCTAAGGCGCTTCGCCATTGGCTGGGAATACCCCGCGACCGAGGCGCGGGGCCAGGGCTAGCCTTTGGCTGCTTATTAGCGAAATTACTGTCGCTTGTGGGCTTTTGGCAAAGGTCGGGGTTTTTGGCGCTTCGGGCTGTTGTCGAATGTCATATGGGGTTAGGCGCAAGCTGCACGATCCCTCCCAGCCTTGGGAGGGAATTTTTTTGGGTTCGGTTGTATGCGGTTGCCAAGGGTTGGGGGTTAGGAATTTTTGGGGCGGGGCGGAAGTCCTGTGAGGGGAAAGTGCCGGAAGGGCGCAGGGATTGTTGTGGCATGTTATGGGAAACAATGCGGGAACGGGTTGTTTATTCTTGAAGCCGGATAAAAACGAATGCCAAAAAAATGAGACGCAATCACAAATAATTGTTCCAAGGCTTCGGCAGAACAGCAAAATAAAACTAAGGCAAGAAACCAAAAAATCAAGACAAGAAGCCAAAAAAGACTAGAAACCATAAAAATCAAGACAAGAAACAGCAAAAAGGGAATACAAGAAACAAAAAAAAGGCGGGATCCCCGCATTCGTCCCCTGGAATGCGCGAAATCCCGCCAAAAGTGCGAACCGCCAACAAACCCGCTGGCAGGGCGCGCAATAAGGGCGCGGCTGGGTTTTGCTTAAAGGGCGGGCGGCCTACTTGTGCTCGGCCAGGTAGCGGCTTATGGTCTGATCGTAGACGCTGGTGCGCGCGAAGGCCGTCTGGGCCAGCTTGCGCCTGGAGGCCTGGGAGAGATCCCCGCCCAATTCCTTGAGCTCTGCCTGGACCCAGCCGTAATCCTTGGGATCCGGGACCACCACCACGTGGACGTGGTTCTTGGCTGCGGCGCGCAGGAGGCAGGGTCCGCCTATGTCGATGTTCTCTATTGCCTCCTCGAAGGGTGTGTCGGGCTTCTGTATGACGCTTTCGAAGGGGTAGAGGTTCACGCAGACAAGGTCGATGCCCTCCCAGCCCATCGTCTGCATCTGCTTGGCGTGCGCCGGCACGTCCCTGCGGTAGAGGATGCCCGCGTGGACCTTGGGGTGCAGGGTCTTGACCCTGCCGTCCAGAAGCTCGGGGGAGCGTGTGTAGTCGGCGACCTCGGTCACCTTCAGGCCGTTTTCCAGAAGCGACCTCGCGGTGCCCCCGGTGGAGATGATGCCCACGCCCAAATCCTCGGCCAGGAACCTAACGAAAGGGACCAGGTCGGTTTTGTCGGAAACGCTCACCAAGGCTTGCTTGATCTTTGCCATGACCTCTCTCCTATCGACTGTCATCCCAGGACTGCCATCTTAAGACCGTCGTCCCAAGACCGTCAGCCCAAGACTGTCATCGTTCGGCCGAAAGGGGCATAAGGCTCCCTCCCGGCAGGCATCCTGGCCTGTGTCCTGGGCCAGGAGAAAGAGGTATGGTATCAATTTTCCCCGCGTTTTGCCATAGGGGGGCCTTTTAAAAGTGTTAACCAACTCAATTATATAAAATTATAATTAATTATAGAAAATAAGATATTAATAGATGTAATTATTCTGTATTTAGAATTTTAAGTTTGAGTTTAAGTTTGATTTTTGTTTTTGCGGTTAGTGTGCTGGCTCTGAGACGGGAGATAGCCAGGATTGGCAAGGGGAGGGGGCTTGGATTGGCTTGGGACGGGGGCTCGGAAGGGCTTGGATGGGCTTGGGGCCGGGCTCACATCAGGTTGAGGTTGATGTCGAGGAAGCCCCCCTGCAGGTTCTGGTTGATCAAGGATGAGGCCAGGATGTTGCTGCATATGGAGATTACGGCGATATCCTCCTCGTTGAAGAGCTTCTCCTCCTGCCTCATGAGGGACAGGAAGCCCCAGAAGTCCCCGTGGGCTATTATGGGCGTGAGCAGGATGGCGTTCACGTTGCGGCCCAGGAACTTCTGCTGCTCTATCTTGCTCATGTTGGATTTGAGGCGCATTATGCTCCCCCCCTCCATCAGGGCTTCCAGCCAGCCAGGCGGGTCTTTGGCCGTCACGTGCACGAGCTGGCTGTTGGTGAGCTTGCTGGGGTAGGTGACCATGCGCTGGCAGACGGGCCTTTCCTCCTCGTCGTAGGCGTTCTTCCAGAGGATTGCGGAGAAGGCGTCCATGGAGTAGCACAGGGCCATGAGGGCGTGCTCCACGTTGCTGTTGTAGTCCTTCCCCACGGAAAGGAGCAGGTACTCTGAGACGCTCTGGATGAGCTCCAGGTGGGTTGTGCTCTTGCTCAGGTTTTCCTTGTTCTGGATCCTTATCCTGGTCACGCAGTTATCCGGGATGTTGTTCCTGAGGGCTATGCTCCTCGCCATGTCGAGGCAGGTGGCGTTCCCGCAGTAGCCGCAGTCGAAGTGCCTGTCAGGGCCCGGGTCCTTGCCAAGCAGCTGGAAGGATCTCTCGAGCTCGTCGTCGCTAACGGAGTCCCTCGGGCCCCTTTGGGGGCTGTAGCGCTCGGTGAAGAGCTCGACCGAGAGGTTTTCCTCGAAGTGCCGGAAGCTCGCCTCCACGTGGGCCATGGCCTCCGGCAGGGTGAAGTCCCTCTTGGCGTCGTCAAGGATGGTCCTCGCCCTGAACAGGCTGTTGCCGGGGCAGGCCGCGAGCCCCATGGCGCAGCCGTCGCGGCATTGGTAGAGGTTGAAAAGCGATGGGAGCGTCTCCACCTCGGCCTTGGCGTACTCGTCGAGGAGGGACGTGATGCCCCTGCCTCTGGCCGTGTCCACCCGCAGGTTGGGGTCGAGGTGGGTCTTGACTATCCTCTTGAGGCTGGGGTGCACCGGAAGTATCCGGGGGACCGGGCCGAGCTCCTCGTCCCGGTCCGGGCCGTATTCGGAGAGATCCACCCCGCTCGCGGCCAGGTGGCTCTCGAGCCTCGCGAAGGTCACGTTGTAGTTGGGCCTGTTCCCCTCGTCGGAGTTGGCGGTAAGGGTGGGGCAGGGGCCCAGGACCGCTATGGGATCCTTCACGCCGAGGTGCTCCCTCAGGTACAGGGTCTGGCAGAGGAGGGGGCCCATCACGGGCGAGAGCCTCGGGAGCAGCTCCGGGCGGTGCTTGCGGCAGTAGGCTATGACGACCGGGCAGTAGGAGGTGATGAGCGAGAAGGGCCGGTAGCTGGTCAGGTACTTGAGGTGGGCCCAGGCGAAGAGCTCGAGCCCCAGCGAGCCGTCGTGGATCTCGCTCACGCCAAGGCTTTTGAGGAAGCGGAACAGGTTAGGGTGATTGGGGAAGTTGGAGCGGACCGTGCTGTCCACTATCAAGGCGACCCGTTTCCCGGCCTTGAGGTCGGAGAGGAAGCGCCCAAGGTCGTCTTTGTACTTCCTCGCCCCGTGGTTGCATACCCTTATGCAGGAACCGCAGTTCACGCATTTGAGGTGGTCGATTGAGACTATCACGCGGCCCGACTGGTCGTGCCACACGACGTTCGCGTCCGGGGCGGGGCAGGCCCGGAGGCACTTGTTGCAGCCCACGCAGAGCAGGCGGTCCGAGTAGACTATGGGTATCATCCGTTGGGCCCCTGGGACGGGCCAGACTGGCCCAGGTAGGCCGAGAGCCGCTCCCTTATCTTGTCGTACTCGAGGTTTTCGGCCTGCTCCTTGAGGAACGCGACCAGCTCCCCGTCCCTTTCGTAGGCGTACCTCTCAAGGAGCTTGATGTCCTTCCTGATGAGCCCGGTCTTGAAGCCCTCGCAGTTGTCGACGATCCTCTTGAGGACCCTTGGGTCCGGGCAGGTCCTGGTCTCCTTGGTGACGGAGCCGGCCATGCTCTCGTACTCGCCGAGCAGGGAGAGGATGTCCGCTATCAGGGCGGAGGCGGTAACCACGAAGGCAGGGTGGGTGTTGCGGATGAAGTCCAGGTCCCCCCTCTTGGCCGCGAGCTCCAGCTCGGAGGCTATCTCCCCCACCTTGTTGGCGCAGATGCCGTAGCTCGAGCCCTTTATGCCGTGGATCTTTATGGCGTAGTCCTGGAGGTTGGAAATTTGGTCGGCCCCGAGCTCTTCCAGGACCTTCCCGGTGTGCCTCGCCCAGGACCCCAGAAGTGGCAGGTAGACGCCCTCCTGGTCGTCGCAGCGGGCCAGGCCCTCTATTATGTTGAGCCCGGGTATGTGCCGGGTCTGGAGGATGGAGGGGCCCTGCGTCCTCCCGCCCTTGCGGGACTTCTGGAGGAGTAGCTGCTGGTGCTCCAGCTCGGCCCTGTGCAGGGTTTCGTGGTCGGCGCGGTCGCGGATCCACTGGTTTAGCAGGCTGTCCAGCTGCCTCACGTCTATGGGCTTGGATATGAAGCCCTGGAAGCCGTTGGACGAGAACATCTCCTCTATGCCCACTATGGCGTTGGCCGTGAGCGCGATTATGGGGACCTCCTTCGCGTAGTCCGTGCCTATCTCGTTGCGGATTATGCGCACGGCCTCTATCCCGTCCATCCTTGGCATCATCTGGTCCATGAAGATGAGGTCGTAGCGGATCCCCTCGTCCCGGATGAGCCCTATGGCCTCCTCCCCGCTGGTCGCGCAGTGGGCGGTGATGCCGTAGGGAAGAAGGAGCGCCTTCGCGACGTCCAGGTTAGGCAGGACGTCGTCCACCAACAGGACCTTGGCGTAGGGCATGTAGCTGCGGGGGATGTTGCTGGCCGATACCTGCTTCTGGTAGTTGTACTCGAAGTTCTTGAGGTTGTCCGCGATCTCCTGGCCGATGGGGCTGGGGTCGGTCACCTCCTGGAGCACGGTTATCGCGAACGTCGAGCCCCTGCCGTACTCGCTCCTCGCGCTTATGGTCCCGTTCATCATCTCGACCAGGGTCTTCGTGATGGAGAGCCCGAGGCCCGTGCCCTCTATGTAGCGGTTGGCGGAGCGGTCCAGCTGGACGTAGTTGTTGAAGATCTTCTCAAGGTCCTGCTCCCTGATGCCCCGGCCGGTGTCGCTCACGACGAAGGTCAGGTAGCAGGTGCCCACGATCGCGTTGACGGTCGCGGATATCTTGAGCCTGATCGTCCCGCGGTCGGTGTACTTGAAGGCGTTCGAGAGCACGTTGGATATTATCTGCTTGAGCCTCACCTCGTCGCCCTTGAGGGTGCGGGGTATGTCGGGCGCGACGTCCACCTCCAGGCGGATGGGCTTGTTGCCCAGCCGCGAGGTGTTGAGGTTCACCGTGTCTGAGATGAGGCTGGGGAAGTCGTATTCGGCGGGGATTAGTTGGAACTTGCCACTCTCAACCTTGGAAATGTCAAGTATGTCGTTGATAATCGAGAGAAGCGTCGCACCCGCGGAGTAGATCTTCTCGAGGTTGGCCTTGGTCGCGAATGGCAGCTCGCTTTGCAGCTCCA
Source organism: Deltaproteobacteria bacterium (assembly GCA_031278475.1). Lineage (GTDB taxonomy): Bacteria > Desulfobacterota > Desulfarculia > Adiutricales > Adiutricaceae > JAISMF01. The sequence goes on from JAITKK010000131.1 coordinate 19,188, forward strand.
CGTCGCTGAGCCCCATGATGGTGTTGAGCGGCGTCCTTATCTCGTGGCTCATGTTGGCGAGGAAGACGCTCTTGGCCTTGTTGGCCTCCTCGGCCTGGCGCGCCTGGAGCAGGTCCGTCTGGTCGTGGAACAGAAGGAGCGTGCCCGAGAGATCTATGTTCGGGTCCATAAGCGGCGTGATGTTTACCGAGTAGGTCCTGGGAAGCGCGTTCTTCTTGAAGGAGATGTTAACGGTGTGGTGGCTTATCAGCTGGTTCTGCACCGCCTGGAGGTAGATCCGCTCGAGCTTCGTGATGTCGGGCTCGTCTATGTAGCGCTGGAATATCTCCCTGATGTTGCGGCCGCCCACAAGCCCCACGTGGGAGATCTTGGCGATGGTCAGGAAGTACTCGGTGCAGTAGAGCAGGCGGTTGGCCCCGTCGAAGATTAGTATTATGTTCTGGCTGTTCTGCATCAGGAGGTTGAAGAACAGCTCCTGGCTTGTGCGCTCCTGGGTAATCACCGAGCTCAGGTTCATGTTGCCGGCGGTGACCTGCTTGGTCCGCTGCATGAGCTCCTGGAGGAAGGTGTACTGCCTGTGGATTATCTTGTTCTCCCTCCGCTGGCGCCGCAGTTCCAGCTCCAGGGCCTGGTATTCCTCCGGGCTGCGCATGTAGTCCAGCGGGGACAGTGGCTTCTTTTTGGGGGTGTTGGGATTCAAGGTCTCGCCCCGGCCTTTCGTCCGGCGATGGCCCTAAGATTCGGCCCCGCCAATGGGGGCCGGTTCCGGGACCGTGTGCTGTTCCTTGACGGAAAGGCACCTCTCAGGGCCTTTTTCCGGCCTCTGGGAAAGGTGTCCTTGGCGCTTGGGCCTTATCGTCCGTCAATTGAACTATATCACTTCCTTTACAATGTGCAAAGAAAAAAAGAGTAACACAGAGGTTTAATTATTGAAAACGTTTAAGTAGCGTTTTATTTCGGATAATGTCTGACAATAATCTAAGAATTTCCGAAATATATACTTAAAGCATCATTTTTTGTCCCATATTAATGAGAGTTTGATTATGGTTCATACTTGGCATAATATTCGATTTATATCATCTTTTACTATAATATAACCAAATATCAGCCAAGGAATGGGGCCGATTGTGAAGGGGTTTCTCTCAGGATGCGCGTGACCCCATGCAAGGCAGCAGCCTGCGTCACCCTTCCTTATGGGAAGAATAGCCGAAATTTGTGAGGAAGTTTGCGGCTTTTCCATAAATTCCGTCCAAATGTCAGAGCCAAAAGCGTGCGAGGCTTTTCGATAATGCCGCGGATGCGCGAAAAGCCACGGGCAAGGGCCGGTTACGCGGCTTTCAATCAGGCATCAGAACGCGATGCTCGCTATCGACATGTTGTGATAGCGGTTGCTTAGCGAGCCGTCCGGGTTGGTCACCGGGCAGAACTCGCCGCTGGAGTAGCTGAATATGTAGGGCAGCTTCCTTTCGGCCACGGAGTCGAACCTCTCCATCTCGCCGAGGTAGTTGAGGCCCAGCGAGAAGTTCCGGGAGGCGCAGGAGTACACGTAGAAGATGTTGGAATAGAGCTCCCGCATTGACTGGCCCAACATCGCCGCGGCCCTCAGGACCTCGGTCTCGTCCAGGGAGCCGAAACCCATGGTGGAGTTCACCGGCGCGTCCCCGGTAAGGAGCAAGGCCCCCTCGGGGGTCTGCCCGAATATGGTGCGGACGACGGGGGGGTTCCCGTCGTTGCGGTCCAGGAACACGGGAAGGCTGATGTGGCCGGTTATCTGGCCGTACCAGCAGAGCCCCAGGGATTCCATGAACTCCGCGGCGGGGAGCCCGTTCACCTGGCTTATGAGGTTCCCCTCAGACTCGGTCACGATGGCCCTCTGCTGGATGCCCTTCCACAGGGGCACGTTCTGGACGCTGAAGACCGGGGTCACCCGGCCCTCCACGAGGACGATGGCCGCCCTGTCCTTGTAGGCGACCCCGTTGTAGATGATCCTGGGGTCCTTGAGCTCGGTCGTGAAGTCCGCCGGCATGGAGCCGAATATGGGCACCTGGTCGGAGAACTCGTCAAGGCTCGCCATGACGCGCTCGCCCAGCGAGGACATGCAGTGGTTGCCGCAGTAGAGCAGCATGAAGGCGGGGCGCCGGGACAGGAGGTTCTCGGCCTCCACGTACATCTTGGAAAGGGGCCTGAGGTCCGGGGGTTTGCCCATGGGGTCCGAGAGGGAGACCGCGAAGTTCACTTTGTCGGAGGTGAGCACGCACACGGTGAGCAGCATGTGGTCCATCAGGCCCAGCGAGGAGGAGTTCAGAAGCGTGTTAATCCCCACCACCGGGAATGGCAGCCTGTCGCATATGGCCCCCACCACGCCGGATTTTATGAACTCGTTGTTGCAGTGCATTATGCCGACCGCGTTTTTCCTGAGGTTCTTCGAGATGTTCAGCTGCCTGAGGATGTCCCTCCTGGCCAGCTCGATCTCGTCCACCTCCACGGTGTTGGCTAGCAGCGCGCTAACCATCCTGCCCCGCCCAGGTCGCCTCGGTGACCTTCTCCTCGGCCTCCAGGAAGGCGTCGGCGATGGCCGGGTCGAACACGGTGCCCCTTTCCGCGCTTATGGTGCGGAAGGCCTCCTGGATGCCCATGGTCCGCTTGTAGGGCCGGGCGTCCACCAGGGCGTCGAAGACGTCCGCCACGGCCATGATCCTCGCGCACAGCGGGATGCCGTCCTTGGAAAGCCCGTCCGGGTAGCCCTTGCCGTCCCAGCGCTCGTGGTGGCTCCTCGCCATGACAAGCGCGTAGTCGTGGAAGTCCTGCCTCGGGAGCAGGCGGAAGACCCGCCTCAGGTGGGTCTCCCCCATGACCGTGTGGGTCTTCATGAGGCTGAACTCGTCGTCGTTGAGTAACGACGGCTTCATAAGGATGACGTCCGGGATGCCTATTTTCCCGAAATCGTGGAGCGGCGAGGCCCTGGTCATGAGCTCCACCGCCCTGTGGTTAAGCTCCTCGGGGTACGCGCCCTTCCCCAAGAGGGTGTCGCCTATTATCCTCACGTACTTGGAGGCCCTCCCTGCGAGCACGGGCTCTATCTCGTTTCTGTGCTCTATTATGTCGGAGAAGGCGATTATGAGCCTGTCCTCGAAGTCCCGCAGCATGGCGTCGCGGCGTTCCTTGCTTTCCGCGAACAACAGCTGGGTGTTTATGCCGTGGAGCAGGAGCTCCCTCTCCACGGGTTTGGCGAGGAAGTCGGAGGCCCCCTCCCGGATGGCCCGGAGCTCGGTCTTGGTCTCTGGCGAGGCGGTGAGGAGGATAACCGGGATGTGGCTTATGGAGGGGTCGGCCTTGATGGCCGCCAAGGCCTCGAAGCCGTCCATCCCCGGCATCTCTATGTCCAGGAGGACGAGGTCGGGCTTGGCCGACCGGCATATCTGCAGGGCCTGGGGCCCGGACTTCGCGAGGCTTACCTCGAATTCGTCCTCCAGCTGGATGTTTAGCTGCTCGAGATTTGTGAGGTTGTCGTCTACTATCAGGATGTGCGTCATTGCTGTCTGGCCAGGTTAAGATATGGGCGTTTTATGCAAAGTTGCGGTGGGCCGCGGCTTTTCAAACAAACTCAGGAAGTCCTTATGGCATGTCTTTGGGATCCCCCGAATTCCTTGCGGTCCCAGGTCGCCAAGTCCCCTCGAATTTTCCAAAGCGGCAATCCAGGCCTCGCCGTAGGCCCCCCCCCAAGCGGGACTCCCCCCCTCCCTGCGGACGACGGGTCCCCAGGGCGAATATCCCAAACAGGCTCGAAAATGGAAGGCTGCGGCAGGTGAGGGTTTCGGGAGTGGGGCGGGGCGGCGGGCATCCGGCGACGGGATGCGCGTGGAGGAGAGGATGGGGGGTGATGGCATCTGTTGTGGGGTGCGCCGGGATGGGCCTAAGCCCCGGGGAGTGCATTTCACGGGCATCCGTTAGGGCGGTCGGGTTGGCGGGCAGGGTGCCGGCATGCCGAACAGCCACCAAGGCGGCGGGACTTGCGAAAGCGCCCGGCCGGGGGCTGCCTGCCCTGAGCCCGGCCAGGTGAGCGTTTAATTTGAAGCAGTTGTTAGGCAAAAAGGAAGTCAATTATTATGCTATAAGAATAATTTAATATAATCATGCCACAGAACATGTCTTTAAAGTTGGTCACAATGGCATTTTACGATTTTGGGAAGGCATTTGTCCACGGAAACCGTGACCCCCGCCTAGCCCTTCCCCTTGGCCTTCTCAATTTCCTCCCATATCGCGTAGCGGAGCTCGGGAAGGCCCTCGCCCGTTACCGAGGAGAAGGGGATTATGGGCGTCCTGGGGTGGGCCTTCCTGAAGGATTCCAAGGCTTCCCGGGCCACCCCCAGGTCCATCTTGCCCATGGCTATGAGCCTGGGTTTCTTGAGGAGCGCGGGGTCGTAGCCCCTTAGCTCCTTGGTTATGCGCTCGAGATCCCTTTTGGGCCTGGACGGGTCCATGCGGCCGGGGTCCAGGATGTGGACCAGGACGCCGGCGCGGCTTATGTGCCTGAGGAAGCGCAGCCCGAGGCCCAGGCCCTTGGATGCCCCGTCCACAAGCCCCGGAAGGTCCGCGAGCACGAAGGAGTGGTCGTCGCCCACCCGCACGAGCCCCAGGTTGGGGACGAGGGTGGTGAACTCGTAGTCGGCTATCTTGGGGCGGGCGGCCGACAGCCGGGAAATGAGGGTGGACTTCCCCACGTTCGGGTAGCCCACCAGGGCGGCGTCCGCGAGGAGCCTGAGCTCGAGGCGCAAATGCCTTGCCGTCCCCTCCCCGCCGGGCTGGGCGAACCTGGGCGTCCTCATGGTGCTGCTCTTGAAACGGGCGTTGCCCCGGCCGCCCCGGCCGCCCTTGGCTATCACAAAGGAGCTCCCGGGCCGAGCCAGGTCGCACAGGGTCTTCCCGGTGTCAAGGTCCACGACCATGGTGCCGGGCGGCACGGGTATGAGCAGATCGCCCCCCGACTCCCCGGTCTGGTTGCGGCCCTTCCCGGGCTGGCCGTTCCTGGCGGTGAAGTGCTGGTTGAAGTGGAAGCCGAGGAGCGTGTCCTTCTGGCTGGTGGCGACCATCACCACGTCGCCCCCGCGGCCGCCGTCCCCGCCGTCCGGGCCCCCCTTGGGGAGGTACCTCTCGCGCCTGAAGCTCACGCAGCCCGCGCCCCCGTGGCCGGATCTCACGTGGATCTTGGCTTCGTCCACGAATCTCAAGGGCCTTCTCCTTCCATGGGGCCAAAACCCAAGGCATGTTAGCATTTTACCAAGGAAATTTGTAAACTTAACGACAGGGGGCGCATTTTTGGGAAGCCCCGCGAAGGCAGGGCCTTCCGAGGGCGTTTTTCGGCCCGCCCCGGCGCGCCGGGCCCTGAGGCCCCCTGCCTGCCTGACCGCCCCGCCTTGGCTTCCGGGCCCGGGGGTAACCATCGCAGGCCTAAAGTCATGCCCCAGGCGGGGCCCAAGAGGTGGGACATGGTGGATAACCTAGTGGAAAACATACTGGCGGTCCTGGCCGAGCGCAAGATAGCCGAGGCCATGGAGGACGGTGTCTTCGACAACCTCCCGGGCAAGGGGAAACCCCTTCCGGAAGACGATCTGGCGAACCTCCCCGACGACGTGAGGCTCGCCTACCGCATACTGCGCATGTCCGGGGCGTCCGAGCCCCCGGAGGGGGTGATTACGGAGGACAGCCCGTCCCCAGCGTTGTCCGGGGCCCCGGAAACCGCCGGGGGGCCCGCGACGCCGCGCAAGGCTGACTCCCCGCCCAAGCCCCGGCCGTTCCTGGAGGAGCTGGAGCTGGGCTCCCCCTCCGAGAGCAAGATCTTCCGGAACCTCGAGAACCTGAGGGTAAGGCTGGGGGACAAGAACCCCCTCAACAAGGACCAGGAGCAAAGCCTCATGGAATCGGGCTACCTGGAGAAGATCCTGGAAAAGCTATTCCCGGAAAAACCAAAACCATGACGGTTCGGGAAATTACGATTGTTGCGGGATTCTAACGGGATTCTGACGGGGTTCTAACGGGGTTCTAACGGGATTGTAACGGAATGGAAGGGCATGATGCCTGCTTCCCGCCTTGCGTATTGGCCCAATCACCAATCATAGGCCCGAGTTTGGACCAAATTGCCCGCACGCCATGACAAAGCTTGGGCTCCTGTGCCATAATGCTCCCATGCGCCTAATGTGCGATGTTCAGGCAGCTGGCCAGGCGGCTGGCCAGTCAGGGATTCTTGGCAAGGGCGCCCAAGTTCCAAAGCGATGTGTTGCCGCTATCCAAAAATGTACCAAAAATGTCACAAAAATCCGCCAAAGAATATGCCAAATAATATGCCAAAGAATATGCGGGAATTACCGATATTATATGAAATGTTGCGATAATGGCGTGTCCCGGGTTTTTCGAAATCAAATGAATTATCACGTCTTGCCCCGAGGATTGCCTTTCCCAGCGGCTCATAATAAGTGCGCAAGGCGTGCGCTAATCCCCGCAAACAATTCGCAAAAGTTGCGATTTTCCCTAAAACATCAATGATTTGCGCTTCCAAGATATCCCTAATGCGCCCACAAATGCCCACAAATGCGCTTTCGGATTGGTTCCATCGGCACAATCCTGCCAAGTGATGTTTTGATGCCTTTTTGGCTTTCATTAGATGAGGCTGGTTGGCAGGCTTGCGGTGCTGGGGGCTAATTGCTATGCGGGGGTTTTCCCTATTTAAATTTAGAATGCCATGCATAGATTCGGTCTTTTTCTCAAAAAGTTTGCGAACCAAAGAATCTAATTTTAATCCCCATATCGGCCATTCGATTGGGCCCGGCCGCATCCCCCGGCGGGTTTTTTTACTCGGTTCTCTTTTTGGTATCACTGGTTACATCCGGGCTCGGGCCCTTGCGCTATCATGCCCGGGATGGAATCAACCCTTCCTGCGTGAACGGGGAAGCGCCGCCTGCCGCGCGCCGCTCGCGCGGGAGCCCGAATCATAAGCAAACCATCCTTATAGGAGGAACAAACATGGCAAAAATCAGCAAGGAAATCCAGGAATTCATCCCTGGCAAGCTCGGTTGGGTCGCGACCGCCGACAAGGGCGGTCTCCCCAACCTCGCGCCCAAGGGCACCCTGAAGGTCCTGGACGACGAGACCCTGGTATTCGCGGATCTCTTCTCACTCAAGACCAGGGCATGCCTGGAAGCGAACCCCCAGGTGGCCGTGGCCGTCGTGGACAAGATGACCGGCTACCAGTTCAAGGGCAAGGTGGAGCTCCTGACCTCGGGGCCAATCTTCGAGGAGGTCTCAGGTGGCGTGAAGAAGGCGATGCCCGATCTCCCCGGGATAAAGTACGCGGTCAAGATAAACGTGGACTCGATCTACAGCCTCTCCCCAGGGCCCGACGCCGGGAAGAAAATCGCCTAGCCGAATCGTTTGGGGGCATAGGCCCGATTGTCCGGATACGGCCGGGAAGTACCCGGCCGCATCCGACAAAACCCCTAATTCCCACCTAATTGCCGATAAAAACAATGACATGCCGGCCCTAACGCTTGTTTGCCGTCCTGGATTATCCATAATACAGCAATACAGCCGAAAACCGTTTACCCGATAGGCAATCTCCCGCCTACCACGCAGACAGGGGTTTTATGACTCAATGCCCGTGTAACCGCTCAAAGCCGAAGGAAGGATCCTGGTCCGAATTCTGCGTGGGCGAGCTGTGGCTTTTCTCGGGGCTCCAAAAGGAGGATCTCATAGAATTGTCCAAGACCCTGGTGCGCTCATCCTACGAGCCGGGGGAGACCGTCTTCCGCCAGGGAGACAGGGCCGAGAGCATCTTCCTCATCAAGTCCGGGCGCATCCGCCTCAGCAGGGTGATGGAGAACGGCACCGAGGTGATTTTGGACATCCGCAAGCCCGGCGACTACCTCGGGGAGTACATCCTGAACGACCTCGAGGCGGAGTACCCCTACCCGGTCACTGCCTGGTGCATGGATAAGGTGCTCACCTGCGGTTTCACCAAGAAGAGCTTCGAGGGCATGGTGCTCGCCTACCCGCACATAGGGCTCACCGTCATCCGGAACATGGCAGGCCGCATAGCCAACCTGACGGAGCGCATAGAGGCCCTTAGCCAGACCCACCTGGAGGAGAAGATCTACCAGGTGCTTCTGAACGTCGCCAAGGTGCACGGGAGGCGCGGGAAGGAGGGGGCCTACTACCTGGAGATGCCCCTGACCCACGAGGATCTGGGCTTCCTGGTGGGCGCCCACAGGGTGAGCGTCACCCGCATAATGAAGCGCCTGAGGGAGGCCGGCCGCGTGACCCTGGACGGCAAGGTGCTGGTGGTCCAGGGTTTGGAGAACGGGGCCCACCACTAAAGGCCGCGACTTGGGCAACCCGCCAGGGCCCCAAAAGGCCCTAAGCCCTGTTAACGGCACCCCCCCCCTTGGCCAAGGGGATGCCGACCGCAGGGGCCCAAGACAAAGCGAAGCCAGTCCCCTTGGGACTGGCTTCGCTGCGTCCGGGCCCTTCTGCCGCGGCCTGCGGTACCATTCCCGGCAAGGCCATGTATAATGGTGGGAATCCAAACGTGGGAGCCGCCCCCGATGTCCCTTGCCTTCCGTGTCATATACGCGGCCAGCCTCGTCTGCCTCTTCGCCCTGGGCCTGGCCCTGCACATAAAGACCCCGATGGCCGGGCCGGGCTGGGGCTTCTGGTGCGTCCTGTCCTTCGCGCTCCTGCTCGTCACCCTGCGGGAGCTCTTAAGGGCGGGGCTTCCCAGCGGCAGGGTCGCGAGAAGGCTCTTTTCCGTTGACCCTGGCTCCGGGCTCTTCCCCATGGCCTTCCTCCTGGTCGTGCTCGCGCTCGCCATCCTCCACACATTCCTAGGGAGAGGCGGCCCCTCGTCCCTTGCCCGGCTCACGGGCAGCTACATGGGCTTCGGGCTGTGGGCCCCCCTGGGCGTGATGCTGTTCTTCGGCCTTAAGCTCGGCAAGGCCAATATGTCCTGGGTGGACGGGATACTCACCCTGTTCGCCTTGGTGCTGGCGGTGTTCGTGCTCGCCATGGGGGGCAACTACTACCATGCCCGGATAGTCGTCATCTCGGTCATCTGCATAGTCTTCATGATAAGGGGCAACCGCTTCCTGAAGGTCCTGGTCATAGGGGCCATGGCAGCCTACTTCGCCATGGGGGTGGCGGTCATCCTTGGCCGTGTCGAGCCCTTGTACCCGCAGTACGTCTGGGCCTTCGCCGGCATGTCCGAGCTCAACGCCTCCTTGGACCTCATACTCAGGCAGGCCGTGTTCAGGATGGCGGGGCTATGGGGCACCGGGGGCCAGTACATCGCCGAGGTGGGGCTGCCGCTTTCGGGCTACATGGGCTTCAACTGCCTTCCCTACCTGGCTCTCCTGGGCGGCTACATGGCCGTGGGGCTCTACCTGTTGTCGCTGTTCCTGCTCATGGGCAGCCTCCTCCTGAACATACTGGAGATCAGGGGCGGCTGGGCGGGCACCGCCGCGGCCTCGGTGTGGTTCCTTTTGGCGGTAGACCAGTACATCTCCTTTCTGGCCCTTATCACCACCTCGGCACTCATCATGGGTGGCGGGACCGTGGGGCTGCCCTTCATAGGGAGCTTCGGCTCGGGCTTCATCCTGCTGGCATTGACGCTCTTCGTCCTGTCCGCCCACAAGGTCGCAAGGGAGAACTCCCGCATCCAGCAATCCGCGGCTGCGGCGGAAGCCGCGGCCGCGGAGGCCGGGGCCGCCGTGCCAGAGCCGACCCTATCCGATGACCATGGGTGGGCCCCGGCCGTTACCCTTTTGAAGCCCGATGCCCTTGGCCAGGGCTTGGAAGACACCTCATGGGAGGCCCTGGCCGATACCCCTGGGCCCGCCCTTGCGGATGCTTCTTATGCGCCCCAGGCCGATGCCCCTGGCGAGGGCTTGGAAGACACCTCATGGCAGGCCCTGGCCGAGACCCCAGCTCCCGCCCTTGCCGATACCCCTGAGCCCGCCCAGGCCGATACCCCTGGGCCAGCCTTGGACGCTACCCCTGGCCAGCCTCTGGCCGATGCCGCCGGGGCTGCCGGGCCCGATTTGGCAGAGGCAGGGGAGGCCGACCTATCCGAGGGGGCCAAGGATCCTGCGGCTGAGCAGGCCGGGCCCGCTGACGAAGGCGAGGATGGCGGGGGCATCGGGACAGGGGGCTGAGGGAGCCGCGAGGTGAGTGTGCCTTGGGCCATAGGCCATTCCCTGGACGGCAGTGATGGGGCAAGAATTGTCAATTTTTTTATTATAATATGTTAGGATGAGCCCTGGCAGGCGAGGGCATGGCCGGCGCAAGGCACCGGCGCAAGAGGGGTTATGAAGTCCAAACGGGTCATAATAAAATGCGGGATGTTCGACGAGGAGCTGGATCGGGCCCTTGAGCCCTTAAGGGACCAGTACGACATAAGCATGATCCGGCTCCATCCCGGCTTCCACAACAACATAGAGGAGCTTGAGCGCAGGCTGGAGGAGGCTTTGAAAAGCGATCTCATCACCGACAAGGGCGAGGTCAGGATATTCTACGGCTGCAAATGCCTGCCGGACATGTTGGAGTTCGCCGCGAAGCACGGCGTGAAGGTGCTTCCCACCTCCAATTGCCTCTCCGCCATGGTGGGCGACGCAAAGCTTGCCGAGCTGGAGCAGGACAAGACCATGGTCATAACCCCGGCCTGGATAAACAAGATGTTCCTGACCGAGGAGGAGGTGCCCTACTTCTTCAAGTGGGACGCCACGGACTTCAGGATTAACTTCGGTCGCTACGACAGATGCCTCATCCTTGAGACCACAGAGCCCCCCAACGAGATGCAGATAATCGAGCTGTTCGATCTTTTCGGAAACCCCGTGATAGAGACCACCCCATGCCCGCCGGATCACTTCAACGAACTCGTCAGGGAGTTCCTGGCTTAGCCTTCCCCGCCATCAGCTGCCGCTTGCAGGGATGCATTGGGCCCATTTTCCAGAACACCTGCCTATAATCCCAGCCCATAAACCCTCCCCACCTATTTTTTACGACCTGTCCAGGATTTGGGCGGCCTTTAGGCCGCCCTTGGCTTTTTGCGGCCTTTAGCCAGCTGCCGTTCAGGCCAAAAGGTTCCCTTGGAATAAGGTCGCCTCCCACGCTCGTCCGACAAGCCAAAAATCCTCCGCCATCCCCTTGGGCGGCCCAAGCAATCTGTCCCTGGGCTTGTGTCCAGGCCTGTCCGGGATTTTATCTGACAAGTATAACTATAGAATATTAATGGTAATAAATCATATTAAGATGAAAATAGTCTAAAAACATAAATTTATCAGAATTATAACTAATATATATTAGTAAAAAATATTTATAAAATACGTAATAAGTATTATTTAGCATAGATAAAATAAAATGCGTTGAACTTTTTTGTACACAAAAATTGAATTTTAGTTTTGTATTCAAAAAACTAATTTTTCATAATCCCGCTCAATATATACCACGTATATAGTAAAAAATAATTTGTACAGTCTATATAAAGCCATCATACATTTTATGTAAAGTATATTCTATTTATTTGCCCTTATATGGGCAAAATAGGCTGATCCTTATTAAAACTTCAATCCCATATAAATGGGGACCTTATTCTGAGTTTGGCGGGTGGGTTTTTGGGTTGCCGAGCCGGAAGCGTTGAGCGCGGGGGGATTTGCCCAAGTCCTGAGACGATGGTCTGAAAATCAATTTTATCAGGTAGTATACTATATATCGTTATAAAACAAATATACAACATATATATAGAAATATTTCATGCCTATTGGCATATCTACTTTTAATTTTTAGCCTTCGATGCCCTTGTGACAACAATTAGACATATATTGGGGCCTTTTTTCGAGTTTGGCGGGTGGGTTTTTGGGCTACCGAGAAGGAACTGCTGAGTGCGGGGGGATTTGCCCAATTCCTGAGACGATGGTCTGAAAACCAATTTTATCAAGTAGCATGCCATATATAGACTTAAAAATAATACATCACATATATATAGAAGTATTTCATGCCTATTGGCATATCTAATTTTAATTTTTAGCCCTCGATGCCCTTGTGACAACAATTAGACATACATAAGGATGGCCTTTTTTCGAGTTTGGCGGGTGGTTTTTGGGTTGCCGAGCCGGAAGCGGTGAGCGCGGGGGGATTTGCCCAAGTCCTGAGACGATGGTCTGAAAATCAATTTTATTAGGTAGTATACTATATACAGTTATAAAACTAATATACTATAAGCATATAGAAATATTTCATGCCTATTGGCATATCTAATTTTAATTTTTAGCCCTCGATGCCCTTATGACAACAATTAGCCATAGATATTTAGGATGGCTTTTTTTGAGTTTGGCGTGTGGGTTTTTGGGGTGCCGAGCCGGAAGCGTTAAGTGCGGGGGGGTTGTCAAAGCCCACAGACGATAGGTTAAAAATTTATTGTATTAAGCGTCATACCATATATACGCTTAAAAATAATTAAGCACATGTGTATATAGATAATTCTTGTGTATTAGCAGTTCTAATTTTAATTATTTGCCCTGAAATGAGCAAAACAGGTTGGTCATTAAAAAACAATTCAACCCCTATATAAGTGAAGACTTTTTTTCGAGTTTGGCGGGTGGGTTTTTGGGTTGCCGAGCCGGAAGCGTTGAGCGCGGGGGGATTTGCCTAGTCCTGAGACGATGGTC
>JAITKK010000134.1 GCA_031278475.1 Deltaproteobacteria bacterium
ATAATCAATGGAAAATGAAGGTCAAGCCCGGTGCCTCCCGTCGGCACGGCCAACCCGCTGCCGGAATCCCGGACGCAAGTGAGCCGCCTGGCCCGGGGCCAGGCCCCGGGCACGGCGGCTCACTTGACCTTGTCCGCCCGGAAAGGGCGGATTCCGGATGTCGCGGCCCTAGGCCAGGCCTATGCCTTCACCTTCCAGACCCCGCCCCCGTGGGCGAAGACTATGGGCTTGGACTGGCTGAGCCAGACAAGGTTGTGTGGCGCGATGGTCTTGGAGAGCCGGTAGAAGGGTTTCCCCGTCTTTTTCACCAGCTTGGCGGACTTGATCTCCTCGGCCGTTAGCGAGCCCTCCACAAGGACCCCCTTCTTCTCGAAGAAGGTCTTGTCCCCCAGCTGGACGGGCTCGATGTCCCTGCCATTGCCCTCTTCGCCGCCCTTCCGGGCCCTGCCTGAGCCCGAGCCGCTCAGCTTCATCATTTTCCCCGGGGCCATCCGCCTGCCCAAGGAGAAGAGCTTTTTGGGTGCCATGCTGGCACAGGCCCTGACGCCGCCGCCGGAGAGGGAGGCCTTGATGGACCTCTGGGAGAAGGCCAGCTCGCCGGAGGTCTCCCGCAGGAAGGTGAGCCTTTCGCTGGTCCTCCGCAGGCCGTCCTCGTCGTTCAGATCCACGTCTTCCGCAGCAAGGAAGCTCGTGTAGGGGGTGAGCACCCCGTACCTCTTGGAGAGTTCCAGGAGCTCCTTTGTGAGCTCCAGCCTCCCGGCCTCTGTGGCCCCCGGGCCCTCGTTTAGGTCCAGCTGATCCAATATCAGGGCGATGCGCCTCTTGGCCCAGAGCCTGGAGACGAAGGGCCCCGCCGGGGTCTCCCCGGCCTCCAAGGCGACCTTGAAGACGTGCGCCCTCTCCTGGTCGCCCTCCATGCCCTTGAGGGCGAACTCCGCCTCGCCGCCCTCGGCGTAGCGCCCGGTTATGACAAGCTGGTTCCCGGTGAAGACGTCGGGGAGCCTGGCCGGCGCCAAAAGGCTCACGGCCGCAGTGGAGGAGAAACTCGGGCGGCCCAGGACCGGGCTTCCCAGCTTTTCGAAAAAGGAGGTGACCTTGAACTCTATGTCCTCCCCCGTCGCCACGTACACGCTGGTGCCCCCGGAAAGGGACGAGAACCTGTCCAAGAGCCTCGAGTCAACCGCGTCGCCCACGCCGAAGGAGAACACCCTCAGCCGCCCCTCCGGGTCTTTGGACCTCACCAGCCTGGACAGCCCGCCCTCGTCGGTCACGCCATGGGTGGGCATGCCGTCGGTCAGGAGCGCAAGGTAGCTAGGCCCCTCCTTGGGGAGGAGCCTCAGGGCGGCCTCCACCCCGCCGCTTAGGAAGGTGGAACCCCCGGCCCTTAGCGTCCCTATCGCCCTTAAAACGAGCTTGCGGTTTTCCTTTGTCATGGGCAGGACGCCTTTCGTGTGCGTCTTGGAATCGTTATCGAAGCTCACCAGCCCGAAAGAGTCCCGCTCGTCCAGCATGTTGACTATCGAGCAGGCCGCGTCCCGCGCCTGCCTTATTTTCTCGCCGCTCATGGAGCCCGAGCTATCGATGGCGCAGATCACCGTCTTGGGGGGCAGGTCCGTGTCCTTGGAAGGCCCGGGCTCGGCCACGAACATGAAGTAGCCGTCCTCGCCTTCGCCCTTGTGGCTGACGACGTAGCCGCCCAGCCCCTTATCCTCGCCGCCCACGTGGTAGTAGAGGACGAAGCGGTCTAGCGTCAGCTTGCGGCTCTCGCCGTAGGCGACCGTGGCCCCTTCGGGGTCGTGGGATACCCTGACCCCAGGTATGGGCGAGTATATGACCCCTTGGCCGGGGACGTTCCTGAAGGTAACCGTCACCTCGGTTTCCTCCACCATGTGGTTCCCGTTGGTGGGGGAGGCGAGCGGGAAGGACAGGGCCACCCTCCCGTTGTCCTTCTCCAAAAGGAAGCTCATGCCCAGGCACAGGGTGCTGGACCCGCCCGCGGGGATTGGGTAGATCCTGGCCCGGAAGAGCCCGTCGCCCGCGTACTCTATGAGGGCCGGGTCCTTTAGCTCCCTCGTTATCCTCTCGTAGATCCCCAACGCCTTGGCCTTCTCGAACACATCGCCTACCAGCTCCTTTCCGTCCACCACCAACGTCAAGCCTTGCACCGCGCCGCCGTTCGGGAGCGGGGCCAGGAAGTCCAGCTCCCTGTCAACGGAGGAGTAGTTCCTGAATTCCTGGGTGAGGCTTGCGGTGGCCATCTGGCCGTCAACCTGTATGGAAAGGCAAAGCCTCGCCAACTGGAGGTCCGGCCTGGGCTTTGGGTTCTGCCCCCTGTGGGTGTATCCGAGGGCCTCCGCCGCCCCAAAGTCCCAGGCGTCCCCTATGGCGGGGCGAGTAGCCCCGCCGCGGTACGCCGCGGCGGCGGGCATTGCCCGGAACAGAAAGGAAAGCGCAAATGCCGTGAATGCGATGGTCAGATATAACATGGTACGAACCTCCAGTTGGATAGGCGTGGTCGCGCGACTCGCGCGACCAGCCGTTGTTTTGTGACAAGACGTGATGGTAGCCCTGGGTTTACGGTGAAAACGCGATCTTGGCGGTAGCATCGCGGCTTTTTGCATGGCCACCATGATCCTTTTGACCATAGGGCCATGGCACGCAAGAAGACCGTGATGCCCGGCCTTGGGGCACAGGCCGCAGGAAGCCCATGGACCTTTGGCGTCCGGCTTGGGAACCCTGTTTGGCGAAAGATGTAATTGAAAGCTTTACGGTCGCACCCGTCAGGGCCCATGGCCGCAAGAAGCGGGCACACGTCCCGATTAGGGGCGGGCAAGGGTAGGGCTTGGGCCCACTGTGTCAGGTAAGTCCAATTGACTCGGAAAAACCCCTGGAACCGTTCCAAGGGTTGGAAATGTTAGCGATTCCCCTTTTTGCAGTTTGCTTGTCCCTGATTACCACGGATGAGCCCGAAAGCCGCAGGCCTGTGCTTTTTCCCGATGCCTGCCCTTACCACCATCCGCCCACAATTGATTTTTCCATTGCTTTCCCGCATTTTTTTCAAACCTTACACTTCTATTATACCACAAAAACCATCTTTTTTTTGGGCGAGTAAAAAAAATTTTTTTTATTCGCGACCCCATTACGAATTTCACTCCGGGCCTTGTTACTATTGGCTTTGATCGATGCGCTCCCCTAGGTTCCCTTGCGTTTCCGCCACAGCTTCCAATCGCGCCGTCCGGTTGTCCCTTCGTTTTTCCAAGGCAACCTGCCAGCCTTGTCTTTAAATCAAGAACCCCAAAGCTTGCGGTGGGGGCATTCCCTTGGGTTTTTGGTTGTTCGGGTACCCGGTGACTGCCAGGAGCGTGTTGGGGTTGCTTGGGTTGCTTGGGGTTGCTTGGGTTGCTTGGGGTTGCTTGGGGTTGCTTGGGGTTGCTTGGGGTTGCTTGGGGTTCTTGGGGTTGCTTGGGGTTGCGTGGGGTAGCTAGGGGTAGCTTGGGGTAGATTGGGGTAGC
>JAITKK010000140.1 GCA_031278475.1 Deltaproteobacteria bacterium
GTCATCCACCAGCGCTACAGCACCAACACCTTCCCCTCCTGGAGGCTGGCCCAGCCATTCAGGCTCCTCGGCCACAACGGTGAGATAAACACCATCAAGGGGAACCGGGCCTGGCTCTCGGCAAGGGAGCCCAAGCTGTCATCTCCTTTGTTCGGTGACGACATAAGGAAGCTCTTCCCCCTGATTGAGCCCCACGCCTCCGACTCCGCGAGCCTCGACAACACCCTGGAGTTCCTCACCATGGGCGGGAGGGCCCTCGAGCACTCGCTTTCCATGCTGCTTCCCCAGGCCTGGGGCAAGAAGTACCCCATGAGCAACAACCTAAGGGGCTTCTTCGAGTACCACGCCGGGCTCATGGAGCCCTGGGACGGCCCGGCGGCCGTGTGCGTGACCGACGGGCTCAAGGTGGCCGCGGCCCTTGACCGCAACGGCTTGCGCCCGGCACGCTACAGCCTCACCTCGGACGGGCTCTTCGTCTTCTCCTCCGAGGCGGGGGCCCTGGAAATCGAGCCCTCCCGGGTGATAGAGAAGGGATCGCTGAGGCCCGGGCAGATGCTGTTGGCCGAGTGCGGCTCGGGGAGGCTGCTGAAGAACACGGAGCTCAAGGGCATGCTCGCGAGGGCCAAGCCCTACCGCCGCTGGGTTGCCGAAAACCGCATCGAGATCCCTGGCTTTTTCAGCTCCGACACGGATTACAAGATGAGCGTGCCGGACCTCCCGTTCCGGCAGTCCCTCTTCGGCTACACCCGGGACGACACCGAGGTCATCCTCGCGCCCATGGCCTCCACGGGCCAGGAGCCCGTGGGGTCCATGGGCGCGGACGTGCCCTTGGCCGTGCTCGACTCCAAGCCGAACTCGCTTTTCTCATTCTTCCGACAGCAGTTCGCCCAAATAACCAACCCGCCCATCGACCCCATCCGGGAAGAGCTGGTCATGTCCATCATGACCTTCATAGGCTACGACCCAAACATCCTCAAAGAGACACCGGAACAGGCAAGGCTTGTAAAGCTCACCCACCCATTCCTGTCAAACAGCGATCTAAGAAGGCTTGAGACGGATCTCTCCTACGACGACTTCCACGCGGCACGCCTTGACGCGACCTTCGCGCCCCCCAGGCCGCAGGACGAGGCGGGCGCCTCCTTGGAAAGGGCCCTTAACCGCCTGGAAGGGGAGGCCGAGAAGGCGGCCAGGGGCGGGGCCAGGATAATCATCGTGTCCGACAGGGACGCGGGGCTCCCCACGGGGGAAAACAACCCGGGCGATCCTGCCAACCCGCCCCTGTGGCTTCCGATACCGTCGCTTCTTGCGGTTGCGGCCGTCAAACGCAACCTCCACGAGACCGGGCAAAGGGTGTCCGTCGGCATAGTGTGCGAGACCGGGGACGCCCTCGAGGTCTCCCACATGGCCATGCTGCTATCCTTGGGGGCCTCGGCCATCAACCCCTATCTCGCCTATGAGACGGTGGCGGACCTTGCCCAGAGGAACAGCCTGGCATCCCCCATGGGGGCGGCCAAGGCGGTCGAGAACTACGTGAAGGCCCTGCGCAAGGGATTATTGAAGATTATGAGCAAGATGGGGATATCCACCCTCAGGGGCTACCGGGGCGCGCGGATATTCGAGGCTGTGGGGCTTGGGGCCGGGCTCATGCACAAGTACTTCCAGGGCATCCCCTCCAAGGTAGGCGGGGTGGGGCTCCCCCACTTCGAGAACGGGGCCCTCTCGCGCCTGATGGAATCCGATCTGCACACCGGGGTGCCCCCATTGGATCCCCTGAGGGTGCCCGGCCTGGGGCCGCTCCCAGTGGGGGGCTCTTACAGGTACAGGATAGGCGGGACAGATCACCTCTGGACGGCCGGGTCCGTAAGCACCCTCCAGGAGGCCGTCCGCCGGGGCGACTACGGGCTGTACAAGGAATACGCCCGCATGATAAACGACCAGTCCGAGAGGGCCTTCACCCTCAGGGGGCAGCTGGAGTTCAGGAAGGGCGAGGAAATAGACGTCTCGGAGGTGGAACCTGTCAGCGAGATCGTGAAGAGGTTCGCGACCGGGGCCATGTCCTTCGGGTCCCTTTCCAAGGAGGCCCACGAGACCATGGCCCTTGCCATGAACGCGCTGGGTGCGAGATCCAACTCGGGCGAAGGCGGGGAAGACCCCGTCAGGTACCTCCCCCGCCCCGACGGGGGCTCATCGGTCTCCGCCGTCAAGCAGGTGGCCTCAGGCCGTTTCGGTGTCACCATGGAGTACCTCGCGCATGCGAAGGAACTCCAAATAAAGATTGCCCAGGGCGCGAAGCCAGGCGAAGGAGGCCAGCTCCCCGGCCACAAGGTGGATACGGAGATTGCCAGGGTGAGGCACTCGACCCCTGGGGTGACGCTTATCAGCCCCCCACCGCACCATGACATCTACTCCATCGAGGATATCGCCCAACTCATCTACGACCTCCACCAGGCGGCCGATCAGGCGACTGTCTGCGTGAAGCTGGTATCGGAAGTGGGGGTGGGCACAATCGCCGCGGGCGTCGCCAAGGCCATGGCCGAGTCCATCCTCATATCCGGCTTCGACGGCGGCACAGGGGCCTCGCCCCTGTCCTCCATCCGCCATGCCGGCTCCCCCTGGGAGATAGGCCTTTCCGAGACCCAGCAGACATTGGTCCTAAACAGCCTCAGGACCCGGGTGCGCCTTCAGGTGGACGGGCAGCTCAAGACCGGAAGGGACGTGGCCGTCGCCTCCCTCCTTGGCGCGGACGAGTTCGGCTTCGCGACATCGGTCCTTGTTTCCATGGGCTGCCTCATGATGAGGAAATGCCACACCAACGGCTGCCCCGTGGGGGTGGCCACCCAGGACCCCCTGCTCCGGGCCCGCTTCAGGGGGAAACCCCGGCATGTGATGAACTACCTTACCTTCGTGGCGGAGGAACTAAGGGAGCACATGGCCTACCTGGGATTCAGGACCCTATCCGAGATGACCGGGCGCTCCGACAGGCTAAGGCCCAAGGCCGAGTCCCTCTTGCTCCAGGAAAGGGGCCTTGACTTCACGGCCCTCCTCCACAAGCCCGACACCGACGGTCTGAGCTTCAAGGCCTATACGGTCAGAGACGACACCCACACCCTTGACGACCGCCTCCTGGAAAGGCTGGCAAAGCCCATAGAGGAGGCCAAGAAGATAACGCTCTCCTCCCAGGTTGTGAACACCGACCGCACGGTGGGGGCGAAGATAAGCTCCCGAATAGTCCGCAAGTACGGGCTAAGCGGGCTCCCGCCCGACACCATTACCATTAGGCTGAAGGGCATCGCCGGCCAGAGCTTCGGGGCCTTCGTCGCGAGGGGGCTCACCCTCGACATAGAGGGCGAGGTCAACGACTACGTCGGCAAGGGCCTCTCCGGCGGGAAGCTCATAATACGCCCGCCCAAGGACAGCCACCCGGATTTCGTGGCCTCCAAGAACGCCATCGCGGGTAACGTCACCCTCTACGGGGCGACCTCGGGCGAACTCTACATGTGCGGCCTCGCTGGCGAGCGCTTCGCGGTCCGCAACTCCGGGGCGCTCGCCGTGGTCGAAGGGGTTGGCGACCACGGCTGCGAGTACATGACAGGGGGAAGGGCCGTGATACTTGGCCCCACGGGCGTCAACTTCGCTGCCGGCATGAGCGGCGGCCTTGCCTACGTCTACGACCCGGACGGCTTCTTCGACGTCCGCTGCAACCTCGAGATGGTTGATCTCGACCTTCTGGACATGGCGGACGAGGAAGAGCTCTTCGCCCTCATCACAAGGCATCGCCACTTCACCGGCTCCCAGGTGGCCGACTCCATCCTGCGGGACTGGGACAAGGAGAAGGGACGTTTCGTAAAAGTCTTCCCGCTTGAGTACAGGAAGGGCATAACCCTTGAGCGCAGGAGGATCCCCCTTCCCGAAGAGGAGCCCGGGCCTTTGGCCATCCCCTTCGACCAGGGCGAGCCCAGGGCCACAAGCGTCTGACAGAAAAGACCCAAAGGCCAAAGGCGGGGCTATGACAAGGCTTCAAAGCGCATAATGATCCATTGGGATCCATCGATACTAACTTCATTCTTTTAATTAAAGATCTACTAAAGATCTTGTTCTATGTTTTTTCTTCATTTAAGCTATCCCCTTGGCTTAAGATAACTGGGCATCATTAATGTTTGATGTATATATTACCAACAAGAGGTTCATATGGATTTCTATTTGACATCCACATAACAGGAGGTTTTTTTATACCATGTTTGGGTCGTCGTTTTGGTCATCTTTCATTCTTGGCGCAGTAATCTACATCGTTGCTTCCTTTACCTTAAAAGATATCATTAAGAAA
>JAITKK010000229.1 GCA_031278475.1 Deltaproteobacteria bacterium
GCTTGCGGGGTTTATTGCCTTACGTAGCTGAAGAGGTAGACGCCCAGGAGCAGGTAGAAGCAGTTGGGAAGCCAGGCCGCGAGAAGGGGTGGCAAAAAGCCAGCATAGCCGATGGTGCGGGAGAGCTCGAGCGTCACCAGGTAGGCGAACGACAGTATCAGCCCAGGGACCAGGCCCATGGCGATGCTCCCGCCTTTTTCCCGCCAGAAGCCGATGGGGAGCCCCACTATCACCATTATCAGGGTGGTGAAGGGCCTCGAGAACTTGAAGTAGAGATCCACCACCTGCCTCACCGGGTTGAAACCCTCGGCCCGGAGGAGCCTTATGTTCTCGGAGAGCTCCCCCACGCTCATCTCGTCCGGGTTCAGCTCCGAGTGGCGCCCGAGCCCCGGCGGCGGCATGGGGAGCCCTGGCAGCCTGAACTCCGGGAGCCTCTCGAAGTAGAAGCCCTTGGGGCCCGCGCCAGGGGACATGCCGTGGTAGGTCTTGACCTCCGCGTCCCTGAAGAGGGCCCCTTCCGGCGAGAAGGTGGCGCTCGCGGCCTCTATGCGCCTTTCCAGGAACATGTTCTCGTCAAGGAGTATGACCGAAACCCCGGTTGCCGTGGACTTGGCCCCGTCGTATGTCGCGAAGTGCTCGAGTAGCCTTAGATCCCTGCTCCACACGTCCTCCACGATGGTGGCCGACACCTCGGCCCTCCTGCTAAGCACCTCGCCGTCCCAGATCTTGTTCGCGGTCTCGGAGGTCCTGGGCGTCACGAAGTTACCCAAAAGGAAGACCGCGACCGACAGCAGGAGGCCCGCCCCCAGGAAGGGGAGCGAGAGGCTCCAGAGGCTGATGCCCGAGCCCTTGAAGGCCACTATCTCGGAGTTGCGGGCGAGCAGCACGAGGGTAATGAGCACCGAGGCCAGGGTCGCGACCGGCACCAGCAGCACGGCGACGTTGGGGATCTGCGCGAGGAAGTACACGCAGATGGACCAGAACCTGGTCCCGTGGCCCAGGAAGTTAGAGATCTTCTCGATGAAGTCCACCACCAGGTACAACGCCAGGAAGCACGCGAGGCACAGCCCCAGGTTTTTGAGGAAGAGCGTCAGGAGGTAGCGGTTTATGACCCTCACGGCTTGGCCCCCTTCCCGAAGAGCCTGCGCAGGGCCCTGCGCCAGGACGCGCCTATGTCTATCGAGGCGGTTCGGTTAAGGTTTCTCAGGAAGAAGATGGCCGCGGCCAGCACCAGGAGGCTGGGCGCCCAGCCGGCCACGAGGGTGGGTATCCTGAACCCGGCGCCCAGCGTCCAGCCCAGGGAGAACACGGAGTAGTAGAGCACGAACACCAAAAGCCCCATGACGAGCCCGAAGTTGCGCCCCCTTGCCCGGAAGCTGGCCCCCAGGGGCATGCCTATAAGGGGCATCAGGAAGGCGGCGAGCGGAAGCGAGAGCCTCCTGTGGTACTCCAGGACGTAGTAGACCCAGCCGACCGAGCCCTTCTGCTTGGACAACTCCGCCTCAGGCAGGAGCCTCCCGGTGGGAAGCTCGGAGCGCCCCAGGCTGAAGGGGCTCTCGTCGCTCTCGAACTCCTGGCCGGGCGAGATTTTCAGCTCGTAGGTGTCGAAGAACACGCTGTCCACCCCGTCCCTGTCCACGTACATCCTGTCTATCACCCCGTCGTTTAGCCTGAAGAGCAGGAGCCCCTCCGCGAGGTCTAGGTCCAGGATCCCGGACTTTGCGGCTATGAGGGTCTTCTCGTTGGGCGAGCGGCGGTCGTTTATCACTATGTTGGACATGGGGGCCGCGCCCAGGGGTATCTGCCCCACGTAGATGGTGAGCCCGGGGAAGTCCCGCACGAAGACCTGCTCCTTTATGGCCAGGTCCGCCCTCGCCTTGGCGAGGGTGAGGACCTCCTGGCGGAACATGAGGTTGGCTATGGGGGTAAGGTAGATGGTGAAGAAGCCGGTAAGGAGGGCGGCGGTCGCGCCGAAAAGGATGACCGGCGGCAGGAGCTGGCGGAGCGATACCCCGGAGGCCTTTAGGACCGTAAGCTCCGAGTCCGCGCTCATGCGCAGGAAGGTCGTGAGCGAGCTCAGGAGGGTCGCCATGGGTATGGACATGGAGAGCATCTTGGGCATGACGAGCAGGAAGATCCACAGGATCTCCCCGGAGGATACCCCGTTGGTCACCACCAGGTCCGCGAAGGACATGATCCTCGCCATGAGCAGGATGAAGGTGAAGACCGCCAGGTTCACCAGGAACGAGGGCAGGGTCTCCAAGAGTATGTTGCGGTTGATTATGGCCGGGCCCACGGGGCGCGCTCCTTTTGGGGGATCAGGATCCCGCCCGGGCCCCTGGCCCGGGCGGCGCCCCGGGGGCTCTCAGGACTTCCCGCCGGACCTCTGGTACTGGGCCACCATCTTGTTGTGCTCGGCAAGGGTGGTGGAGAAGTGGTGGGTCCCGTCGTTTTTCGATACGAAGTACAGGTACTTGGACTTGGCCGGGTTGAGCACCGCGCTTATGGAGTCCTCGCCAGGGCTCGCGATGGGCCCCGGGGGGAGCCCTTGGATCACGTAGGTGTTGTACGGGTGCGGGGTCTCGAGGTGCGCCCTCGTGAGGTTCCCGTCGAAGTTGGGTATCCCGTAGATAACGGTGGGATCCGTCTGCAGCCGCATCTTCTTGTCCAGGCGGTTGAAGAAGACCGCGGCGATGAGCGGGCGCTCGGAGGGCGCGCCTGTCTCCTTTTCCACTATGGAGGCGAGGGTGAGCACCTCGTTGCGGTTCAGCCCCCTGGCCGCGGCCAGGGTGTCGTATTTGGACCAGACCTTCAGGAACTGCCCCGCCATGGCCCGGATTATGGCCCTTGGCTGGGTGTCCTTGGGGAAGTTGTAGGTCTCCGGGAAAAGGTAGCCCTCGAGCGAGGGGGCGTCGATCCCGAGGGATCTGATGAACTCGGGGTCGTAGCAGAGCCTCAGGAAATCATCGGCCTTCCCGAAACCCGCCGCCTCCACGGTCATGGCGATTTCCCTGAGGTTCTTGCCCTCGGGGATGGTGAAGGGGTAGAACTTGAAGTTCCCCTTGGCGAGCACCTTTATCTGCTCCCAGGCGTTCTGGGAAGGGTCCAGGGCCTGCTCCCCGGCCTTTATGTCCACCGGCTGCCTGAGCTTGGACCTAATCCTAACCGCCCAGAGGAAGGCGCCCTCGTCCTTTATGACGCCCTTGGCCTTAAGCAGCTTCGCCACCTCCTGGGCCCCGGCCCCCTGCGGGATGGTCACAAGGATCTCGCGGCTGGTGGTCTCCGGGGGCCCGAACCTGTCGGCGTACTGGAGAAGGAACAGGAAGGCTATGATGAGGCCGAGCACGACCGCTATGCCCGCGAGCCCGAACATCCTGCCCAGCAGGCTCGGCCCTGTCTTTATCTTATCCGGGGTGGTCTTCTTGCTTACGAACTTGCTCAATTTGCCTGTCGCCTGTGCATGGGGCTTCCGCCCTTATGGCCTTAAGCAGTAACGCATCGGGCACGGGTTGGGGGCATGGGTTACCTGCCCTTGCCCTGCGCCATCGCGTTCGCTTGCGTATTGTTATTATTATACGAAGTTGTACGGGATTATGGGGCAAGCCCCGCGTTTTCCCGCAAAAACGGGGGGCCGGCCGCCCTGGGGCGCCAGCCACTCAGGGGCTTGGTTCCCGGGAGGCGGGACTTTTTAGGAAGCGTTCAAGGATAAGGGCCGCGGCCAGCTTGTCCCTTGCCCCGGGCTCGGAGGCCCGTTTGGAAAGCGGCCCGGACAAAAGCCCCTGGGCCTCGACGCTCGACAGGCTCTCGTCCACGGTGAGCACCTTGGCACCAAGCCTTGTCCTCAGCTGGTGGGCAAGGGAGAGGGCCCTCTGGGCCTCCTTCCCCTTCCCGCCGTCCTGGAGCAGGGGCAGCCCCATGACCAAGGCCTCGGGCCGGTACTCCTCCATGAGGGAGCCCAGCGCCGCCAAAAAGGCCGCGTGTGGCCTCCTGGGTAGGGCCGCGAGCGGCCTGGCTATGGACCCGCTCTCGTCCGAGACCGCGACGCCCACCGTCACGGACCCGGGATCCAGGGCCAGGAACCTAGGCATTTGGGTGCTCCTCCGCCTCCATCACAGTGGCAACAATACCACCAACGGCGCATGAGCACAAGCTAATAGGCCGCCCAAGCCGGGGCGCAAGCCCCGGCTTGGGCCAAGGCCCGCCGGACCGGGGCCCTGCCTGGCGTGGCGGCCAGGGCCGCGCCAGGGAAGGGCCAAAAGTTGGCCTGCACAGGCCGTGACATCCGGCGGGCGCCAACCAATGCCAAGCAATGGGTAGGGCTTCCGGGGAGGGCTTCTTAAATAAGGTATTATATCTATTTTTATCAATATATTGATGCTGGACTAGTAAAATTGACACAATATTGGGGCCGGGGGCTTGATTTTTATCTAAGGCTGCATTATATTATCAATATGGGCTATTCCCCAACGGGCCAGAGCTTCGGGCAATCCCGGGTGTCGGCCATCGAGTAGGATGCCTGGGCCCAACCGACCCCGCCCGCCGCCAAGCCCCTCAACGAGAGATTTATCAATCCGGCCATTGCCTAAGGGGCCCACCGGCCCCCGACTGTCAGACGGCGACACAGGGCAAGGAACAGTATCCTAATTCCAATCAATGCGGCTACCAGCCGTGACGAAGAGGCCATCATGACCAAAATCTGCGATTATTGCTCAGCCAGGGTTGACGATTCCGTTGTCGCCTGCCCAAACTGCAACTCCGGGGTGTTCCGCCCCGAGGTTCCCAGCCAGCCGCAGGGACAGGCGACCCACAACAATTACCAAGGCGGGCAGCCGGGCTACCCGGGGCCCCCCCCGCCTTACCAGCAGCAGGGCTACCAGCAGCAGGGCTACCAGCAGCCGGGTTACCAGACCGCCCCGCCTTACCAGAGCTACGCTCAGCCGCAGCAATTGGCGCAGACCCAAGAGGCCCTGTTCTTCCAGAAGGTCTACTTCTGGATGTGCGGCGCCCTGGCCGTGACGGCTATCACCTCCCTCATCCTTGCCAGATCCTTTGCCTGGTACAGGTTCGTCGCGCAGGGCACGGTTAGCGTCATCATTATCATAGCCGTGCAGATAGGGCTCGTCATCGCCATAAACGCCCTCATGGACAAGATATCGCCTATCGGCATCAAGGCGCTCTTCCTGCTCTTCGCTGTGTCCATGGGCTTCACCACCTCCATCGTCCTGCTGGTGTACCCCATGGGTGTCATCACCAAGGCGTTCTTTACGGCGGCGGTGACCTATGCGGCCATGGCGACCTACGGGTTGGTCACCAAAAGGAGCCTCCAGGCTTGGGGCAGTTTCCTGTTCATGGGCGTGATAGGGCTCATCGCGGCATCCATTCTGAACCTCTTCCTTGGCTCGGACAGCGTGGATTTCGTAATCTGCTGCGTGGGCGTCCTGATATTCGCGGGGCTTACCGCCTATGACCACCAGAAGCTCAGGGTCATGTACGCGACCGACAGCCAGGCTTTCGGGAGCGAGGATAACCTCGTCACCTACGGGGCCCTGACGCTCTACCTTGACTTCATCAACCTCTTCCTCTTCCTGGTGAGGCTCTTCGGCAGGGAGTGATACCCTCCGGCCGGGGCCCTGGCCCCGGCCGCCCTCAGGTCCTGCGTTGCCAAATCGCGCGTCCCCCGGGACCCGGGCCCCGCCCGTGCCCCGGGGCCGCGCTTTTTTTTACCCGGCGGGTCGATGATCCCGCCACGGCCTTGGCCAAAGATGTCAGCTAACGCGTCCCCCGGGGCCCCCCCCGGGGCCCCAAGGCTTGCCAGACTCGCCCACGGGTGCCCCACATGGCCCTGACAAAGAAGGAGTTCCTTCTCTCGGCCTTCTGTTTCCTCATGGGGCTGGCGCTCGCCGAGCTGGGGGTGCTCAGCGCCTACGTGGCCCTGGCCTACTCGGCGGCGAGTGGCAGCTTCGTCGCAGCCTTGGCCGGGGCCCTCCTCATGCTCGTCGGCGGGCTGCTCATAGTGAGGGCGAAAAGGGGCCTGTCCCCCAAAGAATGACCATCCTCCGCGCACTGTGTTAGAATATATGCACGTAAGCGTCGAAAGGAGGACTCCCATGTTCGTCAGCATAAACGGGGCACAGATCTACTACGAGACCCTTGGCAGCGGCCCTCCGATGATCCTCATACACGGGAACAGCGAGGACCACACAATTTTCGACAAGCTCGCGGGGAAGCTTAAGAAGGATTTCTCATTATACCTCCCTGACAGCCGCAACCACGGCCAGAGCGAGGTGACCGAGCTCTACGACTACGACATAATGGCGAACGACCTGGAGGCCTTCATCGTGGCCCTGGGTCTTGCCGGGGTGAACATCGTGGGCTTCTCCGACGGGGCGATACTCGCCCTGAAGCTCGCCATCAAGAGGCAGGAGCTCATCGGCAGGATGGCCCTCCTGAGCGTGAACCTCAAGCCCGCTGACCTCACCAAGGAGGGCAGGGAGTTCATCGAAAAGCTCTACGCCGAGAACGAGAGCCGCCTCCTGAAACTTATACTCGATCAGCCGAACATCGAGGATGACGAGCTGCGGCACATCCAGAGGCCGACCTTGGTCGTTGGTGCGGAAAACGACATGATCACCCACTCCACCTTTGCGAGGGTGAACGACGCGCTCCCGGACTCCCGGCTCATAATAGTCCCCAAGCACGATCACCTGAGCTACGTGGTCCACACCGATTACCTCTACCCGGAGCTCAAGAGGTTCTTCAAGGGCAAATAGGGCGATCTAATTTTGTCG
>JAITKK010000050.1 GCA_031278475.1 Deltaproteobacteria bacterium
GCCACCGGCATGGAGGCGGGGCAGCTCTCCTCCGCCCTGGCCCTCTTCGGGAAGGCCAACCCGGGAATCGACGTGAGGGTGTCCGCGAGGACCACCGCCCAGCTCTTCGACGAGGCCAGGGTCAGGGAGTTCCTGGACAATTCCTTCCGCTCGGACGTGCTCATAATCGTCCTGCACGGGAGCCAGGAGTCCTTCCCGGGATTCGCGGCCTTCGAGAAGAGGATGGCGAAAGACGGCCGAAAGCCCTTCGTGCACGTCCAGCCCTCCGCGTCGGACGTGGACGGGCTCGAGTGGGCCGCAAGGCACTCGACGGCCTTCAAGACGGAATCCTACGACAGGGCGTACATGTATCTGTGCGCGGGCGGCAGGGAGAACTTCCGGGAGCTCATAAAGCTTTTCGCGAACGAGGCGCTGGGTGCGGGGCTCCCCCTGGATCCCCCGAGGATTCTGCCCTTCGACGGCATCTACCACCCGGACTGGGACGGGCCCGCGGACATCCCCAAGTACATGGCGTCCCTGGATCCCGAAAAACCCACCGTCGGGCTGTGGTTCCACCAGATCTACTGGCTCAACGGCAACCTCCTGCACGTGGACAGGCTGATAAGGGAGATCGAGGCGGCCGGCGCGAACGCGCTCCCGGTCTTCCACATGCGCTACAAGGACAAGGACCTCAAGAACATGGGGGCCCTGGGCGTCGCCGAGAGGTACTTCCTGGGCCCGGACGGGAAGCCCGTCATAGACTGCCTGCTCTCGGCCATGAGCTTTTCCATGACGCTGAGCTCGCCAGAGACCAAGGGCCTCTTCAAGAGGCTGGGGGTGCCTGTCATACAGGCCTGCTACTGTTTCTCGCCCAGGGAGGCCTGGGCGGGTTCCTGGCAGGGGCTCCCCTCCATGGACGTCTCCATGTCGGTCGCCCAGCCCGAGTTCGACGGCAACCTAATCTGCGTGCCCTTCTCCTTCAGGGAGCAGGAGCGCGTGGATCCGATAACGAGGGCCCTCATCGTCTCCTACGAGCCCGACGCCGAACGCTCCCGCAAGCTCGCGAGCTTCGCCTGCAACTGGGCGAGGCTGGGGAGGACGCCCAATCCCGAGCGCAGGGTCGCCATCGTGTTCCACCACTACCCGCCCAGGAACGACCGCATAGGCTGCGCGGCCGGGCTCGACAGCTTCAGAAGCGTCTCGAACATCCTTAGGGAGCTCAAGGCCGCGGGCTACAGGGTGGACAGGCTCTACGACGGCGAGGACGAGCTGGCCCACGAGATGCTCTCCAGGATGACCACAGACCGCAGGTGGCTCACCCCCGACCGGATGTCCCAAAGGGCCGAGGCAAGGGCCGGGAGGAAGCTGTTCGAGTCATGGCACGGGGAGCTTCCGGCATCCGTCCGGGAGAAGATGCTGAAAGACTGGGGCGAACTCCCGGGGGAGCTCTTCACCCACGAAGACGAGATGCTCTTCCCGGGGCTCGCCAACGGGAACGTGTTCATAGGCATCCAGCCGCCCAGGGGCCTTTTGGAGAACATCGAGGCCATATACCACGACTTCCACCTGACCCCGCCCCACCACTACCTCGCCCAGTACCGCTGGTACCGGGACGTGTGGGGCGCGCAGGCCCTTATCCACGTGGGCAAGCACGGCTCCCTCGAGTGGCTCCCGGGGAAGGCCCTGGGGCTCTCCGAGACCTGCTACCCGGATCTCTCCATCATGGACATCCCCAACGTATACCCCTACATAATAAACGACCCGGGCGAGGGGACCCAGGCCAAGAGGCGCTCCTACGCCTGCATAATAGACCACCTCATACCGGCCCAGACCAACGCCGGGCTCTACGACGAGATAGCCAAGGCGGACGCCCTGGCCGCGGACTACCGCCTTGCCGAAAGGGAGGATCCGAAAAAACTCCCTATACTCAGGGACCTTATAATCGCGCAGGCCCTGAAGGCGGACCTCGACAAGGACCTCTCCCTTACCGAGGAGGCCATGGCGGCGGACTTCGAGGGCTTCCTGGAAAGACTCCACGACTACGTGGACCAGCTCCAGGACACGATGATAGCGGACGGGCTCCATGTCCTGGGCGAGTGCCCCGAAGGCAAGAGGCTCTCGGAGTTCCTGGTGGAGCTCACCCGCATAGAGGGCCCTGGCGCGCCCTCCCTGCGGGAGGCCATACTCGCGTCCAAGGGCCACTCCCTGGACGAGGCTCTCGCCTTCCGTGGGAAGGCCAACCCCGCCTGGGGCGGGAGGACCGGGGCGGAGATACTCAGGGAGGCAAGGGACATCGGGGTAAGGCTGATGGAGGCCCTGCTGGAGGAAAACTTCGACAAGGCCGCGATACCCATGCTCATGGGCTCGATCGCGAAAAGCGCCCACCCGCCCCTTGAGGACGCGCTCTCCTACGTCTGCGACACCCTTGTGCCCTCGCTCAGGGGGACCACCGCGGAGCTGGGCTCCACGCTGACGGCGCTTGCGGGGGGCTTCGTGGAGCCGGGGCCCTCCGGCGCCCCCACCCGGGGCCAGTGCGACATCCTCCCCACGGGCCGCAACTTCTACTCGGTGGACCCCAACAAGATACCCTCCCCCGCCGCATGGGACCTGGGCCGGGCCCTGGGCGACGCCCTTATCAAGAGATCGCTCGAGGAGACCGGCAAATACCCGGAAAACATAGGCATCCTTGTCTACGGGACCTCGACCATGCGCACGAGGGGCGACGACGTCGCCGAGATCTATTACCTCCTCGGCCTAAGGCCAGTGTGGCGCCAGGGCGGGACGGTGTCGGGGCTCGAGGTCATACCGCTCTCCGAGCTGGGAAGGCCGAGGCTCGACGTGACGCCCAGGATATCCGGCTTCTTCAGGGACAGCTTCCCCAACATAGTCGAGACCCTTGACCACGCGGTGCAGATGGTGGCCAAGCTGAACGAGCCCGCCGAGGGCAACTTCGTGAGGGCGCACGTGCTGGCCGACGTGGAGGGCTGCGTGGCCCAGGGCATGGACAGGGAGAAGGCCTGGCGGGAGGCGACCTTCAGGGTGTTCGGCTGCCCCCCCGGGACCTACGGCGCCGGGGTAGCGGAGCTGGTGGAGGCCAAGAAGTGGGAGACCAAGGAGGACCTTGGCGAGATCTACATCCGCTACTCGGGCCACGCCTACGGCAAGGACGCCTACGGGCTCTCCAGGCAGGACGCCTTCCGCCGCAACCTCGCCCGCATGGACGTGACCGTCAAGAACGAGGACTCCCGCGAATACGACATGATGTCCTGCACGGACTACTACAACTACTACGGCGGGCTCATAGCCGCCTCCCACACGGTGCGGGGGGTCGCGCCCCTGTCCCTCATGGGGGACTCGTCGGATCCCAGAAGGGTCAAAGTCCGCTCCACGGAGGAGGAGGCCAAGCACGTCCTCAGGGCGAGGCTCATAAACCCCAAGTGGCTCTCCGGCCTCAAACGCCACGGCTACAAGGGCGCGGGCGACATCTCCCACATGATGGACGTGATGTTCGGCTGGGACGCGACCGCGGACGTGATGGAGGACTGGATGTACCGCCGCGTGGCCGAGACCTACGCGCTGGACCAGGAGATGCGCGAGTGGATGGAGCGGGTGAACCCCTTCGCCCGACAGAACATCCTGGACAAGCTCCTGGAGGCCGCCTCCAGGGGCATGTGGGACGCGGACGAGGAGACGCTCAGGAAACTCCAGGAGGAATACCTGGAGCTGGAGGGGAAACTCGAGGAATGGAACGACGAGGACCCCGCCAAGAAGGACCTCGCGGTCTGAGCGTTTTCCTAATAGCCCCCAAGC
>JAITKK010000083.1 GCA_031278475.1 Deltaproteobacteria bacterium
TGTTTTGTTTGCTTTCTTAGGTCCACTCCCAAAATGATAGGGCAAAACCGCGCACTTTTCAATCACGGGCCCCAAACGCCCTTAGGCGGCCTTGGCGTTGACCCAGGGCCCCGGTAGGCCGGTGGGGGCCATACCGGTAGGCCAGTGGGGGCCATAAAAGCATGGGGGCTTGGAAAGCTAAGGGGATGCTTTGGTCTGGGCATTTTGTAACAGGTGTGTCTTGGAAAAGCCATTCTTATAGGGGCTGGCCCTTAAGTCACTCCAAGTCAGTCCAAGGCACTCCAAGTCAGTCCAAGGCTGTCCAAGGCATTCCAGGGCAGTCCAAGGCATTCCAGGTTGCAAAAAGTCGCTCCAAGTCCAGGCAGGGGCTGACATCCAAGAAGTCCCTATGCAATCATGTGGGCTTGTGGCAGGGCTTATGGGAGGGCTTATGGCAGTGCTTGTGGAAGTGCTTATGGAAGGGCTTATGGAAAGGTTGGATTAAATGGGTAGGATTTCCAAGCGGCATGGGATTTTGCCTGCATGCGGCATTTCGCAATATGCAAAAACCTTCAGGGGATTTTCGCTAATTAGCTTTAATTTCGCCTAAGACCATCATGCTCTCAGGCGAAATGTCATCTTGGGATTTGTGGTTTATGGTTGCTTTTGATGGGATTTTATGGATTTTGTTGGATCTTTAGGTGGCTCAGCCATAGGTTACATGGGAAGGCCTCATAGGATCGTAGGGAGCCGTAAAACCTTGCGTCCGATTGTCCAATCGCTACGGATCATCTGATTATGATAATCCGATCGTGCTTATGATAATCCGCAAGTGCCTATGGTAATCCGCAAGTGCTCATGATAATCCGCGAGTGCTTATGGTAATCCGCAAGGTGGGCCAAATCCATTGGTTTGGCCGATATGAACCCAAAACGCCAAGGTGGGACCGTTGGGCATGCCCAAGGGTTGCGGCATCGGGCAGAGCTTACGCATGGCTTTAAGGGGATTTTAAGGGGATGGGGTGGCTGTAAGGGTTGGCGCTACTTTACCAAACGCAGGGAGGGTTTGGGGGTATTGGGTTGGGAGTCTTTGGGATCCTTTCGCCCAAGCTTGGGGAGAACGGCCTTCTGGCAGAGCTGGCCTATCTTCTGTGGCAGCTGGATGTTCTTTATGCGGATGCCGTTGATGATGAAGAAGGCGATTGTCGCCTCCTCCCACTCACGGATGTTCTGGAAATCCTCTAAGCGGCGGTGGTACTTGGGGAGCAGGGCCATGAGTTCGTTCTCGCTGAGATTCGAGATCTCGGCGCAGATGGCTTTTAGTTTTTCGTCGGTGCTATTCATTGGCCTGGTTGTTCCCATTAAGCTGGGTTGCTCTGTGGAGTCCATGTTAGATAGGGCAGACAGGCTTCCATTATATCCCTTTGCCTCGGGCATGTCCAGGGCCCCGCCCATAGCCTCAGGGCTTGCCTTTGGGCCCAGCAGCCCCAAGCATGGCCCCAAGCATGGCCCTGGCTTGGCCCTGGCTTTCCCCAGGCCTCTCCAGGCCCTTGCCCAAGGCCCTTGCCTAAGGCCTTTGTCCGGGCCCAATGGCCCGGGCGCTTGGCCCGGGCCATTGGCCCTTCCTGGGATCTCGATGATTTTCCTAGGATGCAACTCCATGTGGTAGGAACCTGTTTTCATAGCCATATATGGGGTGGTTGGCCCAACTTGCCCAAAAGCCTTCGCCTGTGGCCGATATGCCGCACAGGGCCCTGCCGAAGGCAACCTGGCCAAGGCGGCCGTTTCCCCGGGGCTTTGCCCTTCCTCCCGGCATCGCTTTGAAAATGCGGTTTTTCCCCGCTTCCTTGATTTTTGGCCTCAGTAAGTTATAATTTTTGAGAGGATTATGGATAAATAGGGCTTATTTTCCCGGGCCCGGCCCCTTTGGGGCCCCCCGAAAAGCCCGCCCCCCGAAAAGCCCCCCCGAAAGGCCCCAAAGGCACTATCTTCCCGGGGGGATTCCCAGGGCCTTGCCCCGAAACCAAGCCTAAGTGGGCAAGGGCGCGGAGCCCCCGCGGCCCCCTTAGGCATCACCCGACCTGCGAGGTTGACAATGGCCGAGAAAGTGAAAAAACCCCTTAAAGAGGAATCCGACGAGCTGCTCTCCTTGGACTACAACAACCTCACGGAGGAGGCGCTAGGTGAAGGCAAGGGCCTGGGCGCCGCGGACATCACCGGGCTCAAGCCATTGCTCTCGGCCGCCCACAAGGACATCGAGGCGCGCTACAAGAAGGGCGAGCTGCCCTTCATGGATCTCCCCGTCGAGACGGAGACCCTGAAGGCCGCGAGAAAGCTAGCCGAGTTCGGGCGCAAGAAGTTCGAGAACGTGGTGGTCCTGGGGATAGGCGGGAGCGCCCTGGGCACCTCGGCCGTCTTCCAGGCCCTGAGGCCGCTTAACCACAACGACCTGACCCACCAGAAGCGCAGCTGGCCCAGGCTCACCGTCTGCGAGAACGTGGACCCAGAGGGCTTCGGGGCCGTGCTGGAGGGCCTGGACCTCAAGACCACCTTCTTCAACGTGATCTCGAAGAGCGGGACCACCGCCGAGACCATGAGCCAGTTCATGATAATCTACGACCAGCTGCAGCGCACCTTGGGCCGCTCGGCCATCAAGGACCACCTCCTTGTGACCACCGACCCGGAGAAGGGGGTCCTGAGGAAGATATCCAACGAGATGGGCTTCCAGACGCTCCCGGTCCCCAACGGGGTGGGAGGCCGTTTTTCGGTGCTCACGGCCGTGGGCCTGGCGCCACTCGCCATGGTGGGCGTGAACGTGACCGAGCTTCTGGCAGGGGCCGCCAAGGCCCAGGAGGATGCCCACAAGCCGCCTCCCATGAACAAGGCCTACCTATTCGCGGGCCTCAACTACCTCCTCACCACCGAGAAAAAACGCAGCCTCCTGGTCTTCATGCCCTACGCCGACAGCCTGGCCAGGGTGGCAGACTGGTTCGGGCAGCTCTGGAACGAGTCCCTCGGCAAGAACGTGCACCTGGACGGCACCCCCAACACGGTCGCCCAGACGGCCGTGAAGGCCCTGGGCGTGACCGACCAGCACAGCCAGCTGCAGATGTACATGGAAGGCTCCGAGGAGAAGACGGTCTGCTTTTTGGGGGTGGACTCGTTCAGGCACGTTATCAACATCCCGCCCATATTCAAGGAGCACGAGGAGCTGGCCTACCTGGGCGGCCACAACCTGGGCGAGCTTCTTAACTTCGAGCGCCTGGGCACCGCCAGGGCCCTTGCGGAAAACGGCAGGCCCAACCTCACGTTGCTCATGCCCAAGGTGTCCCCTTCCTCTTTGGGCTACCTCATGCAGACCCTTGAGGTCGCGACGGTCGTATCGGGGAATCTCTACGGCATAGACCCGCTCAACCAGCCGGGGGTGGAGCTCGGCAAGCAGTTCACCTACGGGCTCCTTGGCCGTGACGGCTACTCCGGCTTCAAGGAGCGCTTCTCCAAGGGCCTTGCCTCGAAGAAAAAATACATCCTAAGGTGAGCGACCCAACCGGCCGCGACAAGGATCCGTTAGGCACCCAGGGCATCCCTGGCGGGGCCCGGGGCGCATGCCCGGGCCCCGCCACCGATATCGCCCAGGACAAGGCTATGGCCGAGGAAGTGGAGAAGGCCCAAGACGGTTCCCGAGTAGGTTCCCAAGACGGTTCCCAAGACGGTCCCCATGGCGACTCTTTGGGCATGTCCCTGGACAAGGGCGGGGACAAGGCCCTGGCTTCCGCCATGGGGCCCGACCTTTCCTCGGATCCCGCATCGGCCGGGCTTCCCGGGGAAGCCCCGGTTGCCATCCAGCCGCGGGACGCGGCCGTGGACGCAAGGGCCGGCTTGGAGGAGGCTTCCGGGAAGGGCCGCGACCAGGAGAAGCAGTTCAGGCTCGCCAAGTACTTCTCCTCAATAGCCATCGCGGTGATTTTCGCGTCATGCCTGGTTTTGGCCGCGGTCATGAGCGGCCAGGTCGAGGACACCATCTATGAGCGCGTGGTGGAGGATACCATCATGATCATGGATAACCTCAACTACCAGATGTTCACCCGCTTCCTCAGCCCCCTCTACCGCTCCGAGGCCGACTCCAGGCTGTCCCAGCCCGAGGCCTACACCTTCCTCGCGAACGTCATAGCCGACACCGTGTACGGCTTCGACATCAGCCGGGTGGCCCTCTACGACGGCAACTACGGCATGATGATCTACACCTCCGACTCCCCCGTGCCCGTGGTCATCTACAAGCCCAACCCGAACACCGGGGAGCTTGTCCCCTACGGGGAGTTCGCGAACCCCCTGGCCCCGTATCTGGAGGCGGTGTCCAGGGCCTACCTGCCCAGGGACCCCCGGGAGGTGGACATCTTCAGCTCCCAGCCGTTCGGGAGGCAGCTCTGGAGGCCGCCTGGCAGCCCCGACCGGGCGGATTACGTAAACTACCTCAAGGAGCGCACGGTCATCCTCCGCCAGAACGGTAGCTTCCTCCTGGGCGGCTTCTTCCCCAGGGGGCAGTTCGCGATACGCTGCTTCAAGGCCATGGAGGACTACTCCTCCTACGGCATATCCGGGGTGCTGGAGATAACGAGGGACCTCACCCAGGAATACCGCCAGATAGCCGCCATGCAGTACGTGGCCCTGGCCATAGCGGTGGGAGCCACCATCTTCCTTACCTTCGTCCTTAGGCTGGTGGTCGCGAGGGGCGAGGCCATAGTCAACCAGAAAAACGCCGAGCAGGCGGCCTTGAACGAGCGGCTCCACCAGGTGGAGCGGCTCGTGAACCTGGGCCGCATGGTGGCGACCGTCTCCCATGAGATAAGGAACCCCTTGGGCATAATCAACTCCTCGGCCGACTTCCTGTCCGCCAACCTGAAGGAGGCTCCCAAGCTCGCGAGGCTCGCGGGCGCCATTGTCGACGAATCGGAAAGGCTTTCAAGGATCGTCACCGACTTTTTGGACTTCGCGAGGCCCCAGGAGCCCCGCTTCGCGCCCGTCGTGGTGGAGGAGATACTCGAGGAGATCTTCGTTCTTCTCGAGGCCGACATGGCCAAGAACGGGGTGGAGCTCAAGGAGAGCCTGAGGACCGACCCCGAGCCCATAATGGCGGACGCGGCCCTGCTCCACAGGGCCTTCATGAACATCCTGGTGAACGCCATCCAGGCCATGCCGGACGGGGGGCAGCTCTCGGTTTCGACCGAGCTGGACCCGGACCCCGAGCTACCCACCGGGGGCGGCAGGGTGCGGGTGCTTGTCACCGACACGGGCCAGGGCATCACGCCCTCGGCGCTCAAGAACATATTCAAGCCGTTTTTCACCACCAAGACCAAGGGCACCGGGCTGGGGCTGGTCCTGGTCAGGAACATCGTGGAGAGCCACGGCGGCACCCTGGGGCTCACCAACCGGGAGGGCGGCCCCGGGGAGCACGGGCTCATAGTCACCATCGCCCTGCCGCTGGCAGGGACCTACCTCGCGCCCGGGCTCCCGGCCAAAGGGAAGGACGCCTAAGGCCCCAACGCGCCCCAATGGGGCCGCAACGGAGCCCCTTTGGGGCCCCGATGGGGCCCCAAAGGGGCGGCTTGCCCTCCCCAGGGCGGAGCGTTGGTTGATATTAACGGGCGGGTTGATAGTGGCGGATATGGGTGGATACGGGGCATACGAGGGGGGGGCGCCATGCGCCCCCTTTTGCTATAATGGCGGCCCGGAGGGCCCTTAAGGGGTTTTGTGAAGGCAACATGGAAGGACTTATCCTTATAGTCGACGACGAGCCCAACTACCAGCTGGTGCTGTCCGAGATGCTCTTGGCCGAGGGCTACGACGTTCTCACGGCGGGGAGCGGGGAGGAGGCCTTCGGCGTCTTCGAGGGGCAGCCCGAGGTGGACCTCATACTCACGGACATGACCATGCCCAACGGCAGCGGCATAGAGCTCCTGGAGAAGGTCAAGGCCTCCCGCCCCGAGGTGCCTGTGCTGATGCTGACGGCCCACGGCACGGTGGAGCTCGCGGTCAAGGCCATGAAGGAGGGTGCCTTCGACTACCTCACCAAGCCCTACAAGAACGACGAGCTCACAAGGACGGTCGCCAAGGCCATGGAGCTCTCCAGGCTGGGCAGGCAGAACAGGGAGCTAAGGGACCAGCTGACCGCGAGGCACAGCTTCGGGAGCCTCATAGGGAAATCCAAGGCCATGATGGAGCTCTACGGGCTTCTCGAGAAGGT
Source organism: Deltaproteobacteria bacterium (assembly GCA_031278475.1). GTDB lineage: Bacteria > Desulfobacterota > Desulfarculia > Adiutricales > Adiutricaceae > JAISMF01. Next base: position 6,220 of record JAITKK010000083.1, read on the forward strand.
GGCCCCCACCCGGGCCAACGTGCTCATAACCGGGGAGTCCGGGACAGGCAAGGAGCTGGTAGCCAGGGCCATCCACCACAACAGCACCAGAAGGCAACACTCCTTCGTTGCGGTCAACTGCTCGGCCTTGACCTCCACCCTTCTCGAGTCGGAGCTCTTCGGGCACGTGAAGGGGGCATTCACCGGCGCCGACGCCACCCGCCCCGGCCGCTTCGAGCTGGCCGACAAGGGCACCCTCTTCCTGGACGAGGTTGGCGAGATGGGCCAGAGCGCGCAGGTGAAGCTCCTGCGCGCCCTCCAGGAGAGGACCATAGAGCGGGTGGGGGCTGGCACCCCCATCCGGGTGGACGTGCGCCTGGTGTCGGCCACCAACAAGGACCTCAGGCAGGAGATCCAGCTGGGGAACTTCCGGGACGACCTCTTCTACCGCCTGAACGTGGTCCACATCCCGCTCCCGCCCCTGCGGGAGCGCCTGGCCGATCTCCCCCTCCTGGTCGCCCACTTCCTGTCCAAGTACCAGGAGGATGGGGGCCGCAAGACCGTCAGCAACGAGACCATGAGGGTGCTCTACGCCCACGACTGGCCTGGGAACGTCAGGGAGCTGGAAAACGTCATAGAGCGTGCCTTGGTGCTCGCGACAAGCGACGTGATATCGCCCGAGGATCTCCCGGAAGAGCTGAGGGACAGGGCAGCCTTGCCCAAGCCCGGGAAAAGGGCCCCCGTCCAAGAAGGCCTTGCAAAACCCACCCAGCAGAAAGAAGAGGGTGCCCCGCAAGGATCTTCCAAGGCCCTTGGGGAACCCGTCCCCGAGTGGGTCACCCTGGCCTTCAAGGAGTACCCCGTGGGCACCCTGTCCCTGAACCACGCCCTGTACGCGATGGAGGAGGGGCTTCTTAGGAAGGCCCTTGACCTGGAGGATGGGGTGCAGGCCAGGGCCGCCGACCGTCTGGGGGTCAAGCGCAACGTCTTTAAGTACAAGTGGGACAAGTTCGCGGCAAGCCCTCCCGATCCCATATCCGAAAAACTGGCCTCCTTGGTCCCGCCAACCCTTAGCCTGTCCGAGACCCTTGAACGCCTGGAGGAGGGGCTTCTAAGGTCTTCCTTGGAGAAATGCGACGGGGTGCAGTCCAGGGCAGCCGCGCTCTTGGACATCAAGCGGAACATCTTCCTCTACAAGCTTAAAAAGTACCCCGCCCTTAGCCGGCTGGCCAGGGATTAGCCATAAGGGGATGGCCTTGTAGCTTGAGGCTATGCTGCTTGGGCTATGGTGCTACGGTGATATTGCGCCCAACCCTTAGGTTAGTGCGATTGCCAAGGGATTGTTGCCTTCATTGCTTGCTATGGAAAATTAGCGGTTTTTTTAACTTGCTTAGGGAAGTTTTGTCTTTTGTTGGAAATTTGGTGCAAATATAACAAAGATGCCAAGATAAGCCTTTATGGTAGGTCCCTTTGGGTAATTTTTTGGTAAAATCGCAAAGTTGTTTTGCGGATTGGCATGCCTTGAGGGACCTTTATCTGAATCATTTTATAAAATTTTGTTTCATGCGACCTCTTAAAAATTATAAAAGCAAGTAAAGTCCACAAGCCTTATAGGGTTCCGAGCATTGTTTTGCAATACCCCCCACAAGTGCGATCTAAGGATATCTGCCTAACGCCCCGAAAAGCGCAATCTAAGAATATTAAAAAATATTGGGATAATACTCATCTTTTGTCAAACAAGATTGAATGCCTGAAGATGTTCTTAAAAAATCCAAAGAAGATATGTCTTGTGCCAGAGAGCGCAAAGTAGCTTTATAGGGCACGGGGAAACGGATGGGCTCGGGCAAGTGGTTGGGCACGGGAAAGTGCACGGGCATGGGCATGGGGATTGGCATTGGCAAGTGCTTGGGTATGGGTGAGTGCGTGGGGTTAAACGCAAGGGTAGCTTTGGCTCCCACGAGCATCAAATATGGGTCACGGGGCGATCAAGCTTTGCGTCATTGAATGCCGAAAGGAGTAGGGGGAGGCAAAAATCAACAAAGAAAAAGGCCTAAGAAGCTAGAGTCCAACAAATATAAGGGCAAAAGTGACTATATGCTTTTTTATAAATAAATTAAAATTCGATATAACCGGAGGATTTGGCGTTTAATCGTAAAATAATTTTAAGAATCTTAGAAAAGCGTAAACGATAAGGATTGGGGAAAAAATTTGTGATACTTGATGTAAAAAATAATTAAAGTGCTCTCATGTTCTGACGATAAGAAGGGTGGAGGAGCTAGAATATAAATTTTAGAAAGCTTCCATTTTTTAATCTTAGATTCTTAGCAAAAAGATCGAAAGATAAAAAAATCAGGATTCAAAATAAGCAAGGAAGGAGGTTTTTCGTAGGCTTAAGTGGGGACGAAAACTTCCCGGATCATCGTTTTTTACCTGCAAGGAAGCAGGATCACACTCCCAAAGGGGACATGTTTTCACGGAGGAACACATGGGCATGCTAACTGACTACGAGCTGATGGCCAGCTGTTTAGCCGGAGGCTTGGGCGTAACGAGAGAGCGTCTCGTGAGGGCATTGGGACGTCTCATCCGTCCTTCGCCCCTGGATGCCCAGGGCGAACCGGATAGAGATACCGAAAGGTTTCGGATGCCTCTAGATGCCGCTGCAGTGATGCAGGCTTTGAGAGAATTGACCGATATTTGGCAGGGTTTCTTCAACAGGCCGAGAAGGTTCAAAGAGGTGGAATCCCATCTCATCATTCTCAAGGACAAGGTTTTAGATGGATTCGGACACAATCAGCGAGTGCTTCTAGACTATCATCGCCTAGCTCAAAATTTAAACGATTTAAAGCTCAACAGCATAGAGGAAAATTCAGAACTGTACTGAAACATGTCGGTTGAGAGTTTTCCAGGAGGGCGCGGTCGTATTAAAATATGGCCTAAGGCACCACCACGTCAACACCCAACCGGAGATCCAATGGTTTTCCGCACAAGCCCTAAGGGGCGAATTGGAGCGGCACTCCAACTAGCCCTTAGGGGCTTTTTTTATTCCAAAAAAAATTTAAAGTAATTTTGAGAATCAATAAAAAATGATTCTTTTGACTTACACTGTCATATATCATCGGTATTTTGACGAATAAGGAATTTCGGAGCCGATTAATTAAGTATAGAAAATGGTGGAAACAATTGAAATTAAGAAAACGGTCAAACAAGGCTAACGCTTGACGAATAAGTCATTGGGTAGGTTCCAAAATCCGGAATCAAGGAAACCATTATCCTAAGGGCTCAAACAAAAAAGGCAAAAAAGCCAGGATTTACCTTGTATTGGCCCCACATTGGCCTGATATTGGCAGCATATTGGCCTGATATTGCCAACATATTGGCCTGATATTACCCTCATCATAGTCTTATCGAATTCCCGCCAGCCACATCAAAGCCCCTTCAAACTCCCGCCAGCCACATCAAAGCCCCATCGAACTCCCGTCAGCCACATCAAAGCCACTTCAAACTCCCGCCAAACACCTCCGATACCTATCAGTTCACGTGATGTCCGGTTTGTCCTTGACCAGGATGAAACGCCTTTGAATCACGAAGCTGAAAAGGAAGAGGCTTGCTTCCGCAATGGCCTTGGCCAAGAGCACGTATCCCCCGAACAGGTAAGAGACAAGGTACGTAAAACCGTAGGCGATCCCCATGTTGAACAACACGAGGCCGACGTATTTCAAAAACTGCCTCACAAGGTGGCTCTTGGCCTTGAAGACCCAGGTCCTTGCGAAGTGGAAGTTGAAGATGACCGATATGGTCCTGGCAATCACGAAGGCGACAAGCAGCCTGTGCAAAAGATAATAGAAGATCCCAAAGGTCACGAAGTCAAGGATCGCCGTTGACACCGAGAGCCCGAAGTAGCGCAGGAAGACCGCGCAGATGGTTATGGAGTCGTGGAAGGAGCGATAGTGGGAGGAGGCGTTTTTTTCAAGATAGACTGTCTCAATCGGCACCTCCCTTACTTTCCCCTTTAGCTCCGAGGTCGCGTTCACAAGGGCCGCGAACTCGTAGTCGAAACGGTCGTAGGGAACCTGCAGGAAGAACCCGGCCTGGCTTCTTGGGACGAACCTGAGCCCGGTCTGGGTGTCGGAGCAGTAGTGGCCGGTGAAGAGGGCGAAAAGGATCTTGGTTATGGTGTTCCCAAGCCAGCTCCTGAAGGGAACGCCCTTCCCGAAGTTGCGCACCCCCAAGGTGAAGGCGCCGTTCGCGGCGCCTTCCTCGGCCACTTTGACGCAGTCCCCCGGCAGGTGCTGGCCGTCGGCGTCGCAGGTGAGGATCCCCGGGCAGGCCGGGTCCGATTCCAGAAGGAAGTGGTTGAGCCCGGTCTTAAGGGCCTGCCCCTTGCCCCTGTTCACTGCGTGTCGGAGCACCGTTACCGTTGGCATGCCCTCGAGGCTCTTGAAGATATGGGCCTTGTCCGGGGAGGAGCCGTCGTCCACCACAAGAATGCGGGAAAAGCACGCACCCTCCAGCAGCCCTTCCGCAAGCCTTAGGAGCTTTTCGTCCGGCTGGTAGGCCGGGACGAGGACCCAAGGCAACGGGTTCCCGCTTTCGTTCTCTTCTTGTGGCATGGGTCAGGTTTCCTCTGGGGGGCAAAGACGTGCGGAAAGGGGCCGTGGGGGCCGAATCAAAGGCAGGGGGGCACTCCAATCAAGTATATTGCATTTATCCCGTGAAATAAATGCCAAGGGCATTGGCAAACAGTCCCGAGCCCAAGGCATGCACGGGAATTACACGTCTCGCGGCCCGTTTGGAGAGGACCCCCGCCCCGGCCTCGGGCCGGGGCGGGGAACGCTGGGTTTCCATGCACTGCTTTATGATTGTCGGGAGCTGTTAAATTTTTGTTAGCATTATGCGATATCCAGGTGAAATTAAAATTGTGCCAAGCTATAAGCGGTGATCCTGACAGCCATATGGGCCCGCCCCTGCTTTCCGCTGGGTACCCTCCCGCACTCCTCTAGTTGATTGTCAGCTAGCCGCTCACCTTAAAGCCGCATGGCCAAAGATACCCTCCCCTTGCTTGGGATATCGGCCTTCTTGGGATATCTGCCTTCTTGGGATATCGGCCTTTCGCTTCAGGAATTGCCCATTGTCCAAGGGCTCGGGCACTTGGGGCCAAAAGCCCCGCCGTCTTTAAGAAAGGACGGATTCCATGCTTGGGAAGGCTGCCAAATCGGGCCAAAAGTGCCTGCTGTGGCGAATTTCTGTCCAATTTTCCCGTCCTTTGCTATAATTTCCAAAAAAGGCAAGGTTCCCACTGCCTATTAAGGAGGTGCCTGGGAATGGCGCAGGAAAAAGTTGCCTTGGATTTTACCAAGGACGAGAAGATGGCCATCCTCGAATGGTGCCGTGAACTGCTAAGGGCAACCCTGGAGGATAAGCCCGAGCCGGAGGGCCCGGAGCTCAAGGGCAACGGCGGGGTCTTCGTGACGCTTAAGAAGGACGGCGATCTGAGGGGCTGCATAGGGGTCTTCGACTGGTCGAGGCCGGTCAAGGAGACCATAGCCAGGATGACCAAGGCGGCCGCCTTCGCCGACCACCGCTTCAACGCGGTCTCGCTCCCGGAGGTGGACCAGCTGGAGATAGTGGTCTCCGTCCTTACCCAGCCCGAGAAACTGGAAGGCATTGACAAGATCGTGATCGGCCGGGACGGGCTCTACCTGGTGCACCCCAAGGGGAGGGGAGTGCTTCTTCCTTCCGTCGCGGTGGAGTACGGCTTCGCCCCCTTGGAGTTCGTGGAGAACACCTGCCGCAAGGCTGGCCTTCCACCATCCGCCTACGCCGATCCCGGGGCCGAGCTCATGGTTTTCAGGGCCCCTGCCTTCTCCTCCCAGGACTTCGCCTAAGACGCGCAAGTTGCCCTCAAGGGCACCCGTCACCTAAGATTCGGAAGGGCCCCGGCCTTGCCTGGGCAAGGCCGGGGCCTGGTCTCCGGGTATCTTCCCCAAAAGGGGCAATCGCCCCAAGCCACGCCCAAGGCCCGCAACCGGCCTTTGGCTTCCCAACACACCTAACCTTAGGCCCCGGCTAGCGGCCCAGCCAGTTTCTCCAACAAAAGCGTTAGCGACCCGCCTCTTGCCTTCTTAGGGCACAGGCCTCCGTTCCTGAAGCTTTTCTTGGGGGTACCGAGCGGCGGGCCCTGTCCGGGCCGATTTCCCACAAGGAGCCCCGCATAATGGAAAAACGACCCATCGGCCAGTCAGGGGAGAAGGCATCCATCCTTGGCTTCGGCTGCATGCGCCTGCCGCTTCACGGACCCAAGCCGGACAACATAGACATAGATTTGGCCACCAACATGCTCCGAACCGCCATAAACCGGGGCGTGAACTACGTGGACACGGCCTACGCCTACCACAGCTCCGGGAGGAACAGCCCCGGCGCCAGCGAGCCCTTCCTGGCCCATGCCCTGAAGGACGGCTACCGGGAAAGGATCCTGCTCGCGACCAAGCTCCCTACCTGGCTTGTGAACAGCCACGCCGACATGCACAAGTTCCTGGACGAGCAGCTCCGGAGGCTGGACGTCAGGCACATAGACTTCTATCTGGCCCACAACCTGAACTCCCACGTCTGGGAGCCCATGGTCAATTTCGGGCTCGTCAAGTTCTTCGAGGAGGCCATGAAGGACGGCAGGATCCGCTTCCCCTGCTTCTCCTACCACGACAGCTACGGCCTGTTCGAGACGATCTGCAAGTCCTACGACTGGGCCATGGCCCAGATCCAGTACAACTACCTGGACACGGAGTACCAGGCCGGGCTAAAGGGCCTGAAGCTTGCCGCCTCCAGGGGCGTCGGGGTGGTGGTGATGGAGCCCCTCCGGGGCGGCTTCCTGGCGAGGCACCTCCCGGACGAGCTGGGCGCAAGGCTGCAGGCGATCCACCCGGGCTGGTCCATGGCCGCCTGGGCCCTGAAGTGGCTCAGGGCGCAGAAGGAGGTCTCAACCGTGCTCAGCGGGATGTCAGACATGGCCCAGGTGGGGGACAACCTCAAGTCCGGGGACGAGTTCACCAAAGCACATCCCCTCCCCCCAGTGCTTGGACAAGACCGCCTGGCTCTACGTCTCGGTGAAGTTAGCCACGGGCGGGGCCTTGGCGGCCCTGCCCGTGCCTATGGCCGTGGTCAGGGGCCCAGCCCAAGGGCGAGCCCAAGGCCGAGTCAAGAGCCCACCCCTAAACTACCCTCTTAGAGGGCTATTTAGGGGAGCCCCGTTGCTACGGCTGCGAGCCAAGGCCTTGAAAAAAAGGGTTGACTAGATGATTTCCTGGTGTTTTCGCTATCTTTTCACATATCAGATTCCCAGTTATGCCTCCACGCACATGACTTATATTTATATATTGCCGCTCAAAGGTGACTAAGAAATTTGATAAAAAAAATTTATCGATCCGGCTGGAAAAACACTTGAAAACATATCAATTTTTTGTATAATCCATTTGAGTACAAAAAATGTGCCCAAAAAACCCAAAAAATAAATGTTATCCAAAAAATCCACCTTCAAAATACCCCCGGTCGTCTTTACATATTGTGGTAAATTTTTATCAATTATATTAAATTAGTGTTGAAAAAATAACTCCGTTCAATTCGTAAAAATACGACCAGTCCAAATAATTCCTTAATTATATACAAAAAATTTGATTTTTTGGCATTGGTATTGATTTTGCTTAGCATTCTTCAAGCCTGATTGCCCCCTTATTCTATTTTTGAGGGGCGAACTGGCCTGACCCTTGTTTTTGGCAAACAACCGGTGGGCGGTACTTTTTCCCGATAGCACCACCAAAAGGCCCCCCAAAAGGGCGTAAGTCGTTCATAATCCGCTAATACCATCACGGAGGTATTTCCGTTCCCATAGGCGGCATCAGGCCCAAGGATCTTTGTTCCTTGGATCCTGACTCCAAGTCCTTGTTCTACGGCTTGGGGGCCATGCCGTCCCGACCTGTCACCAACTAGGAATTCGCATTTTGCGAGCAACCCGGCAGGTGGCACTAACATTGACCGTAACGCTGGCAAGGTCGCCATTTGGGCAAATTCGGCGCCTTGTCAGAATTTTTGAATCTTCATGACAAGGAGAATTTTATGAAGAAAGTTATTGCATTGGTGATTGGGGTAGCGTTTGGGGTCGCCCTTTCCACCTCGGCCTTCGC
>JAITKK010000085.1 GCA_031278475.1 Deltaproteobacteria bacterium
CGTCCGAGTGACAGTAGCCCAGCGCCTCCTGTATCTCCTGGCTGCCCCTCCCGATGATTGCGATGAGCTCGTGGCTGGGGTAGTTGACAAGGCCCACTCCCAGCTCGGAGGAGGCGTCCCCCTCCACGATGGTGACCGCGTCGCCTGCCAGGACCTGCCCCTCCAGGGCGGTTATGCCCTTGGGCAGGAGGCTCTTGCCCTGGTCGCGTATGGCGTTGGCCGCGCCCTCGTCCACCACCAGCTTGCCCTTGGGCCTGGCCGCGAAGGCCAGCCAGTGCTTGCGGGAGCCCCTGGGCTTCTCGGAGGGCTTGAAGTAGGTGCCCAAATCCTCCCCCTCCATGAGCCTCGGGAGGATGTCCCTTGTGAGCCCGTTCGCGATGATGCTGGGGACGCCTCGCTCCGCGAGGCGCCCGGCCGCCCTGACCTTGGTGTACATGCCGCCCGTGCCAAGGGGGGAGCCGCCGTTGCGGCCCGCCTTCGCGAGCACGGACATGCCCACCTTCTCCACCCTGTGGATGAGCCTCGCGGCGGGGTTCTCCCTGGGATCGGAGTCGTAGAGCCCGTCCTGGTCCGTGAGATTCACAAAAAGATCGGCCTCGGCAAGGGATGCCACCAGCGAGCCAAGGGTGTCGTTGTCGCCCACCTTGAGCTCCTCCAGGGCGACCGTGTCGTTCTCGTTCACTATGGGTATGACCCTCATCTCAAGGAGGGTAAATAGCGTGTTCCGGGCGTGGATGAAGCGGTGGCGGTCGGCTAGATCGTCCGCGGTCAGAAGAATCTGCGCGACCTTTATGTCATGGGTGGACATGGCCTTCTCCCAGGCAGCCATCAGGGCCACCTGACCCGCCGCGGCGTAGGCCTGCTTGTGCTTGATTGTGAGCGTCCTGGAGTTGTTCTTTAGCTTCTTCTGGCCCGCCGCCACCGCCCCGGAGGATACCAGGACCGCCTCCATACCCCTCCTGCGCAAGAGGTCAACCTGCCCGGCGAGGGCCCTGAGGCGGTCCAAGGCCAGCCCTTGGTCGTTGCAGATGATCCGGCTGCCCGTCTTAACAACGATCCGGCGGATTCTCTTTATGTCAAAGCGGCCTTCCATTGGTACCTCAGTTGAAGCCGCCGGCGTTCCCGGGATTAGCCGGGGAGGGGGCGGCTTGGGCGCTGCCGCCTCCCGTGGCGGCAGCGCCTGGGAGAGTCAGTGTGTCGTTCTCCCAGACCATGAACTGCGACCTGTTGGCCAAAAATGGGTTGAGCCTGACCAAGGCCTCTATGGTCGTGTTGTGTTGGCTGGCAATCTGGGACAGGGTGTCGCCCCTTTGCACTTTGTATTTCCTCTGGTTGCCCGAAGGCTGGGCGGCGGAGTCTTCCGAACCAGCCCCGCCGTCGGTCTGAAGGGCTGTTAGGGCCTCCTCGCCTTCCTGCTGCCTTGCGGGGTTGGAGAGCTGGTCGATCCTGTCCAAGACCCTGTCCTTCTCCCGGTACACGTTGTCGAGTGCCCGGTTAAGGATGTCCCCCTCGGACTTGAGCCGCTCCAATTCGGCCTCCAGGGCCTCGGTCTCGTTGCGGAGGCTCTGAAGCTCTTCCTCGGAGACAGGGGAGCAGCCTTGGAAGGCAAAGGCAAATAACACTAAGCAAAGAATTAAGCGCGACAAAAAAAACCTCTCGAAAGATTCCGAGTGTCCATGGGCCCCAGCTTCCCGACACTTAGGCCGGAAGCCATTCCGTTGTGGGCCTATGGGAGGGAGGCGGGCTCAGTCGGATCTATATATTGTACAACATTACGGCGTTATTTGGCAAGGATTATTAGGGTATATATAGTATAATATTCTAATTTTATACTATATATAGAGAAGACTTAAACGCAGCTTCCCGAAAATGGTTTCCCCCTGAATCAGCTTTTGGCGTTTCCGGAAATCCCGCTGTTCATAAAGAAAGAGAACCCGTCCATAAAACCGTCAAGAAATATGGCTTAAGCTTCAATCCTAGAACAGGTTGCTGGATTGTCCGAAGGGCTCCAATTGGTGGTTTTTTGGGTTTGTTTGGGGCTATTGCATGATAGGGGCAGATGAGGCTTATCGGGCTTATCGGGCTTATCAGGCACATAATCATGCAGTAAATTTCTTGCTAGGTGGGTATCCAAAAATTCACATACAAGACAATACGCAAACCTACTCAGCTACCCAAATGAGGCAAGGGGATTGCCAGTAAGCGCATTGAAAAGATTATAGCTGGTTGCGTTTGATTAGGTCTTTTGTATGTCCCCAGGGCTAGCCCTTAGAAAACATAGGCTGGAAAGTCACCCTTTGCCGCTGGAAAGTCCCCCCCTTGAAGGGAGCCTGATTAGGCACTACTCGGGCAGGCCTTTAGGGTGCAAAAGGTATTTATGGACGAAATCCACGGGTTTAAGGGACAGCTTTGAGTGCCTGAGCCCAGGGAGTCCAAGATCCTGCTCCCTGTTCACGTAGGTGGCGTTCGGGAACGTCATGCGGCAGAAGTTAGAGACAAGGGCCACGTAAATGCCACGGATCCCGGGATTCCCCTTCTCCACGTGGACGACTATCGTATCCTCGTTTAGCATCTCCCCGATGGAGAAGGCCTCGATTATCCCGTTAACCTTGATTGCGATGCCGGATACCCCGAGGGCTTCATAGTTCTCCAATATGACGGAGATGGCTTCCTTCTCCACTGTGAGGTGGGAGTCCTCCCAGCCCTGCTCCAGTTTTTGATCCAGCCACCTGTCGCCCAAGGATCTGAGCTCCGGGAAAAGATCCTTGTCTATGGGGAGGAACTCGTGCTGGTAGTTCTGCCTGAAGTAATTGTAGTGGTTCTTCTTCTGGTGCATGATCCTGCCTGACAGGGTGATGAGCTTGTTGTTAAGGTAAACATAGTCATCATTGTCCCTGTCCGGCACGATCAGCCAACCAGGGCGGTGTTGGCCGATGAAATCCTTACACCTTTCCGGGACCCTTGAGAACAAGGGGGTTTCCAAGCTATCCGCCAGGAAGTCCCAGGCCTCAAGGGATGTCGTGTCCCCCAGCGGTGGGAGACAGAAAGGCTTTCCGCCCTGAGGACTGGCCTTCACGCATAAGGAATCGCCCAGCCTCGCCCAGGAGAAATTGTAATAATTTTGCCAAATTATCATGTTTGTAAAGTTAGAATCAGAGGCTGTCAGTGGGTATTTCTTTTCAAATTCCCTGAACACTGGCGCATGATCCAAGCTTAATGGAACAAAAGAGGTCATATTACACCATAATATACAAAATAGAAATAATGTGACAAAATTGATGTACTCCATGCGATAAACGCAAGGAAGCCAGCCCCTGCCCAAAGCCCTGGAACTTACATGCCTCAGGCCCGGAGGCAGCGGCTCCGCCACCTTCGTCCGCCCATGCGGACAATTGTCCATTATGGTTCTTTTCCCCTGGATTGGCAAGTTTTTGGCTGGAAACAACGGCTACAGCCAGTTGCCAATCCATGGGTTGCGCAAACCCCTCGTGCCTCTGCTACGCCGGAAAGTTCCCTAGGTGTTTTTGTGAAAAATGTGTGAATTTTAGGTTGGATCTGGGGGTTTTAGGGGTTTTTATGATGCAAAATTTTTGCTCGGCCAGATAACCGATGAGCTTGATTTTACCCATTCGTTCTTAGCAATTGGTAGGCAGCTGGCTTTTCGGCACAATCAGCCTTGACCTTTGCCAAGACAATAGCGGATGCGCCCTGATAGGAACCACTTGCTGCTTTGCCGCAATCCAAGCAGCCCGTTTAATTCGTATCAACCGGGTGCTGGTCAGCCAAAACCCCAAGTGTTAGAATGGCGATTAAGTCAAGAGGAACTGAACAACTCTATTCACGCATTTTATCGAAGACGCTCGCACTCAGAGCTTGGGATAGTATAGCATCGTCTCGACTTTATCCACAAACCCACTCTCCTTTACAGCCAATGCGTAGAGCTCCACTTGCCTTTCGTAGCGGGGCTCTGATTTCTCGAATGTGAATTTGAAATCAACCACGTGACCCACGGACTTAGAGTCCACGAAGAAGAGATCGATCGCACCGTTTAGGATTATGGGGCCATTCCCGAACTCGTCTTGGTCAAGGCGCAACCAGACGGGCCACTCTCTGAACACGGGGAGATTTTTTTCGATGGAATTCCGAAGCAGCCTGCCTATGTCGCTTTCCTGGAATTCCATTGCCTTCTGGGCGATGAAGTCCAGCTCCACGGCTGTAGGCGAGAGGTGAAGTTCCTGGGCTTTAATCTCTAGGTCCTTTTTGTATCGGGCGAGATCGAAGGCGCAGTCGGTGGACTCCATCAAGGCGTGGAACAAATTCCCCCTCTCGTTGGCCTTGAGCTTCCCCCTTGGGCCAAACAGCACCGCGCGTGGTTCCCCATCCCCGTTGGTAGGGGCTTCGTCCAGCCGCAATTTTCTAAGAATGGTCGAGATATCCGCCGCATCCCCGGCATTTTTGAGCTCGGCCCAGAGTTTCGAATAGGTTGTGACATTCAACGAGAGGAATCCGCCCCGTGGAAGTGGTGCCAACATCCGGGCATCGATTTTTGGTTCATCCTTCTGTAAAGGCTTGGAATCCGTTTTGTTGCTCCCACTCTCAGCCAGCTCCTTATGGTCAGCCGTATCTTCGGTACGATCGGGCGGATTTTCAGTGTCCTCAGTACCATCGGGCGAATTTTCAGTGTCCTCGGAATCATCAGGCGGAATCTCTGTTTCCTCGCATTTAATTTGCATATCTTCGGTGAAACGGATTATGTCTTTGGCTACATGATCCTCCTCATTTTTGAATTTTGTGAAGCCAGCCAACCAGCTGGAGCTAGCAGTACTGCTTTTATACACTTTACCAATGAGGGCAAGGTGATCCATTGCCCTAGTTGCAGCCACGTAAAAAAGCCTCTTGGTCTCACTTTTGCTAAATTCGGCATCCATTGAA
>JAITKK010000115.1 GCA_031278475.1 Deltaproteobacteria bacterium
GGGCATGTCTTTGCCCCATGACTTCAGGATGCCACACTTGCCGCATGCCCCGCCAAAAGCCATCCTGCATCAAAATTATCTTACTGGATTTAGGTCTTTATTTTAAGTATATTACGCCCAGGCCGCGGAAGCCCTGGATGGCCTCAAGCCCACGGGCCACGGTGGCAAAGGCCGCGAGCGCACCCATTGGGATGCGACCGGGTGGAGCCCATAGGCGGGATTTTGCGCGGCGATTGGCCACTTTGGGCCTATTTTGGGGCCGAATCATGGCAAGGGGCCCGGAAAGCCCCGTTTTCCGGGGCCGGGAGGGGCGCTCTCCCAAAAAGGGCTTGAAATCACGGCCCCTATCTTGCTATTTTGCCTCTTATCATCATGCCGGCGTCACGGCCAAAAGGTCACAGATGAAACACCCACCGCAGATCGAGGAGCTCGTTGAAAGGCTTTCCAAGCTCCCTGGGCTAGGGCGCAAGAGCGCGACCAGGCTCGCATTGCACCTTCTGAGAAGCCCGGAGGATGAGGTGAGCGCCCTGGCCGCGGCCCTCATGGCCGTGAAGGAGCGCATACGCTTCTGCTCGGTCTGCCACGACTACACGGACCAGGACCCCTGCCCCCGCTGCAGCGATCCCAAAAGGGACAGGGGCTCCATCTGCGTGGTGGAGAGCCCGGCCGATCTCATGGTCATCGAGGCCTCCGGCATCTACCACGGCCTCTACCACGTCCTGGGGGGGGTGCTGAACCCCTTGGCCGGGATCGGCCCGGACGAGCTCAACATCCAGGACCTTGTGGCAAGGGTGGACGCCCTGGCGAAGACCGATTCGCAGGTAAGGGAGCTGATACTCGCGACCGGAAGCTCGCCAGAGGCCGAGGCCACCTGCTCCTACATCGTCACCCAGCTGGGGGGCAGGGATCTTAGGGTGACCAGGCTCGCGAGGGGGCTTCCCTCGGGCATGGACCTGGAGTTCGTGGACGGGCAGACGCTCAGGCAGGCCCTGGAGTTCAGGGGCGAGGCACGTTAAAAACCGGGAGGGGCTTAGGATTATGGGCCCAGACGACAAAAACAAAGACAAGGCACCAAGGGCCAAGGCGGCCGACAAGGCCGCCGCACCCAAGGCCGGGAAGGCGGCGGCCGTGAAGGCCGCCGCGTCCAAGGCCGCCAGCGCCGTGGCATCCAAGGCCGCGAGCGCGGTGAAGGCCATAAAGGCCTCCAGGGCCGCCAAAGGCCCAGCCAAGGCGGAGGACATCCTCAACGGGGCCCAGGCCATAGTGAGGTTCCTGAAGGAGCGGGGCACTCCCCTCGTCTTCGGCTACCCGGGCGGCGCCGTCATCCCGCTCTACGACGCGCTCTACGACTCGGGGCTGCGCCACATCCTGGCCCGCCACGAGCAGGGGGCCATACACGCCGCGGACGGTTTCGCGAGAGCCACGGGCAAGACCGGGGTGGTATTCGCGACCTCGGGGCCCGGGGCCACCAACCTTGTGACCGGGCTCGCGACCGCCCACATGGACTCCGTGCCATTGGTTGCCATAACCGGGCAGGTGCCCACCACCTCGCTGGGGAGCGACAGCTTCCAGGAGGCGGACATCTACGGCATCTCGATTCCCATAACAAAGTACAATTACCTGATAAAGGACCCCGCCGACCTGCTCCCGGCGCTCTCCGAGGCCTTCCACATAGCCTCCACCGGAAGGCCGGGGCCCGTGCTTGTGGACATCCCCAAGGACGTGCAGACGGCCGCCCTTTCCTACTTCCCGCCCAAGACGGTCCCCATCCCGGGCTACAGCCCATCCCCCAAGCCGGACCCGGAGGGGGTGGCCAAGCTCGCCGAGGCCATCGCCGTCTCTAGGAGGCCGCTTCTCTACGTGGGCGGCGGGGCGATAACCACAGGGGTACAGGCGGATCTCCTGAAACTCGCCGAGGGCTCCGACATGGCGGTGGTCACCAGCCTCCAAGCCAAGGGGGCCTTCCCGGACACCCACCCGCTCTGCCTGGGGCTCCCTGGCATGCACGGGCCCAAGTACGCGAACATCGCCATAAACGAGGCCGACCTCATAGTGGGCCTGGGGGCCCGCTTCGACGACCGGGTGGTGGGCGACGTGCGGCGCTTCGCGCCGCTCGCTAGGGTCGCCCACGTGGACGTGGACCCGGCCGAGATCGGCAAAAGGGTCCCGGCCGACCTCCCGGTGGAAGGGGATCTGAGGCTAGCCCTGGAGCTGCTTCTGGCTACCATAAGCCCTGAGAGGAAACCCGAGTGGCGGGCGAGGATCCTGGACCTCAAGGCCAAGCACCCCCTGGCGGTGCCCAAGGCCGGGAAGGACATAAGGCCACAGGCGGCCATAAAGGCCCTCTCGGACAAGGCCGGGGACGGCGCCCTGTTCGTGACCGACGTGGGCCAGCACCAGATGTGGTGCGCCCAGTTCCTTAGCGTGTCCAAGCCGAGGCGCTTCCTGTCCTCGGGCGGCCTGGGCACCATGGGCTTCGGGCTCCCCGCCGCCATGGGGGCGGCGCTGGGCCACAAGGGGGGGCAGGTGTACGCGGTGGTCGGCGACGGCGGCTTCCAGATGACGCTCCAGGAGCTAGCGACGGTGCGCCAGTACGGCATACCCGTGAAGATCCTCATCATCAACAACGGCTGCCTGGGGATGGTCCGCCAGTGGCAGGAGTTCTTCAACGGCCGCCGCTACTCCGAGACGGTCTTCGGCTACAACCCGGACTTCGCGAAACTCGCGGCGGTCTACGGCATCCCCAGCCGCAGGGTGGACAAACCCCAGGACCTGGACGGGGCCGTGTCCTGGCTGGTGGCGGAGAAGGGCCCCGCGCTCTTGGACGCCATGGTCGCCAAAGGCGAGAACGTGCTCCCCATGATACCCGCGGGCAAGGGGCAGACGGACTTTTACGAGACGGAGGGCTAGCGACATGGCAGACAGGGCTCAGATGAGAAAGATCATCTCCATACTGGTCCGCAACAAGCCGGGCGTGCTGTCCCACGTGGCTGGCCTTGTGACCCGCAGGGCCTACAACGTGGAATCCATCGCGGCGGGGCCTACCGAGGACAACTCCATCACCCGCATAACGCTGGTGGTCTCGGGTGACGAGCAGGTCCTGGAGCAGGTGACCAAGCAGTTCAGGAAGCTTATCGACGTCATAAAGGTGGACGACATCCCCCACGAGCTCGCCATGACTGGCGAGCTCGCGCTCATAACGGTCGCCTTCGACCCCTCCAGGAAGTCCGAGATAATGAACCTCGTGAACGTCCTGGGCATGTCCGTCCAGTCCATAGGCCTTGACAGCATAACCCTGCAGGTGGCGGGGTCCGCCCAGAGGGTGGACACGGCCATCAACGGCCTGTACCCTTTCGAGATAAGGGCCATGGCCCGGACGGGCCTAGTGGCGCTCCCTGTGACCCCCGCCGGGGCCCAATAGCCGCCCCCCCCCACTGGAAAAAGGGCCCTTGGGCGGGTATATTCTTGGGAAGGCCCGAATCCCCGCGGCCCCCTTGCCAAGGCCCAAGGCCCAAGGCCCAAGGGCCAAGGCCAAAAACAAGCCCAAAGGCCAAATGCAAGGGCAAAGGCCGCTGCCTTCGGCCAAAAACCGCCAATAACGGCATTCGCCCATGACAACAGACAACCGCCGATGATTTCGGCAGAGAACCGTAAAGGGCCGGCAACGGCCATAATCCCGGCCCAGCAAGGATCCCCATGACATCCAAGCCACCCAGGAAAGCCAGCGTCACCCGCGAGACCAAGGAGACAAGGATTAGCTGCTCCCTCTCCTTGGACGGCGGGGCCATCAAGCTCTCGACCCCGTCCGGCTTCTTCACCCACATGCTGGACGCCATGGCGCACCACGCCGGCTGGGGCCTGGACCTTGTGGTGGAGGGCGACCCTGAGGTCGATCTGCACCACTCAGTCGAGGACTGCGGGCTGGTCCTGGGCGAGTGCCTCGCCATCTCCCTGGGCGACTTCACGGGCCACAGGCGCTTCGCCTCGGCCCTCGTGCCCATGGACGAGTCCCTCGCCGAGGCGGCGCTGGACGCGGGCAGGCGCCCGTTCCTTCACTTTTCGGCCGATTTCCCCCAACCCAGCGCGGGCAACTTCGACTTCTGCCTGGCAAGCGAGTTCTTCCGGGCCCTTGTGACCAAGGCCGGCTGGACATTGCACCTCGAGGGCCGCCGCGGCGGGAACTCCCACCACCTTTGCGAGGCCCTGTTCAAGGCGACCGGCAGGGCCGCGAGGGAGGCTCTGGCCCCTTCCGGGAAATCGGAGGCGCTTTCGACCAAGGGGGTCCTCTAGGGGCCCGAAAGCCTGGAAGACGCATGCTCCTCATACCTGCCATAGACCTGAAAGACGGCAAGTGCGTGAGGCTCGTGCGCGGCGAGTTCGACCAGGCGACCGTCTACGGCCATGACCCGGCCATAATGGCCCTGCACTGGGAGTCCCAGGGCGCGGAGTGGATCCACCTTGTGGACTTGGACGCCTCCTTGGGCGAGTCCGGGAACCGCAGGGCCGTGGAATCCATCCGGGAGAGCGTCAAAGCCAAACTGCAGCTGGGCGGCGGCATAAAGGACATGCGCTCCGTGGACTTCTGGATAGGCGCGGGCATCGACAGGCTGATCATGGGGACCGCGCTCCTGGAGGACCCCGGGCTTGTGAGGAAGGCAGCCGGCCGCCATCCGGGGAAGATAGCCGCTGCCCTTGACTCCAAGGGGACCGCACTGCGCACCTGGGGCTGGAAGGTGGACGCGGGCCGCGATCTCCTCGAAACGGCAGCCTCCCTCGCGTCCTTGGGGATATCCCTTGTCATACACACGGACGTCTCGAGGGACGGCACCCAGGAGGGCCCCAACATCCCCCTGACAAAGGAGGTAGCCAAGGCCTCCGGGCTCCCCACCGTAATCTCGGGCGGCATCTCCGGCCCTGGGGATCTGGCGGCCATAAGGGACGGGGCGCCGGAGCTGTACGGCGCCATCTCCGGGAAAGCCCTCTACGCTGGTACCCTTTCCTTCGGGGAGGGCCTCGCGGCCCTCGCAGGCTGAGCCCCGCATGCCATACGGATCCGACCCACCCAAGGAAGCGCCAGCCAACCCCGCCCAGGATCCCCCCGCCCAGCCGCTTTCCGGCCATCGACCCTTGGCGGTTAACCCGCCCTTGCCCGAGACCCCCCCCAACGACCCCATCCGCAAGGAATACCAGGAATACCACTCGCTTCTGTCCCGCAACGCGCACTCGGCACCCGGGTCTTCCGCGATACTGGGGCTTGCGCCCGTCTTGGAAACCGGGGACATCCTCGCCTCATGGGATCTGATAGGCGAGGCGGTTAGGGTCCTTTTGTCCCAAGGGGCCCCGCCCCTTTCTGGGCACAGGGATCTCTCGGGGCTCTCCCAGGCGCTATCGGCAGAGGGCGCGCCCATTCCCGTGGAGGGGCTGCTGCTCGTCTCCGAGGAGGCCGCCTGCGTCGAGGCCGTCAAGGCGTTCGCGAAAAACCTGGGAACGGTTGCGCCCCTTCTTTCCGAGGGGCTCGCGGGCCTTGGCGACTACCGGGAATTCCTGGAAGCCATGGGACGCTCGATCTCACCCGACTGCGAGATCCTCGACACCGCCTCGACAGAGCTTGGAAGGCTCCGCCGCGAGCAGGCACTGGCAAGGGACGCCCTTGTCGACAAGCTAAGGGCCCTCATGCGGTCCGCGGACTACGCGCCCCTGGTGCGCGACGACATAGTGACCACCAGGGGGGATCGCTACGTAATCCAGGTGAGGGCATCCGGGTCCGGCAAGGGCCTTGTCCACGACTGGTCAAAGACGGGGGCGACCGCCTACCTCGAGCCCATGGAGGCGGTGGACGACAACAACCGCCTGAACTTCCTGAGGGCCCAGGAGCGCAGGGAGGTTGAGCGGATCATATTGTGGCTGTCCTCCATGTGCCGGGAGAGGATAAGGGACCTTGGCCGCGACGGGGACGCCCTTACCACGCTGGACAGGGTATGCGCCTGCGCGAGGATGGCCGTGGACCGCGCCTGCTCCCGGCCCGAGCACGGGCCGGGCAAGGGCTACAGGCTGATTGGCCTTAGGCACCCGCTTCTGGAGGAAAGGCTCCGGGGGGAAAACCGGGGGATAACGCCCCTTGACTTCCTCATAGAGCCGGAAAAGCCCATGCTGGTCATATCCGGGCTAAACACGGGCGGGAAGACCATAGCCCTCAAGACCCTGGGGCTCAACTGCCTGATAGCCAAGAGCGGGCTCTTCGTGCACGCGAAAGAGGGCTCCCGGATGGATCTTCCCGGGGAGCTCCTGGCCGTCATGGGGGACAACCAGGACCTTGCGTCCGATCTCTCGACCTTCTCAGGCCACGTGAGGGCGCTCAAGGCCGTCTTGGGCAAGGCCTCGGCCGGGACGCTGATACTCTTGGACGAGCTAGGGAACGGCACCGACCCCCAGGAGGGGGCGGCGCTTGCGCTCGCCGTGCTGGGGCACCTCCTGACGACGGGCGCGACCGTGGTGACGGCCACCCACTTCCACCTCGTCAAGGCCTGGGCCCTGCTAACCGAAGGGGTCGTCCCGGTCGCGGTGAACTCGTCCGAGGACGGGCTCCCGGCCTACGGCTTGTCCTACGGAACGCCCGGCTTCTCGGGAGGGCTCAACATGGCCCAGAGGCTGGGGCTCCCGGCCTTCCTGGTGGACGCCGCGAGGGGTTTCCTGGACGAGGGCCACAGGAGGGCCGACGAGCTGTTGGAAAGCCTCGACAGGGAGCTCTCAAGGCTCGCCCGGGAAAGGGAGGGCCTGGAACTGGAGCGCCGCGGGCTGCGAGACGAACTTTCCCGCCAAAGGGATCTCCAACTGAAAGAGTCCGAAAGGCGCGACCGGGAGGCAAGGGCGAGGGATCAGGACATCAAGATGGCCCTTAACCGCTACCGCAGGGAGTGGGACGGGCTAA
Source organism: Deltaproteobacteria bacterium (assembly GCA_031278475.1). Classification (GTDB taxonomy): domain Bacteria; phylum Desulfobacterota; class Desulfarculia; order Adiutricales; family Adiutricaceae; genus JAISMF01. The sequence continues at coordinate 6,929 of JAITKK010000115.1, forward strand.
AGTCCGAGCTGCGCGCGGCCCTTAAGGACGGGAACCCGCCCAACCCGGTCGCGTTGGGCGCGAGGAAGGCGGAGTTGGACAGGGACCTTGAGCGGGTCAGGCCCGAGACCCTGGGCACCCGGACCGAGTCCCCGCAGCCCCTGGACCCCAAGGCCGGCGACAGGGTCTTCATCCGCAAGCTCGGAAGGGTGGGAACGGTCGTTACCTGGAACCCGGACAAGAACGAGGGCGTGGTCGAGAGCAGGAACGTAAGGGTCAAGGCCGAACTCGCGGAGCTCGCGGAAGCCAACGGCAAGGACCCCGAGCCAAGGGTGCTGAACATCATAGCAACCCCGGGCTCAACCGACCCGTCGGCCTTGAAGCTTCTGGGCTTCACTGTCGACGAGGCCTTGCTTGAGATAGACCGGGAGATAGACAGGGCCATACTGGGAGGCAGGGACAAGCTCACCATAATCCACGGCCTGGGGACGGGGAGGCTCAAATCCGGGATAAGCAGCTATCTCAAAAGACACCCAAGGGTCCGAGGGTTCGGGAGCCCAACGGACATCCCTGGCGGCTCCGGCGTGACCGAGGTCTTCTTGGATTCCTGAGCTTTTTTTGGCCAAAGGCACTTTGACACCGGCACTTACGGCTATATGGATCGTTTTAGGGCTCAAAATAATGGTTATGACTGTTTATACCCGAATCATATGGCATTACCAATCAAAGGGGGCATATTGTGGCAAAGGAAGATGACGGCAATCACAATGGGGCAGATTCGATTAAGCCTGAAAACGATAAATCCTTATCGTTTTTTGAACATACTTGTGAAATCCATCCCCCGTTTCATATCGCCGATATCAAGCAAGATCTTGAAAACACTGAAATGCATGTTTATGTGGAATACGATAAGTCCTTGGGCTTTACTTCAATTTGTTGTGGTGAAAAAGATTCCAAAATCGATCATGTGGAGCCCCGTATATGGCGTGTTCCTGACTTTCAAAAGTTTAAGTCTTTCATACATATGGACGTGCCCTTTGTCAAGTGCCCGAAATGCGATTCCGTCAAAGAAACCAAATTGCCCATGGGAAGAAACCCAATAAGATTTTAGTTATATGAATTCCTTGGATTACGCATATTTTTGTGTTGCGGCTTTGGGCAATTACCCATAATAATGCCTATTTTGCCGCATATATTTGGATATCTCTGGCATGCATGGTTTCCCCTCGCCACATGAATTACCCCACAATCTTCCTGACATTCCTATAATAATCCCACAGCGTCCCGCAGCGTCCCGCAACATCCCATAACATCCAACGACATCCCACAACAATAACAGCCAATTGCCAAGGATTCTGCGCACGACGCGGGAACCTCGCATCGATTGCAATGCGCCTGTGTCATATTCGCGCAAAAGGCGTGAGCCGTTTGGTGACTTGGGAATTTGGTGGCTTGCGGGCTTGGGAAGTTAGTGGAACTGGGGAGTGTGCGGGATCCGGGCTGTTTGATGTGTCCAGGGTTACGGCTTGAAGGGGGCCATGGCCCTTTCCGCGTCCTTCGCGCACCTCGCGATGCCGTAGGAGAAGCACTGGACGGCCGGGCCCCTCTGCTTGCGGGCGAAGGCCAGCATCTTGCTCAGGATCTTGTTCGCTATGGGCAGGGTGTCTGGGGCGGCGAAGTGGGTTATCATCTTCAGCCCGTTGTGGGCGGCGTAGTTCTTGTGGTAGGGGTGGCCGTAGCGCCTGTCGAACATCAGGGTCAGTATCTCAGGGGCGTGCTGCTTCGCAAGGGCCGGGGTCGCGGAGTTCATCACGAGGGAGGCCGTGTTCAGGTACATCGGGAGATCCCTTGTCTCTGGGTCACCCAGCTTCAGAAACAGCGCCATGGCCTCATCGGCCTCGCCCTTCTTGGCAAGGGATCTAATCTTTGCAAGCTTCGGGTTGGCACTGTGCAGGAAGTCGAAGGCCTGGGGGAATTCCCCGGAGGGCACGGGCTTGACGGGCCCTCTGCGCCCTCTGGGCGTCCCCCGGCGGGGCTTGTCACTTGTTATCCCCTGGATCGGCGTGCCCTTCGGCTCCTTCGCGCCCTGGTACCTCCCGGCTATGAAGAGGTCTATGAGCCCCATGGTGGTGGAGGCCTTTATCTCCGCGAAGACCCCGGGCTCGCCCGTGTCCAGCCTCGTTCCGGTGCGGATGGGGCCGGGCTCGCCTCTGGCCCGCAGGCCCTCCCGGCTGTTTATGGACATCATCACCCCGTGCATGAACTTGGCCTTCTCGAACTCCTTGAAGCCGCCGTAGGCAAGCGTCAGCCAGCCCGCGGCCTTCAGCCGGTATGGGTTGGTCACGTAGTAGTCGATGAGGTTCACAAGCTTGAGGCAGGCATCCTCTATCTCCTCCATGTCGGGCTTGACGGCCCCCTTGGAGTAGAGGGCCCAGGCTATCTCGCAGATGTCAAGGTGGAAGTCGAGGAGGACGGATCTGCCGTGGAAGGGCCACCTGCGGCCCAGGGGCCCCGCCGGGGTGGGCGGGGCCTCCCGGAAGGGCGCCCAGAGGCTGGGCGCCCCCTCCAGGAAGCCGACCCTCAGAAGATCCCTCGAGTCCTTTCCCAGGCCCCCCCTTAGATCGGCGGGGACGTAGGGTATGATGCCGGCCTTCTCGAACTGGTACAGGGACGGGGCTATGAACTGAAGGGTCTCGTAGAGGCCCTCCTCCACGTCCCGGTTCTTGACGCGCTCCCTGCGGTCCCTCCCCGACCTGCCAAGCATCGCGATTAGCTCCACGGTGCTCCCGGAAATGGCCCTGAGGACCCCGTGGAAGGGCGGGAGGGTCTTTAGCTTGTCCATGGCGGCGAAGGCCAGGACCGTCTGCCCGTCGCCCGCCAGGACCCCTATGAGCCAGGCCCAGGCGATGGCCTGCTCCTCGGATACGAGTGGCCCCGCCCCCACCGGGTGGGTCTCCATCACGAGATCCCAGAGGAAGTCGGAAAGTCCCAGGATCGCCGAGAAGTACATGAGCCTCGCCCCTGCCAGCGCGACGCTCCCCTTGAGGCCCCACATGGCCCTGTCCGGAAGCCCCTCGCCCTGGGCGGGGCCCTTGGCGTCGCCGCCCTCGCCCATGCGCAAAAGCCCCCTCATGCCGTCGTAGAGGCCCCTCGCCTGGGAGAGCAGGTCCTTCTGCCGGTTCCTGATCCTGAGCCCCAAGGGGCCAAGGTAGAGGGCCGCCAGCCGCTCCCCCACGCCCACGTGCCTGGGGAGCGCGGCCGCCTGGGCCTTGCCCGGGGCCGAGGGCCTGGGCCTGGCCCCCACGCAGCCCGGGGACTTGCGAAGCTCCTCGGCGAGCTTTCCCAGCTCCCTGGGCCCAGCCTCCCTGAGCCGCTGGGAGAGCCTGTTCTTCCCGCCCTTGGCGAAGAGATCCGCCTTGGTGGCGACAGCCCCGCCCTTGCCCACGGCCGCGGCCGAGGCCCTCTCGAGCCTCTCGGCCTCCTCGACGAGCACGGCCCTCGCGAGCTCCGGGGACTGGGACCTCTCCAGGAGCTGGTAGAACCTGTCCTCCAGCTTTATTATCTGCGAAAGCAGCATGGGCGCCTCTGAAACACCGAAGCAAGGACTTTGCGTGGGAAACGGACGGGGATACCCCCCCGCGGCCCAGTATATCACATGGGAACGCCGCCCTGGCGGGGCCTCGGGAGGGCCCGCGGCTGCCAGGGCGGCCATTGTCCCGCGGCCGGCATCCCAAGGCTTCCCCCGGGCGGCGCATAAATGCCGCTGTTATGGCAGATGCCGGGAAAGCGGGGGAAGGCCGGGAGCCGCGTGAAACCGCGGGAAACCGGGGGTCATTGCGCGAAGTCGCCCGAAACGATTGGGACGCCGCCGGAAACGCGCCCGCAATCGCCTTCCAAGGGCCTTGCCAGGCTTTGCCAAGCCCTTCCTGGGGCCAAAGCCCGCTTGGCCGGCGCATCCTGGCGGGTCACGGCCCTTCCCGGCCCTGCCCGGCCCGTTTCGGGCCGGGCCCCGCGCAGCCTAATCGCCCATTTAGGGCAAATTATTTCTTGAAAAAAAGGGCCCCTTGCATTAGAATATTCAATCGCCGCGAGGGCCCTTGCCCCGCCCCCTGGGCGGGGCATGGGGGCCGAGGCGGAAAGGATGCGAGCCCCGCCGGGGCCAAGGGCCGCGGCGGCTATCATCAGCCCCCCAGCAAGGAGAGTTATTTGACCCGCGAAGACCTAATCAAACTCGAAGGCAAGGTCACCAACACCTACGGTGACGGCCGCATGGAAGTCGAGACCCAGGGCGGCATAAAGATCAGGGCCATGCTGTCCGGGCGCCTCAAGCGCTTCAAGATCAGAGTGCTCCTCGGCGACCGCGTGGAAGTGGCGGTCTCCCCCTACGATCCCACCCACGGGCTCATCACCTACCGCCTCAAGTAGGCGGGCCGCGGGTCCCAGCCCGGTGGCTGGCCGGGCTGCCCGGTTCTTCCGGGGCCCCCCGCAAGCCCCACCGGGGGCGCCCGAACCCCCCAAGGCCACCCTGGGGCCGCCCTCGCCAGAGGGCCCCTCCGGGCCGCCTGGGCCCGGGCCGCGCCCCGGCCCCGCTGGCCCCGCCAGCCCCCCGAGACCATTCCCCCCAAGCACCCCCCAACAACCCGCACGACCGCGGCGATGCCGCAGGCGCTGTTGAATGTCCGGCCCTTTTTCGGTATAAATATTTCTTGTTCGCGATCAGGGCGGCGGCCACGGGCCGCGCCCACCCGGAAGGCCCCGGGCGCCCCTGGCGGGGGCCTCCGGGGGTTGTCGCCCGGGAGGACGCACTCGGAGAGAACTTTGAATACCTTTTCCCGCAACCTTCTCATATGGGCGATGATAGTCCTTGTGATCATTGGGCTGTTCAATTACCTGAAGCCGGCCGAGGACTCCTCCCGCAGGAGCTACTCGGAGGTCTGGAACCTTGTCCAGGGGGGCTCGGTCCAGGAGGCCACGATAGACACGACCGAGATAACGGTCCGCCTGGCCGACTCAGGAAGGCGCATAACGGCCTACATCCCGCCCTACGACCGGGACCTTGTCCCGCTCCTAAGGGACAAGGGCGTGACCATAAACGTGGCCCCGCCCGGGTCCACCCACTGGTACACCTTCCTGGGGGGCCTTTTGCAGCTGGTCATAATGATTGCCATCTTCCTCTTCTTCATGAGGCAGATGCAGGGCGGCGGCAAGGCCATGACCTTCGCCAAGAGCCGGGCCAAGATGCACACGGACGAGCAGAAGAAGGTGACCTTCGACGACGTCGCGGGCATCGAGGAGGCCAAGGAGCAGCTCGAGGAGATAATAGACTTCCTGAGGGAGCCCAACAAGTTCGTCCGCCTTGGCGGCCGCATACCCAAGGGGGTGCTGCTCATGGGGGCCCCGGGCACTGGGAAGACCCTCCTGGCGAGGGCCATAGCCGGCGAGGCCGGGGTGCCCTTCTTCTCCATCAGCGGCTCGGACTTCGTCGAGATGTTCGTGGGCGTGGGGGCATCCAGGGTCAGGGACATGTTCAGCCAGGCCAAGAAGAACTCACCCTGCATACTCTTCATTGACGAGATAGACGCGGTCGGCCGCCACCGCGGGGCGGGGCTCGGGGGCGGGCACGACGAGAGGGAGCAGACCCTTAACCAGCTCCTGGTGGAGCTGGACGGCTTCGAGCCCAACGAGGCCCTCATTGTCATAGCCGCGACCAACCGCCCGGATGTCTTGGACCCTGCCCTGTTGCGGCCCGGCCGCTTCGACCGCCAGGTGGTGGTCCCGGTCCCGGACGTGCGCGGCCGGGAGAAGATCCTGGAGGTCCACTCCAAGAAGGTGCCGCTTTCCTCCGACGTGAGCCTCCAGACCGTCGCGAGGGGAACCCCGGGCTTTTCCGGGGCCGATCTGGAAAACCTCATAAACGAGGCGGCGCTGGGCGCCGCGAGGCTCAACAAGGACAAGGTCGACAGCTCCGATCTGGAGAACGCCCGGGACAAGATCATGATGGGCGTGGAGCGCAAGAGCATGATCATGAGCGAGGAGGAGAAGAAGACCACGGCCTGGCACGAGGCCGGGCACACCCTGGTCGCGCTGCTTCTCCCCAACTCGGACCCCCTCCACAAGGTAACCATCATACCCAGGGGCATGGCCCTGGGCGTGACCCAGTACCTGCCCACCGAGGACCGCTACACCTACAGCAAGGACTTCTTCCTCACAAGGCTCGCCATACTCCTGGGCGGCAGGGTCGCGGAGGAGGTCTGCCTCGACCAGATGACGACAGGGGCGGGAAACGACATAGAGAGGGCGACAAAGCTCGCCTACAACATGGTATGCCGCTACGGCATGAGCAAGAAGCTGGGCCCGCTGAACTTCCGCAAGCAGGAGGACCAGATATTCCTCGGCCGGGAGATAGCCCAGCACCGCGACTACTCGGAGGAAACCGCAAGGATAATAGACTCGGAGGTGAACGCCCTCATAAGCGACGCCTACGACACCGCCCAGAGGCTCATCACCAAATACAAGCACACGCTGAAGGTGCTTGCCGAGCTGCTCCTTGAAAAGGAGACCCTGGACGCCTCCGAGGTCATAGAGGTGGCGAAGGACGCGATCCTCAACGAGGGGCTCCCCATCCCAGAGATAGGCGAGAGCTTCGACGCCAAGACCAAGAAGAAGGCCAAGAGGCAGGGGAGAGCCAAGAAGTCTTCGGACAAGGCCCCCAAGGACAAGGCCCCGCCCGAGGGCGACCAAGCCGACAAAGGCCCGTCCCCCCTGGAAGACGGGCAAGGGGCCGATACCCCAAAGGCGGATACTTCCAAGGCCGACGCCCCCAAAGACCCGGAAGCCAAGGAAGGGGGACAAAAGGCCGGCGGGGGGGATCCAGCCCCCGAGGAAGGCGAGCCCGGGGAACAGGGCGACGCCCAGGGGGACCTGGACGACGATGCCGGCGCGCCCCACGAAGACGACGGGGACAATGAGCGCTGAGCCCGGGAGGGCCTCGGCCGGGCTACCCGCGCACCTGGAATGGACCCACCCCTCCGGGAGGGTTTTGCGCCTGGACTTCACCAAGCCGCTCATAATGGGCATCCTGAACCTTACCCCGGACTCCTTCTCGGACGGCGGGCTGTTCTTCGAGCCCGGGAAGGCAATCGACAGGGCCAGGGCGCTCATAGGCGAGGGGGCCGACATCCTCGATCTGGGGGCCGAGACCACAAGGCCCGGGTCGCTCCCCACCTCGGCCGAGGAGGAGTGGCGGAGGCTTGGGCCGGTCCTTGAGGCCTTGTCCAAGATCGACGGCTGCCCGCCCGTGTCGGTCGACACCTACAAGTCCGAGGTGGCCGCAAAGGCAATCGGCCTTGGCGCCTCCATGCTCAACGACATCTACGCCGGGCGCAAGGATCCCTCGATACTCAAAGTCGCGGCCGAATCCGGGGTCCCCATCGTCCTGATGCACATGCAGGGCGAGCCCAGGACCATGCAGGCCGATCCCCACTACGACGACGTGGTGACGGAGGTGAGGGACTTCCTCTTGGAAAGGGCCAAGGCCGCGGAGGACGCGGGGGTGGCCCCCTCCAGGATCATCCTCGACCCAGGCCTTGGCTTCGGCAAGAACCGGGACCACAACCTCAGCCTCCTGAGGCACTTCGACACGGCCATGCCCAGGGAATACAGGGCCATGATGGCCCTCTCCAGGAAGGCCTTCCTGGGCCAGATCCTGGGCGGGGCCGCCCCCGGGGACAGGGATCTCGTGACCGCGGTGGCCTCGTCTTTCGCCGTGCTCAAGGGGGCCGATATAGTGAGGGTCCACAACGTCGCCCCCACCAGGGAGGCCCTGCTGGTGGCAAGGGAGGTCATGGCGGCCGCCTGACCCGAACATGGGGCCCAGGCCCCGGGATGTCGGCCCCAAAGGCCCGAGCCATGACGTAGCGGCCCCAAAGGACCCAACCGGCAAGCCCTGTGACAAAAAGCCGGGCATATCAAACCCGATAACAAGCCAATAACAAAAAAACACAAAACCCCGAACCGGCCGACATTTGCCAACATGCCGGGGCATTCCAAGCGGTCTTTGGGAAAGCCCCTGACAAACGCGGAAGGCGACTGACCAGGCACTTACAAAGGCACCAAGCGACCAGACATCAGGCCCATTGGGCCCCAAATCCGAAAGCCATGGGAATATGGCCACCCAATCCAATCCAATCCCGCGGGCCAAGGCCCGCCGCCACCTTTAGCCCTGCCAGCCAGGAAAAAGACGCATGTTCTTCTCGCGCTACTACATAATAGACGCCTTCAGGGCCATCCGCTGGGAGGACATGGTCGACATCTTCCTGGTGGCGGTGATTATCTATTACGTCATCCGGCTGGTGAAGGGCACGAGGAGCGGGCAGGTGATGGTGGGGCTGGTGCTCCTCATCGCCGCCTACGCGCTGAGCATAAAGTTCCAGCTCCTTACCTTCAGCTTCCTGATGTCCGCCTTCTTCTCCAACCTCTTTTTGGTCCTGGTGGTGCTGTTCTCAACGGACATAAGGCGGGGGCTGGCAAGGGCCGGGCGCTTCTCCTTTTCCAAGACCAACCCGCTCACAATCCAGGCGGTGAACGAGGTTGTCAGGGCGGCGTTCTTCATGGCCGAGAAGCACACGGGCGCGCTCATAGTCTTCGAGCGGCAGGTGAGCCTTGGGGAATACATGGAGTCCGCCGCAAGGATATCCGCCGTTGTCTCGGACAGGCTCCTGCTCGCCATATTCAACACCCACGCCCCGCTCCACGACGGGGCCGCCATCATCCAGGAGGGAAAGCTGGAGGTGGCCGGGGCGTTCTTGCCCCTGCTCCCGGCGGAGGACAACGTGAGCCCCTTCTTCGGGACCAGGCACAGGGCCGCCATTGGCCTCTCCCGGGAGACCGACGCCCTGGTGGTGGTCGTGTCCGAGGAAAGGGGCCTTGTGTCCCTGGTGCGGGACGGCAAGGTGGAGGTCATGATGGGGGCGGCCTCCCTGCGGGACAACCTGCTAACCAACCTTGGCTTCACCACCAAGGGGCTTCGCAAGAAGCCGGCCCCCACCTGAGGGGAATCCCCCAATAACGCCCCATTTGACGCGACAAAACGCGGTAAAGCCCGATAAGCCCTACAAGCCGACTTCCGCCCCTGGGCGCAACAGAGAGCCACGATGTACGCCTTCCTCCGAGACACGCTGCCGCTAGCCCTCCTGTCCCTGGTCCTCGCGACCATACTGTGGCTTGTCGTCTCGGGGCAGGACATGACCACCCACGACGTCACGGCGACCCTTGAGCTGGTCGAGATACCCAAGAACCTGACGGTGAACCAGGACATACCCGAGGACATCAACATAAGGCTGGAGGCCAACACGGCCCAGTTCAAGCTCATGGACGGCAGGAAGCTCAACCTGAGGCTCAACGCCTCGGGCATCGTCCCCGGCGCCAACATACTGCAGGTGGACGTCACCAAGCTCGACCCGCCGCTCCCAAGGGGCATCAAGGTGGTAAGGGTCATACCCGAGGAGATTGCCTTCCAGGTCTACCCCTACGTCACCAAGGAGCTCCCCGTGAGGCCGCCCGTGGTGGGCGAGCTCCCCAACTACCTCGAGAGGACCGGCCCGGACGAGATCGACCCGCCGTTCGCGAACGTCACCGGCCCGTCCCAGAGGATGGAGACCATCACCGAGGTGCCCACCACGCCCATAGCGCTCTCGACCATCCACAACAACGAAAACGAGCTTCTGCTGGAGCCCACCCTGCCAGGGATTGACACATGGCTCACGGTCAGTCCCATGGAGTTCAAGGTCCACATCCCGGTCGTCATAAAGACGGGCACCGTCACCTTCGAGGTGCCCATTCAGATAATGGGGGAACCCAGGATTGGGCCCGAGCTCCCCGTCGCGCTCGAGCCCAAGAGCGCGAAGGTGACCCTGAGCTGGCGCATGGACAGGCCCCAGGCCCCGGTCGCAGCCAACGTCTCCCTCCAGATATCCCTGGTCGCGAACGAGCTTGACCGGAAAGCCCCCACCAAGGTGGCCCTGAAGGCGGAGACGGTGCCAGGGGTCACGGTGACCGCCGTCGACCCGCCCGAGGTCTCCGTCGTCTGGCTGAACGAGTCTAATCACGAAAGGTACAAGGACTGATACATGGCAAGCGCCCGCAAGGATGAGAGCGGCATATGCAAAGGCAGCAAGGGCAAAGGCAAGGCCAACGGCGAGGGCAAGGCCGCTGACCACCACAGGAAGGGCCTGAGGCTCCTGTTCGGAACCGACGGCATAAGGGGCGTGGTCAACCGCCCGCCCATCACCGCCACCACGGCCATGGCCCTGGGAAGGGCGCTGACCCTCCTCCTCATAGAGGGAAAGGACCTGGGCCGCAGGCCCAAGGTCGTCATCGGGAAGGACACGAGGCTGTCCGGCAGCATGCTGCTGTCGGCGGTGTCCGCGGGCGTCATGAGCCAGGGCGGGGACGCCTTCCTTGCCGACACCCTGCCCACGCCGGGGCTTGCCAACCTCACCTCCAGCACCAGGGCCGACGCGGGGATAGTGATATCCGCCTCCCACAACCCCTTCCAGGACAACGGCATAAAGATCTTCGACGGCCTGGGCTACAAGCTGCCCGATGCCACGGAGGCGAGGCTTGAGCGGCTCATGGAGGACTTCGCGCTCCTCGACCTCAAGCTCCCCAAGCCGGACCTTGTGGGCCGCGCCTTCCCCATCATGGACGCCGTGGGCCGCTACGTCGTGTCGCTCAAGAGCACCTTCCCCAAAAAGCTGACACTGGAGGGCATGTCGATAGTCCTTGACTGCGCGAACGGGGCCGCCTACCAGTCCGCGCCCAAGGTCTTCGAGGAGCTGGGCGCCGAGGTCCACGTGCTTGGCGCCAACCCCGACGGCTTCAACATAAACAGGGGCCTGGGGGCCCTTCACCCGGAGGTATGCGCCGCCAAGGTGCTGGAAACCGGGGCCGACCTGGGCGTCGCCTTGGACGGGGACGCCGACAGGGCCATATTCATAGACGGCTCGGGGAGCGTGGTGGACGGGGACCAGATAATGTACCTCAACTCCGTGCACCTGAAGGAGAAAGGCGCGCTAGCGAACAACGCCATGGCCGCGACCATCATGAGCAACATGGCATTGGAAATCGCCCTGTCGGGGAAGGGCATAAGGCTCTTCCGCACCCAGGTGGGGGATCGCTATGTTGCGGAGTGCCTGCGCCGGGAGGGGCTGAATTTCGGGGGCGAGCAGTCGGGGCACCTCATATTCCTGGACCATGCGACAACGGGCGACGGCACCTTGGCAGCCCTCCAGACACTCGCCATCATGAAGGAGTCCGGAAAGGATCTAAGGACCCTTGCCGCAAGCGTCGTACCGCTCCCGCAGGTGCTCATAAACGTGAGGGTGAAGAACCCCGCCGAGGTGGGCAAGCACCCAAAGGTCGAGAGGATGCTAAAGGACGTCGAGGTCAAGCTCAGGGGCAAGGGCCGCATAGTCCTCAGGCCTTCAGGGACCGAGCCCGTGGTGAGGGTGATGCTGGAGGGCGAGGATGAGTCCCAGATAAGGGGCATGGCCCAGGAGTGCGCCTCCATGGTGGAGTCCTGGCTCAAATAAGGGCCGTCTTCCGCCATTTGCGGGATCCATCCATTGCTTGCCTGCTTGCTTGCTTGCTTGCCTGCTTGCTTGCTTGCCTGCTTGCATGCTTGATTGATTGCTTGCAGGCATGCCCGGCATGATCCCGCAACGGGAAACCATCCGTGAACCTATGGCCAAACCCGGAAAGCCACCCGCCAAAAACACGCGACAAGCCCACGTTTAACCAAAAATCCCCAAATCCCCGAAAAATCGCTCACGGATTGCGCGAATACGTTGCCTTGAAAGGGCCCGCGGCTCAGAACTCCACGTTGAGGTTAACGCCGCCACCGAACCCCTTCCGCTTTCCGGTGTATCCTTGCAACCCCACATCCAGGGTAATGGGAACGCCTGACGGGAAACGAAAGGCCACTCCCAGCTCGGCTATCCCGGTATTGCCTTTTAGTGAGGGGACCTCGGGTATGGCCAAATTGTAGAGGGATCCCCTTGCCTCGCCGTCGAACTCCTTTTCCCAAGCCGCTCCCACGTAAGGGTTCACCACCTCGGTTGCCATGAAACTGAGCCTTGCGCCCACCCTCAGCCTTTTGGACTCGACGGCACCAAACGAAATCGGCGCCCCGGAAGGCGTCACGGCATCCGTGCCGTCCCTGCGGTTCTGGAAATACCTGACCCCGAGATCCAGCCTTCCCCACTCGGAGAGGGCGAAATTGTAGCCAAGGCCAAGGTGGAAGCCACGGTAGTCGGAGCTTATGTCATAGGCGTTGAGTCCGTTTGGCATATCCTCCGAGGAGAATGTGTTCTTCGCACGGCCCATGCGGGCCGTGGCCTCGACGTAGAAGTTGCCAGGGCCGGTCGGCGGAAGCTCCAAGCGCAGGAGGATACCCGCGCCCAAGTACTCGCTTTTGCCATTTCCCCTCACAACGACCGAGTTTGGGTAGTCGTTATAGGTATCGTAGCTTCCGCGGCCGCCCTCAATGAAGGCTCCCACCGTGAACCGGGACCCTCCCACATCAAAACCCTTGGACAAGCCAACCTGCACGGAATAGGCGGATGTGTCCACGTGGGAGCCCGTCTCGTAGCGGGAATGGCTAAAACCCATCACAGAGTAGACGCTCCAGCCAAGGGTTTCATAAGCTGACATCACGGCTACGGGGATTCCCTTGCCTACAGCAAGATCGGCCCCTTCGTTTAAGAGGATTGCCGCCGACATGAAGGCCTCGGAGAAAGACTTCGACTTAGCGGTTATGCTTAGGGAACGGATGATGGCCTTAAGGTAGGTACCGTCGGGTTGGTAGTCGAGTTCCCACTCGATGCCAATGTTATCGCCAAAAGTGCCAGAGGCGCTAGTTTGCGTGAATAGATCGTTTCCTGACCCGTCCGTTGTCAATATCTTTCCTGATACCAGAAACACCTCTGTCCCTACCGCGGGCATGCTGTTGCCCTCATCTATGTCGATTCTCTGGATGGTGCTAGCTTTGGAGTTCCCGTCGCTAAGCGTCACGGTTGCGGAACCTGTTACATTGAGTGCCACTGCCCCGGTTGCGACATCGTGCGGGAATGTGAAATTATAATACTCGAAGTTTTCGACTGGAATATTTACGTTTATCCCGGTAGGACTGCTAGGGTTCACAACGTTGAGCGTATTTCCAGTGAACATGTCGATATTAGTCACATTAGTATAGCCTCCGGCTAGCTTGCAGGGGCTGCAGTCCGCTGATGATCCGGTTAGGGAGGTATCGCCCGAAAGGGTAATCTTTGCGCCAGTCAATACAATACCGGATGGGGTTCCATCTATCTTGACATAACCACCTATGACACCCCCATCTACTTGTGTGTCCGCCAGCGTTATGACGCTTCCATCGATAATGGCAGTGCCACCTACTTCTATCCATACCTTCCCGCCATAGATATTGCCTCCAATGAAGTATCCATTTGATGAAATCTCATTGTTTGAAATGTTGACCCAGCCCGTTTTTTCGACATAAACATAAGAACCGGTAACATCAGCTGAAACTGATGAATTTTCCAGTATGACCTTATTTCCGTTCGCAACAACTAAGTCAGCATCGCCTGCAAGGATATCAGACTCTGCCCCAAAAACTGCAATAGGAATAGTCGAACCGACAACTGTCACAATATTTTCCGATATTGTGAAAGTTCCACTACCATAAATTAACATCAATCCGCCGTATAATTCACCGAATGTTGGCTCCGTTATGCTTGAATCTACAAACCGAACTTCGTTCTTACTGATAGTAGCTCTCGCACAAGTGTTTGGGGGCGATTGTTGGCATGAAATTGTTAAATTAGCTCCAATTACTGAGTTTTTGATCGTTGAACCAGCATCTACAAATACCATATTTTCGTTTGTGGAGAAGTCGGCTGTACCGTTTGGACTGGCAATAGCCACAGACATATGCCCTCCAACTGCGTACCAATTCACCGTTGCGCCGTTTGTTATTTTCAGAGTATTGGATTGGACGATGGCATTAGTGTTATTGTTAACGTTATCATAGAAATAACCACCATACGCCGAATCCAAATTTCCTCTAACTGTTACATTGTTGCCTTTTAGGCTAGAGGTTGTGAACAGACTGCCAGTGATAGGATCAGGATAATGATCTGGGGTTAACGGAGCACCAGGATATTCCAAAACCTCGGCAAAAAGCATGGATTTTCCTTGCGCAAATATTGCAAAAGCAACGATTATTGCTAGACTAAGCAAATAAAACGATTTTATTGGAAAACGTTTAGTTATGACTGACATGGCTTAACCATTATACCCCTTATAATTGGTAATATCACACAATAAATAATTACAACTATTTGTGCAACCAATAAAACCATTGGTTGGGATAATCTCATAAAACCGCGGTTTGGCACTTGACGGATTATCAGCGTATGCGCTACACTTGATAGCGTCCAAGAGAAAGAATTCAAGATGTTTGCCAAGTCCTTCGGCAAAAGCAACATTCAAGGGTAGCTTTTGCCAATAATCCAACCGAGCCGCGGAAGCAATCCGCGGATAAGGCAATGATGTCTTTGCATTGCCTCGCATCCCGCTTTTTCTTGAAAGAGCGGGAAGAAGGTTAGAAAAAACGCACTCCATGGGCGACCCTTCAAGGGAAAATGCGACAATGCGGCAAAGGCACAAGCCAACAGCTCCGGGCTTTCCAGCAAAGCCGGCCTCTAGAAACTATTGCTTGTTGCAATAAAGTGCCGATCCAAAAAAGGCGTGCCCAGTTCGCCTTATTTTCGTCTTATCGGCCCATTGCCACTGTCGATGAAATTATACTGCTGCCGACAAATAATCCATACAACTCTAAATTAACTGCCATTGAATTAAAAATTCAATGCGTCGGCGATAAACTCATCATTTTGTGCCATCCCTCATATTCCAAGTGAAATTCAAAATGTGCCCTGAAAATGAGATGGCATCTTGTGTGTTTCATGCTTTTCAAAATTATAAAACGCCTTATACTTCCAATAAGGTGATTTTGAACGCACATCACTTTTTTATCAAATAACAAAACAATCAGTATGTCAAGGGAGTTGCGGGTCAAAATACATAAAGGCAAACGAATCCCGTGAAATTCCCAAAAAAAACATCGCCAAATACCATTCAAATATGCCAAATATTAATACTTTAGTATATTTTTACTAATTTACTAATTATTATTTTACTAATTATATACTTTATTATGTTATTATTTCGTATTTTTGATATTATAATATAAAACTCTATATCTACAATTCATTTTTTTTCCTGGAGCTTTGGTATTTCTTGGGGTTTTTTGGGATTTTTTTTGGAGTTATTGCTGATTCGATGGGGGTTTGCTGGGGATTTATTTGGGATTTATTTGGGATTTATTTGAACTTTATGGCTATTTCTGGCTATCGCCGAAAATGGCTTGCGTAGGGCATATCGGGGCTTTGTGGGGGGGTAAGGGAGGATGTGTTGCTTTTGCGGACGGCTCGCTTAAGGCGCATGCCCCCTATCCCGCATGGAAGGGCGCAATCCTTCCCTGCTTTTAGGAAACACGGGCATCCATTGGCGTTGAGGGCTGGCCCTACCAGCTCAGGAACTCGGGGACCAGGTAGGTGAGTATCAGGTCGGCACCCGCCCTCTTGATGCAAACCAGGGACTCCAGTGCGGCGGCCTTGTAGTCGAACGCCCTGATGTCCGCCGCGGCGTTAAGCATGACGTATTCCCCGGACACCTGGTAGGCCGCGAGCGGCCTCTCCGTAAGCAGGCGGATCTCCCTCACCACGTCCAGATAGGGCCCCGCGGGCTTCACCATGATGATGTCGGCGCCTTCCTCAAGATCCAGCTCGGCCTC
Organism: Deltaproteobacteria bacterium; assembly: GCA_031278475.1. Taxonomy (GTDB): domain Bacteria; phylum Desulfobacterota; class Desulfarculia; order Adiutricales; family Adiutricaceae; genus JAISMF01. Next base: position 22,818 of record JAITKK010000115.1, read on the forward strand.
CCGCACCGCCTCGCGGATGTTGGCCGGGTCCATCTGGTAGCCCTTGCGGTCGCCCTCCTTGGGGCTGCTCTGGGCGGCCTCCCGGAAGGGGCCGTAGAAGGCGGAGGCGTATTTGACGCTGTAGGACATTATGGGTATGTGGGGGAAGCCGTTTTGGTCCAGGGCCTCGCGTATCGCGCCCACCCTTCCGTCCATCATGTCGGAGGGGGCCACAAGGTCCGCCCCGGCCTTGGCGTGGGACAGGGCCTGGGCCGCGAGCAGCCCAAGGGTGGGGTCGTTCAAGACCCGCCCCCCCTCAAGCACCCCGCAGTGGCCGTGGGAGGTGTACTCGCAGAGGCAGACGTCGGTCATCACCAACAGTTCCGGCACCCTGTCCTTGATCTCCCGTATCGCGAGCTGCACGGGGCCGTCTGGCTCCGCGCCCGATCCCCCCAGCTCGTCCTTGTGGTCGGGTATGCCGAAGAGCAGCAGCGCCCTGCCCCCGTCCCTGTGGAAGCCCTCGGCGAAGGCCGCGGCCTTGTCCGGGGACAGGTGGCTCTGGCGGGGGAGCGAGGCTATGGGACGCCGGACGCCCTTCCCGGGGACTATGAATATGGGGTAGATCAGATCCTCCGGGAGGACGCGGGTCTCCCTCAGGAGGTCGCGGAGGGACGGGTTGTCTCGCAGCCTGCGGGGCCGCTCAGCGGGGAAAGGCATGGGTGTCTTTATGGTATTTTGGTGTTTGTTGGGATGGGGGATTGGGTGTTGCCGGGTTTTTTTGGCTTTTCTGGCAATGCCATGGCTTGGGCGCCAACAGGCGCCTGGGCCTATCGGGGGACAGGCACCAAGGGCGGGGCGTTCAACCCAGGATGACCGGCCAATGTTCCCGGCCAAGGGTCTGGCCAACGTTCCCAGCCAAGGGTCTTGGCCAATCTACCCACCCAAGGGGGCCAGGATCAAAAAGCCCGCTAGTTCTTGTTGTGGAAGACCTTCTTGAACTTCTCCTCCACCTTCCGCTTGATGGTCTTGAAGGTGGACTCGTTGCTCTTTTCCTCCTCGATGCGGGCGAACTCCAAAAGGAGCTCCTCCTGGCGCTCGGTGAGGTCCTTGGGCGTCTTCACGTTTATGGCAACCGAGAGATCGCCCCGCTTGCCTGTTGGGTTGTTCGGGTTGGGGAATCCCAGGCCCTCCACCCTCAGCGACTTGCCGTTCTGGATGCCTGCGGGGATCTCTATGACCCTGGTCTCGCCGGTCACGGTGGGGATCTCCAGATCGCCCCCGAGGCACGCAAGGACCATGTCTATGCTGCGCTCGAGCAGGACGTCGTTATTTTCCCTCTGGAAGATGCCGCCGGACCTCACTATCATCTCGACGAAGAGGTCCCCTGCCGGGGCCCCGCCGTAACCGGCGTGGCCCTTGCCGGTGAGCCGCATGCGCTGGCCCGTGTCTATGCCCGGGGGTATCTTCGCAAGGACAGGCTCGTTCCGCCTAATCCTTCCCGAACCCCGGCAGGAGGGGCAGGGATCGGGCGCGTACTGGCCCTTGCCGCCGCACTTGTGGCAGGTGGTGGCCATGCGGATGAACCCGTGGCTCTGGTAGATCTGGCCGGACCCACCGCACTGGGGGCAGGTCTTGAGGCTTTTCGAGCGGGATCCGGTCCCGCCGCAGGCGTCGCAGTTGACCTCCCTGGTGACGTTTATCTGCTTTTCGAGCCCGGTGTAGGACTCCACGAAGTCAAGCTCTATCTCGTAGGAGATGTCCTGGCCGCGCCTTGCGCCGCCGGATCTCTGGCCGCCGCCGAAGAAGTCCCGGAATATGTCGCCCATGTCGCCGAAGCCGAAGCCGAATCCCGAGAATATGTCCTCGAAGCTGGTCTTGAAGTTGGTGCCCCTTAGCCCGTCGTGGCCGTAGGTGTCGTAGAGCCGCCTCTTCTCCGGGTCGGAGAGCACGCCGTAGGCCTCCGACGCCTTCTTGAAGACCTCCTCGGCCTTGGGGTCGTTTGGGTTGCGGTCCGGGTGGTATTTAAGGGCCAGGGCCCTGTAGGACTTCTTTAGGGCATCCGGTTCGCAGTCGCGGTCCACGCCAAGTATCTCGTAGTAGTCTTCTTTGTTGCTCATAAACGTCGCGTGTCCTTAGGGAGCGGCCCTTGGGGTGGGCGTGAGGCGGCATCCCCCGCCAAGGGCTCATGGGGGTGTCGCATGCGGGGGTTATCCTGCCCCTAGGGGGAGGGCGGCTTGGGGGGCCCCTTGTCGGGCCCTTTGCCGGCCTTTTTATCGGCCTTTTCGTCGGGCCTTTCGTCGGCCTCCAGCAGCCCCAAGGCCTTGGCCTCGTAGGCAAGGAGCCCCAGGTCCCTGGCGTTCCCGGCCAAGGCCTTGAGCTCCGAGCGGTCGGGCCGGAGGCCCAAGGCCTGCCTTGAGAGGGAGTATATGAAAAAATCCCCCTCGCCCACCGCCTGGGAGGCCATGCCCCGGACGGCGTCCCAGGCCTCGGCCTTGCGGAAGAAATCCAGGGCCTCGGCCAGGTAGCCCTTTTCCAAAAGGGCGTTTCCGGCCTCGAGGAAATCGGCCGCCGGGACGGATTTCTTGGTGTCGACCAGGGCCCTGCGGCCCTTCCACTGCAAAATGTCGTCCGGCATGTCTGAACCCATTCCCCCAAATCACCAAAAATATAAGCATTTTTTTTGGCTTGTCAAGGGGCCCGCCAAGGGAGTCGGGGAGTTTTTCATTGCGGGCCGCGGCCTTCAGGGCACAATAAGTTAAAAAAGCGTGGCGATCCGGGCCAAAACCCGTCAGCAAAAATAGAATTCATTTCAGTACATTTCAACGCAGTTTTCGTTTCATGACATTTATTTTACCATATTTCCATATAAAAACACAAAATTTAAGCGCAAGTCCGCCATTACTATACAGGATCACTACCAAATTTATCCCGCCGGAGGCCCCGCCACGGGCAAGGCCCGTGGCGCGTTATTGAAGCCGGCCCGGAAAACGGCTAACATTTCATGCCAGGGGGGCCGCCCGCCCTTGGCGCGCCATCTGGGGCGGCCGGGCGGCTTCCCCCCGATGCGGCCAAAGATTCGCGTGATTCACGAAGAAGACATTACCAAGAATTCCCCCACAAAGCACACCAAAAAGCGGCGAGGGCGCGGCCCCCGCCCCAAGGAGACCCAATCCATGAACAGATTCGCGGTTTTTGCCATCCTTCTTCTGTCGGCCTTCGCGCTTGTGGCGACAGCCGGGGCGCTTTTCGCCCAAGGCGGCTTCCAGTCGCAAGAGCCCCCAAAGGCCCCGGACCCCGCCAAGCCCCAGGGCGGCTTCCAGTCGCCCGAGTCCGCCAGGCCCCAGGGCGGCTTCCAGGGCCCGGGGATCGACGTCATCAGCGTCTCCCAGGCGGTACGCCTGAGAGACGACACCTTCGTCATCCTCCGCGGGAAGATAGTGCGCTCCATCGGCAAGGACAAGTTCGTGTTCCAGGACCAGACCGGGGACATCATAGTGGAAATCGACAGCCACCTCTGGGGCGGGGAGACCGTGACGCCCGACGATTTGTTGGAGATAGGTGGCGAGATAGACAAGGAATTCATGGGCGACGTGGAGCTCGACGTGCACAAGCTGACAAAGCTCAAGTGAGCAGGACGCCCCCGCCCGGGGGCCCCAGCCCCGGGCGGGCCGGCCAAAAGCGGCCCCGCCCCGGCGCAAGGCGCCGGGGTCCCGCCCCTCTTTTCGGCTATAATGGACACGCGCCCGACAAGCCCCGGCCGGGGCCGGGCCGGGCGCAAGAACCCGAGGCATGATGGCCCAAGCAAACGAGCCCGAGAATAACGATCCCCGGGACGGCCCGAAGGGCGCCCCGCCCGGGGACCCGCTTCTCGCGAGGAGCACCAAGGTCAAAAAACGGCAGATAGCCCTGCTGGCGCTCTCGGTACTGGGGCTTTCGCTCCTCGTGATGGTACAGCGCAGGCTCCTTGACCTGGGCCCGGGGCTCTCCTCCAACCAGGGCGTCATAACCCTGGTGAGCATCAACTTCTCGGTCCTCACCCTGGCCTTCCTCCTGTACCTGATCCTGAGGGGGCTCTACAAGGTCTTCTTCGAGCGCACGGGCTACGGGAGCCTCCAGACCAAGATGGTGGTCTCCTTTATCAGCCTCTCGCTCATGCCCACCATCCTGATCTTCTACTTCGCCTACCTCCTGATAGGCCAGGACCACGACACCTGGTTCGGGAGGACGATAAGGGGGGCCCTTTCCCGCTCGCTCTCGGTCGCGACCGACGCGTCCAAGCGGGAGGCCGAGCTCTTCCGTTTGCAGTCGGACGCGGCGCTCGCCGAGTTCGGGGCCTTGGGGGCCAGGGCCGGCACGGCGGCCCTTCCGGGCATACGCGAGCGCAACGGGCTCGCGTCGCTCGAGTGGTACAGCAAGGGGGGCGACCTTCTGGCCTCCTCCTTTGGCCCCATGCTGCAGTCCCTCCCGCACATCCCGCCCGCCGCCTTCGGGGCGGCGGGCGGGGCCGGGGGCCCGTCCACGCCTGCCAACGGGGAATACCTCCAGGCCGCGGGTTCCGCCCCCGAGCGGCGGCTGCTCCCCTTGGGGGACGGGCCCCCCTCGGGATTCCTCGCGGCCGGGAGGGCCCCGGGGAACGGCGGCGACATCGCGGGTTTGGAATCCGAGCTGAGGAGCTACGAGGCGGCGCTCTCCATAGAGCGGCCCTTCAAGGTGACCCAGCTCACGACTCTCGCGGCGGTGACCCTTCTCGCGGTGTTCCTGTCCATATGGATAGGCAGCAACCTCGCGAAATCCTTGGCGGCCCCGGTGACCGAGCTGGTGGAGGGGACAAGGAAGGTGGCCCAGGGCGACCTCGACTTCGAGCTCCAGCCCACCCACCGCTCTGGCGAGATGGCGCACCTTGTCACCGCCTTCAACCTGATGACAAGGGACCTCAAGGCCAGCTACCAGGAGCTGGACCAGCGCCGCCGCTTCGTCGAGACCGTGCTGAGGGAGGTCTCGACCGGGGTCATCGTGCTCGACGAATCCGAAAGGGTCATGACCGTGAACCGGGCGGCCGCCTCCATGCTGGGGCTTGGCCCCGTCAAGGCCCAGGAAACAGGGGACATGGCCCAGGAGGCCGCTGAAAACGCCCAAGGCCCTTCCGACGGGGCCCCGGCCGAGGTTGCCGCGGGCCCCGCGGGGGGTACCCCTGCGCAGGTCCTGGGGCTTCTCAGGCAGCTGGGCCCGGGCGCAAGCGGGGCGCCCGGCCGGGTCTTCCTGGAACTCCCGGACGGCTCCGCCCTGAGCCTTTCGGCCAGCAAGACCTCGCTGAAAGGCGAGTCCGGGGAGCCCTTGGGCTGGCTTCTCACCTTCGACGACGTCTCGGACCTGGAGAAGGCCCAGAGGCTCGCGGCCTGGAGGGAGGTCGCGAGGCGCATAGCCCACGAGGTCAAAAACCCCCTGACGCCTATCTCCCTCGCGGCCCAGAGGCTTGAGCGCAGGTTCCTGGGCAGGATAGGGGACGAAAACGAGGCCAAGATATTCGAGGACTGCGTGGGGGTAATCGTAAGGCAGGTGGAGAACATGCGGGCCCTGGTCTCCGAGTTCTCCGAGTTCGCGAGGCTCCCGGCCATAAGCCCGAGGCCCTCCAACCTCGCCAAGGTGGTGGAGGGGGGCCTCGCCCTGTTCCGGGAGGCCCACCCCGGCATAACCTACTCCCTGGAGCAGGACGGCCGCCTGGGCGACTTCGTCTTCGACCCGGAGCAGCTGGGAAGGGCCGTTACCAACATCCTTGGCAACGCCACCGCGGCCCTCAAGGGCGAGGGCCGCGTGGACGCGAGGATCAGCCTGGACGGCGACCTGGGCGTCGAGCTCAGGATAGAGGATGACGGGCCCGGCATACCCAAGCCCTTGAGGGCCCGCCTGTTCGAGCCCTATGTCTCCTCCTCCACGGGCGGCCAGGGGCTCGGGCTCTCCATAGTGAAGACCATCGTGAACGACCACGGGGGCTTCGTGCGGGTGGAGGACAGGCGGCCCAAGGGCACGGCGGTCGTCATCACCCTGCCCTACGTAAGCCCGGGCCCTCCCCCCGCCTGAAAGGCGGGGGGGCAAAGCCGAAAGGCGGGGCCCGAAGGGCCCCGCCAAGGACACAGGATGCCCCCAGACCCGGACACAGGGCCCATAAGGGCCACGCTCATGGCAACAGGGAGCGAGCTCACGGAGGGGGCCTCCGTGGACAGCAACTCGGCCTTCCTGGCCTCCATGCTGGGGGATCTGGGCGCAAGGGTGGTCCGCATCGTGACCCTCCCGGACGATTTGGAGGCGCTCGCGAGCGGCATAAGGGAGTCTTTTTCCTCTTCCGAGCTGGTGGTGATGACCGGGGGCCTGGGGCCCACCGAGGACGACTTCACAAGGCTAGCCGCGGCCAAGGCCTTCGGCAAACCCCTGTGCTACCACAGGGACCTGGAAGAGGGCATCGGCTCCTACATGGCGGCCAAGGGTTTCCAGATGCCCGGGAACAATCTGCGCCAGGCCTGGCTCCCGGAGGGTGCCATGCACATCCCGAACCCCCGGGGCACGGCCCCGGCGTTCGCCCTGCGGGTGTCCGGGCGTCTCGCGGTCTTCCTCCCCGGTGTCCCCCACGAGGCGAGGTTCTTGGCCAAGACGGCCCTCAGAAGGCTTGTGTCCGAGAGCTTCCCTGGAAGGGTAAGGAGGCGCAGGACCTACACCATCACGGCCGTGGGCCTGGGGGAGGGCCGGGTGGACGCAATGCTTGCCGATCTTCAGGCGCCCCCCGGGAACCCCTCCATCGGGCTCTCCGCCGGCCTGTACGAGACCAAGGTTAGGGTAACGGCCGAGGGGAGATCCGAAGAGGAGGCGAGGCTCATGGCCGAGCCCCTGCTCCAGGAGATAGAGGCCCGCCTGGGGCCCAACTGCGCGGGCGAGGGGGATCTTGGGATACTCTCCGGGATAGCCCGCATGATAAGCCAGAAGGGCCTGCGGCTTGGGATCATAGACTCGCTCACCCAGGGGCTTCTGGCCCGGAGCCTGCTGCCCATTCTTCCCAAGGAGTGCTCGGCGGGGGCCGTAACCCTGCCGCCCGGGCCGCTCAAGGGTAGCCTTGCCCAGGACTACCTCTACCACGAGGGGGCCACCTTGGTGCTCAGCCTGTCCTACCAGAGGCCAGGGCCCCAGAACGGCAGCCCTCTTGTGATACCTGGGTTCGGCGAGAACGAGGAGCAGATGACGGTGCTTACCCACATACTGCTCAACCCCAAAAAGGAGAAGTGGCTGTCCGGGAAAAGCAAGCCCGACAACCAGTTCTTCCAGCTCACCCCCCTGGAAGGGCCTCCTGGCACCCTGACGGAGAGGGCGAGGGCCCTTGCCGCCTTCCAGCTATGGTCCTACCTGAGGGAAGGCTTTTGAGGCCTGTGGGCCCTTTAAAGGCCTCTTACGCAGCCCTTGCCCAACAGGCCTTGCGGGTGGGGATAGGGCTTTAGGGTCCTGCCCTATCCAAGCCTATCCAAGCCTATCCAAGCCTATCCAAGCCTATCCAACCCTATCCAAGCCTATCCAAGCCTATCCAAGCCTATCCAAGCCTAACCAGCCTATCCAAGCTTATCCAAGCCTATCCCACCCTGCCCAAACGGCCTTTGTCCCTGCCACATCCCAGCCTGCGTTCCCCAACAACCCACAACATCCACCAATATCCAGCAATAACCTTACATTCATAACATCACACTACATCCCGCAATATCCCGAAATATCCCGCAATATACCAACATCCCAGCAACATCCCCGCAAAAACCCACAACATACCCAAATTTTCACATAACATCGCGCGGCATCCCCACATCATCCACGCAACAACCCCCAACAACCCCCAACAACCCCGATATCCCAGCATCCCCGCTACAACCCCGATATCCCAGCATCCCCGCTACAACCCCGATATCCCGGCATCCCCGCTACAGCCCTGGCCGTTTGAAAGGCCATTCACAAAAATGATACAATTTTTACTCTGATTCGAGTCCTTGGGCAGTCCGGCTGGTTTCCCCCGCGAAACCCGCGCCTTTGCTCTCACTTGGGGCCCCCCCGGCCCCGAAAAGACAGGTCGAGCATATTGGATCCCCAAAGGGACATAGCCCCCCATCCCGGTGGGGCGGCCAGGGCCGCCCACGAGTCCGAGCATGCCAGAAAGCTTAGGCTCGGGTTGCAGCAGTTCCTGGTCACCATGAAGAACCTGGCCCTCTACCCCGAGACCAGCCAGACGAACCGCCAGGGGCTCGCCCAGACCCAGGAGTGGCTCGCGGGCTACATGAAGGAGTACGGCCCCTTGGCGCTCTTCGTGGAAAAGGACGGGCTCTTCACCCAGGACGCCGAGAGGGTCTACCAGGAGAAGGCGTCGGACCCCATAATCGCCTTCCCGCTCTTTCGGGACGGGGTGCAGTCCATAATCTTCGAGCCCGGGGTTAGCGAGGAAGAGCTGAAGGCCTTCATGTCCATAATCCTTAGGTTCAGGACCATAACCGAGCAGGACCAGGACGACGTGGTGACGGCCATGTGGGAGGCCGCCCTCCCCTCCATCAAGTACACCATAGCGGACGAGTACGAGGCGGCAGACCCTGAGTTCGACGTGGGGGCCATGGTGGCGGCCAAGCCCCCAGACCAGAACCGCACGGACCCGGACGCCCCCTGGCAGGCCACCTCCCCGGTGGAGACGGACGGGTCCGCCCCCGTCGCGAAACCCATGGCGAGCCTCTTCGCATTGGCAGAGAGCCTGGAGTTCGTGGACGCCGGCACCCAGCCCGACCCGCACTCGGAAAGGGACGATCAGGGCGACCCCGACTGGGAGGACGAGGGCTTCGCGCCTTTCGGGGGGGACGGCGACATAGGCGAGGACGACGGGTTCGGGCCCCTCAACGCCCACGGCGGGGAAGGCGATCCTGGATCAGGCTACGATGGCGACGGCTTGGGCGGCATAGGGAGGTCCAGGAAGCCCATGGCCGGGAAAGGCGGGACCGGCGGGAGGGCCGGGAAGGGCAACGGCTCGGGCGGCGGGGCTATGGGCCACGGCGACGGCACGGGCGCGGGCGCGGGCGACGCCACGGCCGTGGAGTCCCAGGACGACGACGACGAAGGCGGGATTGGCCAGGGGGGCACGGGCGGCGGCGGCTGGGCCGACGACGCCCTGGGGCTCGATCTCTCGGGGCTGTCGCTTGACGACTACGGGGAGACGACCGAGATACAGGCCAAGGTCACAATCAGCGAGGAAGAAGAGAACCTTGCCGCGGGCCGCAAGCAGCGGCTCAAGTTCTGGGGCATGTCGGCAAGGGAGATAAAGCAGATATCCGCCTTCATACAGTGGGAGGACACAAGGGCCAAGAACCACTCCGTGCTGGAGGTGGTCATGACGGTCATCAAGTCCCCGGTCCTCAAGGCCTCCGCGAGGCCCTACCTTGTGCCCTTCATCCTGGAGGAGATCCTTGCCAACGCCAAAACCCTGCAGCTGGCCCATGCGAACGCCTTCCTGGCCGAGCTGAGGGAGTTCGCGGGCAAGAGCGGCAAGAAGGCCGTGAAGGACATCCTCGCGGACGTCCGCAAGAAGCTGGACGACCCCGCCCTCACCCAGGCCCTCGCCGAGGCGGTCCCCTCCGACCAGGAGCTCGAGCCCTGCTACGAGAGCGTGCGCTATTTCCTCTACCAGATGCCGCCCCAGGTGGCCGTGACGCTCGCCGAAAACGTGGGCCAGGCCAAATCCCTGCTTCTGAAGCGGCTCTTTCTGGAGGTGGTGGCCTACGACGTCTCCTCCTTCCCGGTGGAGCAGCCCCAGAGGGTGCTCCACCCCCTGAACGAGTGGGCCACCCTTGAGCTCATAACCATGTTCAGGGCCATAAGGCATCCCATGCCCATACCCGTGCTCATGGGCCTTGTCAGGCACCAGAGCGCCCAGACGAGGGAGGCGGTGGCCCGCCTGGTCCTCGACCACGAACCCGAGAACACCCAGCTATTGGCGACGCTCGCGATAGACCCCTCCTACAGGATAAGGCAGCTTGTGACCCCGGCCCTTACCGCCAAAAGGGACCCCCTTGTGGAGAACATGCTCCTTGAGCGGCTCTCGGAGCTTTGCAAGCAGAAGAAGGTGCCCGAAGGCGAGGAGAGGCTCCTGGACCTCTACCAGGCCCTGGGCCGCTCGGCCAGCGGCAGGTCGCTGGGGTTCCTGTCGGAGACCCTCCTTAGGAAGGACCTTAAAACCCTGTTCGAGCGGGGCGGCGACGCCCACCGGGTGGGGGCCGCGGTGGCCCTTAACCTTATGCCCAAGAACATCGGGGCCGAGGAGCCCTTGGCCAAGGCCGCAAGGAGCGCCTTCCGCAACATCCGTTTCGCCTCCCAGGAGGCCAAGAGGATCCTGAAACTTTAGAAAGCGCTCCCCGAAAGAACCAAAGCCCGCAAGAACCGCAGACCCCGCAAGCCCATTTTGCAAACAAATCCCCGCCATCCCTATTTTAAAAAAGCCCCAAAGGCACCAGCACCCTAGCTCCTTTGCTCCTTAGCTCCTTAGCTCCTTAGCTCCCAGTTCCTTAGATCCCCCTATCCCAAGCTCCTTTCCCCACCGCGGAAATTTTTCCCCCAATGCCCATAAGGCAAAACGATATTCCCGAACTTTTACCCTGACAGCCCAATCCTCATGGCATTTCGAGTTTGCCCCACACTACATGCACAATACCGGCATAACCAATACCTACAACCCCTCCCAATCCCCTTCAATCCAAGGTGGCAATCCCCAATAATCCCTGATAATCCACAATATTTCCCCAATAATCCCCCAATAATCCCCCGACTGCTTCCCAAGAACCCAGTTATCCCAAGGCAGGAGGCCCCAAAGAGCCCGTCAGGGCTTCCGTGCCATTGCCTTTTGCCCTTTTGGCCTTGTGGCTTGCGGCCTTTCGCGAAGCTTTACATGCACGCTGAGTTTGTGGTATAAAGTTTGTTTGTTCGGGCCCTTTGGGCCCGCCGTCGCCTTTGGGCATTTACCCCAAGGCGCGTCCACGCAAGCATCGTGAAGATGATGGCAAACCACTCCCAGATCGTCAACCACCCCGACACAATCCTCCAGTCCCTGATGCGGCTCCCACAGCTAGTAAAGATACACCAGCCAAACAACAAGATATTCGTGGAAAACCTGGCCCTGTTCAGGATGTCCTTGCAAGCCGAGTGGGAGAATCAGAGCGAGCTCTCTTTCAGGGCCCACAGGGGGAGGATCTACCTGAACAACGGGAAGCTCGCCCCGTCCAACTCCGCCATGGGCACGACCATATCCAAGCTGATGGAGTCCTGGGAGTCCAAGGGCATGTACGGGTTCACCTTCACCAGGAAGGACGACCTCACAGACCAGGACATAGTGGACTTCATCAGGGCCATCAACCAGAGCTATGCCCAGCCCAACCCCGCCCAGTGGCTGGAAGAGGAGCGCAAGGGCACCTGGGCGAGGCCCATAGTGGACCAGGACTTCAAGATAGCCGTGGCCTTCGTGACCGACCAGGAAGGCAGGCCGGTGGGAAGGCCCCTTGTGTGGAACAAGGGGACGAGGACCTTCGCGGCCAAGGCCAGGAGGTCCTACTCCAGGGCCTTGGCCGTGGTGTCCGGGCTCGATGACAAGCTCCTAAGCGGCGACACCATCAGCATAGCCAAGTCCAGGAGGGTGGTCCAGGACATGGTGGAGGCCCTCTTCCACGAGGAAAGGCTGCTCCTTAACCTCTCCACCATAAGGGACTACGACGACTACACCTGCACCCACTGCGTGAACGTGGCCATACTCTCCATGTGCCTGGGAAAACGCATAGGGTTGAGCAAGATGGCCGTGGTGACACTGGGGCTCACGGGGCTCTTCCACGACCTCGGCAAGGTCGACGTCCCGATCGAGCTCATCCGCAAGACCGCCAAGTTCACCAAGGAGGAATACGAGACGGTCAAGAACCACTCCCTATTCAGCGTGCTGCGGATCCTCCAGATAAACGCCGACCACAAGCTGAAGGCAAAGCTCATACTGCCGCCCTTCGAGCACCACCTGGGGATCGACCTCGCGGGCTACCCGGTGTCCGACAAGCACAGCCCCCTGAGCCTATTCGGGAGGATCGTTGCCATAGCCGACCACTACGACGCCCTCACCAGCAGCAGATCCTACAGGCCCGTGCCCATGAACCCCGAGCAGGCCCTGGACATAATGACCGACCTGTCCGGGAAGGCCCTGGACCCCTTGCTCTTAAAGGTCTTCATCAACATGGTGGGCATCTACCCCGTGGGCACCCTCCTGGTGACCGACCAGCGGGAGGTGGCCATGGTGGCCGAGACCCCGCCGGACGCCGTGGACGCGAGGCCGCTTGCCTACCTTTTGGAGAAGCAGGAGGGCTACATCGAGAAAGGCGACCTCATAGACTTCTCCGAAACCGACGAGGAAGGCCACTTCATACGCAACATCGTCCGCTGCTTCCACCCCTCCGACTTCGGCCTGAACCCAGCCGACGTGCTGCTGTGACGGGCCGGGCCAAGGGCCCTGCCCCAGGCCTGCCCCAGGGCGCCCACGGGCCGTCCACAGTCCGTCCACGGGCCGTCCACGGGCCGTCTTCCGGCGATTCCAAAAAAATTTGAAAAAAACTTCAGGGAAACCTGAAAAAACCCTTAAGTTTTCCCAAAGGCCGCCGATAAGTCTGTTAAGGGGGAGGATCGCCTTGCGTCTTCGGTCTTTGCCCAGCGAACATGCCGCTTTGACGGGCCGGCCCGATAGCCGGCCCGATACCCGGCCAGACACCTCGCCCGGACACCGCTTTCCGCCATCCAAGCCAGTCATCCCACCCTACACCCCGCACCCAAACAAAGCCCCCGCGAGCGGCCACATGGCCTCCACAGGCACTCTAAGCAAGTTTGAAAAAAACTTCAGGAATACATGAAAAAAACCCTTAAGTTTCCCTAAGGGCGGCCGATAAGTCTGTTAAGGGCGTAGGCCCACTGGAATGCCAGGTTCCAAGGCTTTCCGGATGCAAGGGGAAACGAATAAGGCCTAGCCCGACGAGGTTTTTATGAAGATAATACCTTTTTCACCGGCACCCCGGTCAGGAACCCAGGGGACGGCCGCCAGGCCCTCCCCCCAAGGGGGGGACGACTTCCAAGGCTACCTGGAGTCCGCCGGGAAGGGGCTCAGGGCCAGGGACAAGGTCGGCCTCGAGAACCTCATCGCCAACGAGAGCGCCCCGCCGGGGGATCTCTCCCAGGCGGTGGGCCTTGTCGCAACCGTCATCGCCCAGATGGGCCTGAAGGCCCCCTCCGAGCTCAGCCGGGTCCACGACCTGGACGGGCTGCTCTGCTTCTGAGGGCCCGCGGGGCGCCGCGCCCGGCGCCCCGCCGAGGCCTTCCCAAGGGCTTTCAAGGGCCTTCCCAAGGCCTTTGCAAGGCCTCCAAAAATGCCCTAGAATGACGAAATGCCGGGCACCCACCTTAGGGGCCCCGAAGAGCCCAAAAACCGCTAAGGAGAACCCAAGATGAGCGACAACGCAAGCTCCGCGGAACTCGTGCAGGCGATGGCCTTAAGCAAATCCAAGACCGCGACGGACACGGACGTCCACCTTGGCCAGCTGCGCCACGAGGTGGTGCGGGACATGGAAAACCAGGCCCAGTTCAGGCTGGAAAAAAACATGCGCGAGGCCGCCCAGCTTGAGATCGGCCGCTCCCGCAACCTAAGCCGGGTGGTCTGACACCATCCCTTGCCCCGCGTCCAAGGCCCGATTCCGCCCCAAAAACCCCCCGTTTCCTTGGATTTCGCCCAACGCACCCTCCCAGGGCCCACGGATGGCCCGGCATCCCTCCCCTATTGCCCCCAAACTGCCCCAAAACTGCCCAACCGCGCCATAAAATCCCCCAATACCCCAAAATACCACCCCCAATGACACCGGATTGGCTCCGAATTGGCTCCAAAATAACGCCGCAATATCGCCAAAATAACATCGAAATGTGGTTTCCGGCCCTTGGCCGCGGCTTTCGGGCCCGGACGCGGCAAAGCCCGCCAGCGGGCCAGTGGCCCGCCAGGGCGGGAGACGTTTTCATCCTGGAAGGGGGCGAAAAGGGTGCCCAGGTCACCTGCGGCGCTGGGTGCGTGGCTGGCTGGGGGGAAGCTTGAAGTAGGGGCCGTAGAAGTCCGCGACCGGGCCGCCGCAGCCGCCGGGGTAGAGGCAGGAGTCCATGAGGCTGAGCTGGGGGGTGACGCCCTGGCAGAAGCCCATGACCGTTGTGGTCCTGCCTGGGCGGGGATTGGCGATGGCCAGGGCCTCCCAGTCCCACAGGTAGACTATGACGGGCTGGTAGGGGCCTGAGTCTATGGTCACGAAGGGATAGGGGCCGCGGCGGTAGGTCATCTCCGGGGGGAAGATGCTCCGGATGCGGCCGGTGAGCACCAGGAGCCTCCCCGTGTACTTGGCATCGGCCGTGTGGAAGTCGGTCAGGTAGGCCTCCACCAGGTCCCTGGGGCTTATGGGTATGGGCTCGATCCAGTCCCTCTGGGCGAGGGCCTGGGGAATGGGCGGCCTAAAAAAGCAGAGGGCCATCGCCGCGGCCCCCAAGAATAGGAGCGACGGGATGGCCGGCTTCCGCCCGGGGCGAAAGCCCCGGGCGGGTCCTTGGTTCTTTCCCATTGAAGACCGCCTAAGCGAGGATTGGGGCCCCAGGCCCCTCGGAATGGATGCCGGGCCCGGGCCCGGCGGCCTCAGGAGTCGATATGGGACTGGTAATACTCCATGACCTGCGAAACGAAATGCCTGGTCTCGGTGATGGGGGGCATCTGGTTGCCGTAGCGCCTGACCTTGTCAGGGCCGCAGTTGTATGCGGCTATGGCCAGGGCCTCCTCGTTCCCGAACTCGTTTAACAGGACCCTGAGGTAGCGGACCCCCGCCCTGACGTTGTCCCTGGGGATCTGGGGCGAGGAAAAGCCCATGGATCTGGCTGTCGCGGGAAGTATCTGCATGAGCCCAACCGCCCCCTGGGCGGAGACCGCGTGGGAGTTGAAGCGGGACTCGGCCTGGATGACCGCCTTGACGAGGACCGGGGAGACCGAGTTCTCCTCCGCCGCCTCTTTTATTATCTGCTCGTAGTTGCCGGCCTTGTGATCGAAGCTGGGCTTGCCCTGGATCCTCTCGGCCACCATATCTAGTATGCCGGTATCGGGGGAAAGGCTAAATGTCTTATCGGCCTCCGGGGCCGTTTCGGGGGCCGGCACCGCCCCTTCCTTGGGGGCCTGGGCCTGGCTTTGCGCCAGGATCTCCCGAGTGTTATGCTCGTAGACCGCCGGAATAATCGCCAAACCCACGGCCGACACCGCCAGAAGCGAGCGTATCTTGAACGCCGTAAGTATGCTGTGCACCGTTGATGTTCTCATAATGTGTTATTATTGCGACGCAACGCGTCGTTGTCAAGTGTTGAAGCCATTGCCACAACACACTTATAAAAATAAACAATGAATCCGACATGTCAAGCCCGTAATTCAGGCCAATACCCCCGCAAACGGCTTTGATTGGCCATTTTAAGCTGAAAAATATTTTTTTTTCGTAATATATAAGGATTTTAGTAACAGATTTGAAAAAAATCCAATAATCTCAGTGCATTATCCAGACGTAAAAAAATCGAAATCAGCTCTAAATTCGCCCAATTACGCCAAAAAATAATTTTAAGAACCTAAAAAACCCATGCGCGGCTAAAATGGGAATAATCGCCAATCGTTGCGACACAAGGGGTCCCGCAAGATACAAAGCCCAATGCGCGAATACCGTGAGTTTGTCAAAATTAAAAAACGGCGGAAAAAACAAAGCAAGGCGCGAAATTTGCGAAATATTCTCCGAACGCACGGGATTATCGGCGCGAATTATCCCGCAAATGATGCGGATTCCCAATGTGGGAGCGGACTTTGCGGGGCAAAGGCGCTTTTTGGGTGGGCTTGCGAGGCACGGGATTATCAATAGGAAAGCTCCCGGAAGGGAGCTCTTGGTTCACCTATAGTGGAGATAGGGCTTGATATTTCGCTAAAAACATACAAATATGTATGTATTTATGGCAAGTGCGGAAATATTTGCGAAAAATTACGTTTTTGTAAGAAGTCCAAACTAATGAAAAAGTTAAGTAATTAGCTCTAATTGACGTATAATTAACCTAACAAAATTGAAAATTTAAATGACATTTCTCGACAAAATCGAGCCATTATTGCTTATCCTGGCGGTAGGCGCGGGGCTTCTCCTTGGGCTCAACCCGTTTTTGCGGGAGATGTCCAAGGCCTTCGTCTCTCCCTTTCTCACCTGCATGCTGCTGGGGCTGTTCTGGGAGGTGCCGCTGAAGGACATATCGAAAAGTTTTCATAACGTGAAGTTCACGTCCACTAGCCTCATCATAAACTTCATATGGACGCCCGCCTTCGCATGGACGCTCTCCAGGCTCTTCATGGACAACCAGCCCATGCTGGCCCTGGGCTTCGTGCTCCTGATGGTTACGCCCTGCACGGACTGGTACCTGGTGTTCACCGGCATGTCCAAGGGGAACGTCCCGCTCTCGGTCGCGCTTCTCCCGCTCAACCTCATATGCCAGGTGCTGCTGCTCCCGGTCTACATCCTTATCCTGGGCGGCGACGTGGGCTGGACGGACCCGGGCCTTCTTTTGAAGAGTGCGGTACTGGCGCTGGTTGTGCCCTTCTGCCTCGCCAAGGCCCTCAAATGGCTCCTTGAAGGCAAGGCGGGCCCCACCCGCCTTATGGAGACCCTCTTCGCCAAGAGGCAGTTCGTGTGGCTGTGGCTCGCCATATGCATGATGTTCGCGTCGGAAAGGATTATTGGCGAAGGCTACCTGCCGGTGTTCCTGTCGATACTCTTCCCGGTCCTGATCTTCTTCCTGGCGAACTTCTGGGTCTCAAGGACCACGGGGAGGCTCATGGGATTCGACCGGCCGGACACGGTTAGCCTGATATTCACGACTCTCGCGAGGAACTCGCCGCTCGCCCTGGCCTTCGCCCAGAGGGCGTTCCCCGGCGAGAGGCAGGTGCTGCTCCCGTTAATAATAGGGCCGCTGGTGGAGCTTCCCATACTCGCGCTCATCGCGCAGCTTATCGTCACTTGTTGGAAGGGGAAGGAAAACGGCGAACCCGCGGAAAAGGGAGCATAGTTTAACGCTTAAGCCTAACGGGCCCACAAATCCGCGGGATTTGCGCCTTCCCGGAAAATCATGGGCCCAGTGAGGCCCCCACCCCACCGGAACGCGCCTCGGAAGCCGCCACCGGCTTTGCAAGGATCGTGAAGTGGAAGGTGGTCCCGCTTCCTTCCTGGCTCTCGCACCAGATCCTCCCGCCCATCATGCCGACAAGGCTCTTGGAAAGCGCGAGCCCCATCCCGGTGCCGCCATGCCTGCGCTTTGCCGAGCGGTCGCCAACGGAGAACGCCGTGAAAAGCTCCTGCCTCGCTTCCTGCGAAAGCCCGATGCCGGTGTCTTTTACCGAGAAGCTTAAGACCACCTTCCCCTCGGTGTCGGGCAGAACTTTTGGCTGATGGCCCTGCGGCTTGCGACCTTGGGGCTTGCCATCCTGCGAAAGGCGGGCATCCGCCCACCCTGAGGGAAGCCGCTCGCCCGCGAGGGTCCCGCCGTCGTCCAAGGATAGAAGCTCGGGATCCTCCGGGTCTTCATCCGAGTCGCCCTCGTGCCTTATCAACGAGGAGGAGCTCGCGACGCTCCGCTCCCTTACGGTAATCTGGACAAAGCCCTCTTCCGTGAACTTAAGGGCGTTGCTTATGAGGTTGTTGAGCACCTGGTAGAGCTTACCGGGGTCGCCCACATAGGACTTCAGGGCATCCGGGCTCACGTCCAGGACTATGGGGACGCCCTGGAAGGTGGATTGGGCCTGGTTGAACTCCACCACGTCGTTTAAGACCTTTTCGATGGAGAACTCCTTGCCCACCAACGTGAGCCTCCCGGACTCCAGCTGGGAGTAGTCGAGGATGTTCTCGATTATCCCCAGGAGGGCGCCGGCCGACTCCTCGAGGCTGTATAGGTAGTCCCGCTGCAGCTTGGAGAGATCGGTCCCCAACAAGAGCCTTGTGAGACCCATTATGCCGTTCATGGGGGATCTTAGCTCGTGGCTCATCTGGGCAAGGAAATTACTCTTCGCCTGGGTAGCCACCTCGGCCTGCTCCTTTGCGAGCCTGAGATCGGCCTCGGTCATGTTGCGCTCTTTTAGATCCTTTATGTAGGTGAGCAGGCAGCTGTTGTTGTTGAAGTCCACGGGGATGTAGGAGAGCTCCACGGGTATGAATGACCCGGACTTCGAGACAAGCGAGCTTTCCTCCCGCTCGGAGCCTGAATCCAAGGCCTTGTAGTACATCTCCCTTAGGTGCTGGACCGAAAAACCGAAGTGCTGATAAGAGACGCCAAACTCGTCAACCGAGTCTATGCCCAGAAGCTTCAAGGCCCCGGGACTCACGAACTCAACCGTCTTTTTGTTCCAGACGATGTAACCGTCAAGGCTCGCATTGAAGACAGCGTGCATCAGTTGCTCGAGATCGTTCTTGCGGGCCGCCTCCCCTTCCAGGAAATTGGTCTGGATGTAAAGGCCAGAGAGATGCTCGCTGAAAATATCCAAGAGTTTGGCAAGCCTGCTTATCTCAAGAATTAGAATGAACGGGGCATCCATGGTGGTTTTGCCTGCCCTTAACCTGTTCATCTTTTCGGTGGTCCAGAGAAGCGGCCTGGAAATTGAGTAGTTCAGTATGAAAAAGTCGATAATTATGACAAGTATTATGATGCAGAAGAGGATATAGGACGATCTTTCGGTAGCCAAGGTGTTGCTGATGATTACCGAGAGCATGTTCCTGACGGAGCTTTCCGTCCCGAGCCTTACCTTGTCGCGCATGTTCCTGAGCAACATGTCTATCTCGTCCCATTTGAGCTGCATTTCGTCAGAGAGGGTGTCTAACTCATTGGTGGAGGTCGCGATGGTCTGGAGTGAGAGCTCAAGGGATGCGTAGGCTTCATCAATCGACTTCTTGCCAGTCTGGGAAAGCCCAGGGCGGGCCTTGTCATGGAGGGCCCGCAGGAGGCCAAGATGGGTCTCAAGGCTTTTGTTGAACTCCCCGGGCGGCATCTCCTTTGGCTTTTGGTCGGCTGTCAGGAAATTGATGAGGAAAAAATCGTATATGGAGCTATCGTAGTTTTGGGCGTCCAGGTTGTGCGCGAACTGGGAGAGCGCATCGACGTATTCCTTCATGGCGGAACGAAGGTCAAGTTGGTGCTTGTCCAGTTGGTTCCGGATCCTCACAAGGCTGTCTATGGCCCTGGCCGCCAACAGGCTGTCATTATAGAGTTCCTCCGAGGAAAGGGAGACTGACACCGACACAAGCTCCCTTGCGTTAAGCCTTGCCTCCCGCCTTATGTTCGCATCCTCGGATATATAGGCAACCTCCGCGTAACGCCTGAGGTTCTCTATGTTCATCAAGAGTTTTTGGTTGTCAATAAGCTCGGGAAGGGCTGCCTCGTAGATCTGGGAGACAAGGATGTTCACAGCTTTGATGTTGTTGATTTCCTTAAGGCCGGTGAACGCCACTATAACAAGGAGGCTAAGGAACATAAGACCCAAAAAGATCGATATCCTTATCTTGAAGGATAAATCCTTGGGCCTCTCCTTCCCGTCATTGGGCGTTATGTCCACAAAATCGGATTTCAAGCTGAGATTCCTTAACCGCGTCCCCTTGGCCTTTGACCATGACAAAGGTCAATGTCAAAAACAAGGCCTTCCTAAAAATGCACTAATAGATGTTGTAGTCGAAATATTTCAAGTTGATAAGGTCATACTCCCCGGTCTGCCGCAGCTCCTTGATCGCGCTGTTTATGGCATCCCTGAGTTCCACGGAGTCCCGGTTCAGGACCATGAGGCAGTCATCGTCTATCATGGGTACAGGATCCCCCGCTATGTCCAGCGGCCTGCCGCTGGGTGAGCGCAAATATGTGTAGGTGGCTATTCCGTCAGCGAGGCCCAGGTCGGCCCGTTTCGCCTTGACGGCCTCCATCACGTCATCGAAGGTGTTGCACAGGAGTATCTTCACGATGTCCCGGTAAGTCATCCTCAGGTATTGCTCCTGCATGGTCCCCCGCTGCACGGCAACAGTCATCCCGCTAATCGTCTCAGGCGTTATTTCCATTATGTCTTGGTCCCTTTGGATGAATATGCTGTTGGAGCGGTAGTATTTGTCCGTGTACAGGATCACCTTCGCCCTTTCCTCGGTATAGCCGAACCCGGCGGTGCCGATGTCAAGATCCCCCCTTTCAACCATGGGTATTATGTCGTCGAACATTACCGCAAACACCTCGCATTGTATCCCGATGTGCTTGCATATCGCGCGCGCTATGTCCGCATCGAAGCCCACCACCTCGCCTGTCCGCTGGTCCACAGAGGAAAATGGCGGGTAGCCTATGTCCACCCCGACCTTGTAAACCTTTTCCTTGTCCAAGGCCAGGAGGGCATTTTGCCATATCAGCATGGAAAACGCTGTCAAAATTACCGTTATCCAAAGTTTCCGGCTCATAATCTGCTACCGCCTAATGTCCGTGCCTCGCAGGCACAAGCGGGTGGATCGTTTTTCGGTGAAAGCCCCTGATTCGGAACCAACGATCCAATACCCCCAAATTGGTCCTAATGTTCGTGCGTCTTTAAGTTAATGGGCCTTGTCGTTCGTGGGCCTAATTGGGCCAGCTGTTAATGGGTCAGGTTGTTTGTGCCCGGATGATCATGTCTTAATGTCTTTGGTGGAGTGACACCAAAATATGCCGGATGGGTGCGAAAGGATGCTCCTTTGGAGGTCCATCAAGCCTTGGGGCAACGCGTTGCCCGAAAGCCAGGTGGCTCCCCTTGAGAATGTCAGTACCAGCGGGCAATTATAATTATACTATTTTTGGCAGAATAATCCACACATTTTTCAGGGGCCCGCCCTTGGGCCGCCTGGCCCTTGGCAAAACAAGCTACCACATACCGTAAATCATTCCCAACCCTGCTTGGGGCCAGGGATTGAAAGCGTTATAGCCCCAGACGCTCCCACTCTTATCGGCAGTCCATGGCGTTTTCACGACTTTCTTCCATCGTCCCCGGTTTCCTTGCATGCCCCCGAATTTTCCTGACATTCCCGCATAATTTCCTAACACATCCCAACATCCGCCCTTCGTAAGCCATTTTTTTCCTATCCCCCAAAGAGCCATCCCGCCTTCCCGCATACACCACAACATAAAGCCCTTAGGCTTTTAAAGCTTTTCCCTATTGCGCCTTCCACACTTGAGTCTTCGGAAAAAGGCCAGACTTCGGCAATTGTTATATTAAATTAATTTAGCCTTTAAAGCATACCACTTAGAGCGTAATAAAAAGCTAAAATAAATAATCGCCTATATTTTCACATAAAAAGCATAAAAGATATCCACTACCATTGAATTAACCCACAGAAAACCCTAACTCTAAAACATTACCCCACAGACAACACCCACTCTAAAACATTGCCCCACAGACAACACCCACTCTAAAACATTGCCCCACAAACAACCCCCACTCTAAACCATTGCCCCACAGACAACCCCCACTCTAAAACATTGCCCCTCAAACAACCCCCACTCTAAAACATTACCCCACAAGTCCCCGCAATTTAGTGATTTTTTTCGCGTTTCTCGTTCGAACTCTGCCCTCACTCCACGCCCGCTCTACGTCAACCCCACGCATTTGCCTACATTGGCAAGGAGGACACCATGGACCACAGCGTCTTATCCCATTCCCAACAGCGGCTCATTTGCGGCCTATGCGACTATAGCGAAGGGTTCCCTCCCATGCCCCTTCCCATGCCCTTGCCGCTCCCCTTCCCGCCGCCGCCCCCCTTCCCGCAGCCAACGCCCATGCCGCCCTTCCGGCGGCCGCCCAGCCCCGTTTAGCCCGCTAGCCAGGCGCGGTAACGTCCAAGGCACGCTTCTTCCCAAGGTAGCCCATGGGACCG
>JAITKK010000145.1 GCA_031278475.1 Deltaproteobacteria bacterium
CCGGGGGGCTGCCGCGGAAGTTGGGCCCCGGGCGGCTTAGGCTGTGGTTCTGGCAGCCGAGGCAGTCGAGGTTGCAGCCCGGGGCCCCTATGGAGAAGGTTAGCGTCCCCGGCTTGTAATGGTAGAGCGGCTTTTTCTCGACGGGATCAAGGTTCATGGCCCCGGCGTAGCCGTAGTTGAGGGTTTTGAGGGAAGCTCCTTCCAGCACCCTTACCCCGCAGAAGCCCCTGCCCCGCTCCGGGATGACGCAGCGCCTCGCGCAGAGCAGGCAAAGGGCGCCCCCCTTGGCACTCTCCCAAAGACTGGCTGGTGTCCCGCTCATCGCAAAGGATCCCTAGAACTCCGTGAACATGATCATGGCTATCTTCTGGCTGATGTCGTCCATGACCCTGGAGAGGGCCTGGGCCTCCTGCATCTCCACCTGCCCCTGGATGTTGGACACCACGAAGGTCCTGGTCGACGAGAACAGGCGCCTCTTGCTCTCCGGCATGCCCACCTCCGGGTTCTTCCTGGTGAGGACGGCCTCCACGCTCGCTGACACGGTGCGGCTCGAAGAGGCCTCGGGGACATCCGAGGTGTTGGCGGGGATCACCTCCCAGGAGCCAGAGCCCAGGACCACCGAGACGATGGAAAGCTTCAAGGTCGCCTCGCTCCCCTCGGAGCCGAACCTAAGGCCCGGGGTGCCGGAGAGTTTCTCTATCACGCCCCTCGTTAGCTCCGGGCCCAAGGAGCCGTAGCGGCTCTGGTTCTCGGCCACGGGCACGAAGAGGGAGAGCCCCCCCTCCGGGATCCTCAGCCTGTAGGGGGACGGGGTCAGGCCGTAGCCGCAGCCGGGGAGAGCGGCCGCCAAGGCCGTCAGGCATAGCAGCAGGAGGATAGGCGCCGTACACGCCGGGGCTTTGGGTTTGGTGGGGCTCAACTATCTTTCCTTTGGGTTTTTGGTTTTGGGTTTCTTTGGGGCTTCGGGTTTCTTTGGGGGATTGGGTTTCTTTGCGGGATTGGGTTTTTATCGAGGCATGTCATGCCTTGTCGGAGAGGGACGCTGGCATTTAAGGGCCACTGGCGCTAAGTAAGCCAACGCTTCCTCAGTCGCCAGGCCCTTCCTTGCGGTAATCGCTTTCAGGGCTTTCTTGTTCGGGGCCTTCCCCTTCCTGGATTTCCCCTTCCTGGCTTTCCAAATCGGGGATTTCCCCTTCATCCCCTTTCAGGGTTAGGGCCTCCTTGGGGACTTCCTTGTCCCTGCCCAGCTTCACCATGAGGGTGTGCAGGACCCCGTTAACGAAGGGGGCGGATTTCGCCTCGCCGTAAACCTTCGCTATCTCCATGGCCTCGTTGAGGCTTACGAGGGCCGGGATCTCCGGGCGGCGGCTCAGCTCGTAGTAGGCGAGCCTCAGGATGGTCCGCATGACGCTTGACAGCCTGTCCAGCTGCCAGTTCCGGAGGGTCTCGGCTATCTCCCGGTCTATTGCCGACCGCTCACCGGAAACGCCCAGGAAGAGCTCGCGGGCGAAAGGCCAGGACAGGGCGAAGTCTTTGGGCCCCACGCCCAAGGCGTCTTCGGGATCATTTCCTGGGGAGAAGCATTCTTCGAAGAGGCGGACGGTCTCCGAGGGATCCTGGGGATCCCCCGCCCTCAGGTGGGTGTCGTGCTGGAAGAGGAGGGACATGGCAAGCTCCCTGGAGAGCCGCCTGGCTGACTTCCTGGGCCCCGCCGTGCCCCGGGAGGGGCCAGGCGGGGGGCTGCCTTCGTCCATGTCAGTCCTTCAGGGCCCTAATGGCTGAGAGCACCCTTGCGGTCTCGATGGCGGCCAAGGTGGCGTCATAGCCCTTGTTCCCGGATTTCGCCCCAGCCCGGTCCACCGCCTGCTCCAGGGTGTCGCAGGTGAGCACCCCGAAGCCTATGGGCACGCCCAGCTCCAGCTGGACGTGCGCGACGCCCTTGGACACCTCGGCCGCGACGTAGTCGAAGTGGGGGGTGGAGCCCCGGATAACCGCCGCCAGGGCCACCAACGCGTCGTAGCGGCCGGTCTTCGCGAGCTCCCTGAGCACCAAGGGGATCTCGAAGGCGCCCGGCACCCTCGCGAGGGTGAAGCCCGTCTCATGCCCGCCGTGGCGCAGGAACGCGTCCTTGGCGCCCTTTAGGAGCCTGTCGGTCACCACGCCGTTGAAGCGGGACACGACGACCGCGATCTTCAGATCGCTTGCGTCGATGTCCGCGTTGATGTTCCTTTGGTCCATGCCCCTGACGTGATCCCGTATTTGCTGGAGCTTGTCCTTGTGCCTGTCGAGTTTGTCCATGCTTTCCTACTGCCCCTTTCCCCGTGTTCCCCTTATAATCGAAAAAACCGCGAATGCCTTCGCAATTCATTGAAACTTATGCCTTGTTGGCGTTTGTAGTGTGCCTTGGGGGTCGCTGCGCGCTTTCGGGCGATTGTTTGGCGGGTCGCGCGCGGCAGAATGGATCGCATGCCCGGAAACGGCTTCCAAGGGCGGCAACAGCTTGGGCCCCCGGCTTGGGGCCGGTGGGAATCCCTTACTTGCCGGCCTTGTCCAAGTTCAGGATGTGGCCCATCCTCCGGCACTTGGTCTCCATGTACCTGACGTTTTCGGGCCTGGGCGGAAGCTCCAGGGGCACCCGTTCGGCCACCTCGAGCCCGTAGCCCTGGAGTGCCACCATCTTGGCCGGGTTGTTGGTCATGAGCCGCATCCTGGTCACGCCCAGGTCCCTCAGGACCTGGGCCCCCAGCCCGTAGTCCCTCAGATCCTCCGCGAAGCCCAGGGCTATGTTGGCCTCCACCGTGTCGCAGCCCTCGTCTTGCAATGCGTAGGCCTTTATCTTGTTGACAAGCCCTATGCCCCTGCCCTCCTGGGGCACGTAGAGCAGGACCCCGCGGCCCGCGTCGGCTATCATGCTGAGGGCCAAGGCCAGCTGCTCGCCGCAGTCGCAGCGAAGGGAGCCCAAGGTGTCGCCCGTGAGGCACTGGGAGTGCACCCTGGTGAGCACGGGCTCTGGCCCGGAGAGATCCCCCAAGGTCAGGGCCAGGTACTCCGAGCCGTCCACCTTGGAGGAGTAGGCGTAGAGGTCGAAGACCGCGTCCGACCTGGGGAGCAGGGACTTGGCCTCCATCCTTACCAGCTTCTCGTGGGCGAGCCGGTAGGCTATGAGATCGGCCACGGTCACAATCTTCAGCCCGTGCCGCTCGGCGAAGAGCTCCAGATCGGGCATCCTCGCCATGGTCCCGTCCTCGTTCATGACCTCGCAGATGACGCCCGCGGGCGTGAGACCGGCAAGCCTCGCGAGATCCACCGCGCCCTCGGTCTGCCCTGTGCGCACGAGCACCCCGCCCTCCCTCGCCCTGAGCGGGAAGACGTGCCCGGGCGTCACCACGTCCTTGGGGCCGGCCCCCTCTTTCGTCGCCACAAGGATGGTATGGGCCCTGTCGGCGGCGGAGATCCCGGTGGTGACCCCCTGGCTCGCCTCGATTGATACCGTGAAGGCGGTCTGGAACGGGGAGAGGTTGTTCTGGGCCATCTGCGGGAGCCCCAGGGAGTCCACCTTCTCGGGCGTGAGGGCGAGGCAGATGAGCCCCCTCGCGTGCGTCGCCATGAAATTTATGGCCTCGGGCGTCGCGAACTGGGCGGCGAGGGTCAGATCGCCCTCGTTCTCCCGATTCTCGTCGTCGACCACGATGACCATGCGGCCCTCCCGGACATCCCCCAGGGCCTCCTCTATGCTTGAAACAGGCATGATTGCTCCTAAAAACCCCCCACCGGACCCAATAACGGGCTTGCCATGGCACCTAATATAGCACGCCAGGCCTTGCCAAAAAAGCCTCAGCCCCCGTCACGAAGACCCGCGATCACGGAGTAGGCCAGCTTCCTGGGGATCCCCAGCCTCGCCGCCCAGTCCTTGGCAAGCTGGGCCGCGGGCCTTGGATCCGCCAGTATCTCATCCTTAGCGGCCCTGAGGGCCCCCAAGGGGTCCGGGTCCCCCTGCGCGGCCCCCTGCGCGGCCCCTTGCGAGGCAAGGCCGTCTTCCTCGGGATCGCCCATGCCATCGCCCCAGTTCCCGTCGCTGGCGGCGGCCCCGCCCTTGGGCTTGAGCCCTTCCACCACGATGGTGGACTCGCCCTTCCTGGGGTTGACGGTAACGCTCTCAAGGATGGAAGCCAAGCTGTCCCTAAGGTACTCCTCGTGGATCTTGGTCATCTCCCTCGCGAGAAGGGCCCGCCTGTCCCCAAAGGCCTCCAGCATGGAGGCGAGGCTCTCGCCAAGGCGGTGCGGGGCCTCGAAGAAGACCAATGGGTGCGGGAGTGCCGCCAGCGACTCGAGGTAGGCCCTGCGCTTCCCGGGCTTTGCCGGTGGGAAGCCCGCGAAGGTGAAGGACCCCGCCCTGAAACCCGAGGCCATGAGCGCGGTTGTCACGGCCGAGGGCCCCGGGATGGGGAAGACCCGGTAGCCCAGGGCGGCGGCCTCGCCCACCAGGAGCGAGCCCGGATCGGAGACCAGTGGGGCCCCGGCGTCGGTCAGCAGGGACACCACCTTCCCCTTGGAGAGGCTGTCGCGGATCCTGGGCCAGGCCCTCAGGTGGTTATCCTCCCGGTAGCTGAGCATGGGGGCGGATATGCCAAGATGGCTAAGGAGCCTCAGGCTCCTTCTGGTGTCCTCGGCGGCTATCAGGTCGGAGGCCCTGAGGACGGAGTCCACCCTGGGGCTGAGGTCGCCAAGGTTCCCCAGCGGCGTGGGCACAAGGTAGAGCCCCGGCTCAAGGCCGCTTCTTTCCTTCCCGGAGGGCATGGGCCTACGGCAGCCCCCCGGCGGGCCCGGAGGGCCCGCCCGGGGGCTGGAGCACCCCTTTGTAGCTGAGCCTGTGGACGGGGGAGGGCCCAAGCTCCCTCAGGGCCGCGAGGTGCCCCCTGGTGCCGTAGCCCTTGTGGCGGTCGAAGCCGTAGCCCGGGTACTCAAGGTGCAGCTCGAGCATGATGCGGTCCCTCGTGACTTTCGCGATTATGGACGCGGCGGCGATGGAGAGCGACCTCGAGTCCCCCTTCACGACGCAGCGACCCTCTACGGGGAGCCTGGGCAGGCGGTTCCCGTCCACAAGCACCAGGGCTGGCCGGGTCGCGAGCCCCAGGACGGAGCGCTCCATGGCGAGCATGGTGGCGCCCAATGGGTTCAGGAGGTCCACCTCCCTGTTCCCCACGACCGACACGGCATGGGCCACGCAGCCTTCCGTTATGAGCCCGTAGAGGCGCTCCCTTTCCGCAGGATCCAGTTTCTTGGAGTCGTCGACCCCGGGGTAGGGCTTGTCCGGGTCGAGGATGACCGCGGCCGCGACCAAGGGCCCCGCAAGGGGCCCCCTCCCGGCCTCGTCCACCCCGCAGAGGGGACGCTCGGGAAAGCCCCGGTCGAAGCGCAACAGAAGCTCCCAGCCGGCGAGGCCCGTGGCGACCGTGTCGGGCCCCGTGCCAAAAAAGCCGCCAGGGGCGGCTTTTTTGGGGGATCGGCTCCCTTCCCGGCGCCCGCTCATGGGGCCCCGCCCCACAGGGGCCGCGGGAAGGCGGGCTTTTTGATTATCGGCATGGGCATGGGCTTTGGCTTTGGCATGTGCTTGGGCATGGGCATGGGCTTGGGGGCCCGCGCTCAGCCCTGGCGGTCGTAGGCGTTCCTGGTCTTGATCTTGGCCGCCTTGCCCCGCAGGCCCCTTAGGTAGTAGAGGCGGGAGCGGCGGACCTTGCCCTCGGTGATTATCTCCACCTTGTCGATGCTGGGCGAGTTGGTGGGGAAAATCCTCTCCACGCCAACCGAGTAGGACACCTTGCGCACGGTGAAGGTCGCCCCCATGCGGCCGCGGCGGCGCCTGATCACGACGCCCTTGAATATCTGGATCCTCTCCTTGTCGCCTTCCTTGATGCGGACGTGGACGGCGACCGTGTCGCCGGTGCGGAAGGGCGGGTGGTCCACCCTGAGCTGCTCCATGTCCAGGGTGTCCAGGATCCCGTGGTGGGGCTTGTGGGTGTCGCCCATGTCGTACAGCGACAGGCCGAAGGGAAGCGTGGGGTCGAATTTTCGGGGCCCGGGCCTTTCCGCGCCCCCGTCTTTGGTGTCGTCCATGGCTCTTGTTTCACTCCTTGCCGTTCATCGGCCCTGCGGGCCGATATCGGGCCCTTTTGGCGAAATAGGTGGCATATGTTAGCCCCGGCCGGTGAAAATTGCAAGGGTTTTGGGGCCCCCCGGGAGAACCTGGGGGCTTTCGCGCCGAATACGGGCCCGCCTTGGGTCCCTGGGCGGCCATCCTGCCCGGAGGGCCGGCGGCCGCTCAAGCCCTCCCGGGACTCGAAACAAACCCCGGCGCCCGAGGCCGCGGGGCCGAGCCTGTGTCTGGGCCCTATGCCGGGCCCCCTGGGTAGCGCCGCGGGCCCCAAGGGGGCGGATGGCAGGGCCTGCCGCGAAAGCCCCCACCCCTTTTGCGCCCCAGGCACCATGACCGAG
Organism: Deltaproteobacteria bacterium; assembly: GCA_031278475.1. Classification (GTDB taxonomy): domain Bacteria; phylum Desulfobacterota; class Desulfarculia; order Adiutricales; family Adiutricaceae; genus JAISMF01. The sequence goes on from JAITKK010000145.1 coordinate 6,493, forward strand.
GGCCCCCCCTCCCCGATACGGCCCTTAAGGCGGGAAACCAGGGCATCCCTGGCCTCCTGGATGGCCGCCGCCGTTCCCGGCCGTCAGAAGAGGTCCCCGGTCTTCTGGGACTTGAAGAGGGTCCAGAGGAAGAAGGGGCCCCCCAGCATGGACGTTATGATGCCGATGGGGATCTCGGCCGGGGCGAGTATTATCCTCGACACAAGGTCGCAAAGGACAAGGAAGGCGCCCCCCACGAAGAAGACCGCGGGTATCAGTATCCTGTGGGACCAGCCAAGGATCAGGCGGCAGGCGTGTGGCACCATGAGCCCCACGAAGCCGATGGGGCCCGCGAGCGACACCACCGAGCCCACCACGACGGATGCCGTAATGAAGATTATGAGCTTCACCCGGTTGACCTTGACGCCCCGGCTTGCGGCCAGCTCCTCGCCCGCGGTGAGCAAATCTATCTCCTGGGCTATGAGCCTGATGGCGACGAAGCCCGCGAGCACCACGAACGCCAGATCGGCGAGCCTCGGGGTGTCGAGCCCCGAGAGCGAGCCCATGAGCCAGTGCATTATCCTCAGCGAGTCGTTGGAGTCGGAGAGGTACTGGACGAACAGCACGAGGGACGAGAAGAAGAAGTTTATGACGACACCGGCCAACAGCATTATCACGGTCGAGAAGCCGCCCTTGGCGCTGGTTATGAGCCACACCATGGCGACCGAGAGCCCGGCCCCGAACAGGGACGCGAACAAGGGGCCCACCCCGCCGAGGCTCGCGAGCGCGCTCCCGCCCAGGAAGAAGTACATGGAGGCCCCGAAGGAGGCCCCGCTGGAGACGCCCAGGGTGAAGGGGGTCGCGAGCGGGTTGCGGAACAGGGCCTGGAAGACCATGCCGCTGAGGGAGAGCCCGGCCCCCGCCAGGAAGGCCGCCACCGCCCTTGGCACCCTCATCTTCCAGAAGACGTCGGCGTCCCCTGGGTCAAGGCCCTTGAGCAAGGACGCGGGCGAGATGGTCTCGAGCCCGAAGAAGGGGCTCACGACGAATATGACGAGGCCCAGGACTATAAGGATGGCTATCTTGAGGGATGTGCCCATGTCTCACTCCGCCAGTATGACCGGGAGGCCGCTCTTGGGGTTTTCGAGGTAGACGAACTGGTGGTCGAAGGCCTCCTCCAGGACTCCCTTCCCAAGGAGCCCCGGGACGTCGCCGAAGTACATGACCCTGCCCTTCCTGAGTATCAGGGCCAGCCCCTTGGTCTTGGCCGGGTGGTTCAGGTCGTGGGTGACGGCTATCATGGACAGGCCCTGCTCCTGGTTGAGCCGGATGAGGAGTTTTTCCATCTCGGAGGTGTGGTGGGGGTCCAAAAAGGAAGCGGGCTCGTCAAGGAGCATGATGGGGGTCTCCTGGGCGACGGCCGCGGCCAGGAAGGCCTTCTGCCTTTCGCCGCCGGAAAGGGTTTTCAAGGGCCTGTCCCGCATGGCCGTCAAGCCCGTCGTCTCCAGGGCCCTGTCCACCGCCTCCACGTCCTTCTTGGTGAGCCCGGACAAGCCCGATATGTAGGGGAACCTGGAAAGCTTGGAGAGCTCCTGGACCGTGAAGGGCGGTATCCAGCCCCCGGCCTGGGGCACGTAGCTTATAAGCCTCGCGAGCCCCTTCTGGGAGTAGCCCTCCAGGGGCTTCCCGTCGATGAGGATGCTGCCCTTGGCCGTCCCCTTCTCGTGGAGCCTCAGGAGGCATTTGAGGAGGGTGGATTTACCGGCCCCGTTGGGGCCGAGTATGGAGAGGTAGGCCCCCTTCGGCAGGTCGAAGGCCACGTCGAAGAGTATCTGCTTCCCCCCGATGGAAAAGGAGAAGTCCTTAACGCTTATCATCATCGGCCACCTCCCAATTCGGCAAGCGCCCCGGCCGGCCTTTGGCCGCCGGGGGTCCCACTGGCGGCTGGGCCCGCCGCGGGCCCGGCCGCGGGCTTAGCGTCAGGCCCCGGGACACTTCCCATGCCTGGGCCGCCCAGCCCCGGCGGCAGGGGCCCATCGTCCGCCATGTCAAGGTCGCCCAGGATGTTGGGCGGCGGGTAGCCGGGCTCCGGGTGCAGGACCATGGAGACCTTGAGTATGGTCTTCCAGGCCCTGGGGCCCGGGACCGTGTCCGCTTCCACGGTGAACATATAAACCCTGTTCTCCCTCACGGCCGAAACCGAGGTGAGCTTCATCCAGCCCGGCAAGGAGTCCGCCCCATCGTCATAGCTGCGCATGAGGTCGATTATCACGTCCGGGTCCATCAGGGATATGGCCTCCCTCGAGACCGTGGGGAAGGCGATCCTCCCCTGGTAGGCGTTGACGCCGCCGCAGATGTCTATCAGGTGGTCGAAGAAGCCGTCCTTCCCCGCGATCGTCAGCTCCGAGATCTCGCCAGGGCCGGAATACGAGTGCATCACGGAGAACATGACCTTGGGCTTGGGCTTCCCGGCCGCCCTCCTCTCGGCCACCCCCATGGCGAAGCCTAGCCTCGCGATGACCTGGTCCGCGTCCGCCCTGTGTCCGGTGGCCGCGCCCAGCTCTTTCAGGGCGTCAAGCAATCCGCCGAGTGTCCTGGTGTCCATGGTCATGACGGGGATGGCGAGCCGGGTTAGCTCCCTCTGGCTCTCCACCTTGTCAACGGGCATTATCGCGAGATCCGGCCGCAACCTGACTATGGCCTCCACGTTGATGTCGCTGAAGCCCCCTATCTTGGGAAGTTCCTCCACCTGCGGCGGGTAGTGGCAGAACCTCGTGACGCCGACCACGGACGGCCCCAGGCCCACCGCGAACACGGTCTCCGTGACGCTGGGCGCGAGCGTCACCACCCTGTGCGGGTCCTTTGGCACGGGCACGGGCTTGGAGGCCGCCCCCAGGGCCCTGTGGGCCCAGATGGTGAGGGCGAGGCCCAGGACGAAGAGCACGGCGAGCGCAATGTTCCGTGCGTTCATCGGGCCTTCCAAGGGTGGATCGGCCGCCAGACCGGCCTGGCCGGGGTCTTGGGTGGGCTCTGTTGTGGGGGGCTCTGTCGGGGGGGCTTGGGCTTTTGGGCTGTCCTGGGCGCCATCCTGGGGCGGATCGTTAGGCTTGTCCCGGGGGCTATCCTTGGATAGCAACCGGGAATGCGGAGGGGCTTGGCCCGTCGGGCTTTCGGGGGCGCCGTCGGTGGGCTTGGCGCCGGGTTCCTTATTGGAATCACTCATGGCTGGCTCTTGGTCCGTGACGCCGCAGCGGTTCCTGGCGCGGCGACCGGGCTAGATCCCGGACCGGGGCGCCTAATCCGGCGCAATCCCGGCGGGAATCCACGGGACACGGGCAGGCTGTCCTCGGGGATGGGGCTGGAGTGAGTTCGCTTACGGGTCTTTGATTTTTTGGGGACGCGTTTTTCAGGGAAATGGCCTGAAAACAAGACCATTTTAGTGAATTTTTGAGACCTTGTCAAAAAAGCGGCAGGCGGCCATGGTGGCCATTATGGCAAGCCCCCCGCTAAGGAATCCGGGCCTTTGGGGGCCATTTTGCCCCGATTTAACGCCCCC
>JAITKK010000186.1 GCA_031278475.1 Deltaproteobacteria bacterium
GGAGGCGGAGGAGGCGGGGGAAGTGGAAAGGGACGGAACATGACCGGCCCGGGCGTTTGACAAGCGGCAGGGCCGTTGCTATATTGGGCGCACGCCCTTCAAGGGCAGGTTCTCGGAAACAAGACCCCGCCCCTAGCGGGGTCATTTGATTAAATACGCCAAAAACCCGAGGAAGACGATGAGTTACGCCCCCATTTCCAGGCAAGGCCTGGCCAAGCTCAAGGAAGAATTGGAAAAGCTCCAGACCAAGGACCGCCCGGACGTAATCAAGGCCATAGAGGAGGCCAGGGCCCATGGCGACCTCTCGGAGAACGCCGAGTACCACGCCGCCAAGGAGCGGCAGGGCATCATAATGTCCCGCATAGACGAGCTGCAGGTAAAGATCGCCGGCTCCCAGGTGGTGGAGGCCAAGGGCCCGTTCAACAAATGCGTTTTCGGTGCCACGGTCACGGTCGAGAACGTGGACACCCAGCAGAGCTTCACCTACACCCTGGTCGGCCCTTACGAGTCCGACCCGGAAAACGGAAGGATCTCCATCGCCACCCCCATAGGGAAGGCCGTTCTCGGCCTCATGGAGGGGGACAGCTTCATCTTCGACAGGGGAAACGGCGAAGAGGAGTTCGAGATAACGAGCGTGAGGTAGCCCGTGCCCCAAAGCCCCCCTTGTTTCCCCTTTCCGACGCATGCCCCGCTTTGTAAGGCCAGAGCGGTTGGGTTAAAATGACAGCAATCCGCGAAAGACGCGGAAACAGGCCCTTAGGGGCCACAGGGAGGCCCGTATGAACGTCATCATAGTGGGAGCGGGCGTTGCCGGCTTCACGGCGGCCGAGGCCGCCAGGAACAACAGCCCCGGGGCTGACATCATATTGTTCAACCAGGAGCGCCAGGGCCCCTACTACCGCCCGCGGCTCCCGGAGGTGGTGAGCGGGAAGGTGGCGCCCGAGAAGATCATGGCGCACCCCGACGAATGGTTCAAGGAGCGCCGCCTGGAGTTCCGCAAGTCCGAGACCGTTGTGGAGATCTGCCAGGACAACAACCAGCTGAGGGGATCCCTCGGGTCCAGGCTGCGCTACGACAGGCTGCTCATCGCGACAGGGGCCACGCCGTTCGTCCCCGGCATAGAGGGCTCCAAGGACGGGACGCTCAAGGGCCTGTACCCGCTGCGCACCTTGGAGGATGCCATGGCCCTGAAGTACGCGGCCCAGACCACGAGGACCGCCCTGCTCCTGGGCTCCGGGCTCCTGGGCCTCGAGATTGCCTACGCCCTCACCCAGAGGGGCCTGACCGTCCACGTGCTGGAACGGGCCGACAGGATCCTCCCGTTCCAGACCACGCCCAAGAGCGCCGCCCTGCTCCAGAGGCTTCTGACCGAGAAGGGCTTCGCATTCCACCTTGGGACGGAGCTAAAGGAAGTGAGGGGCGAAAACGAGGTGCGCTCCGCGGTGCTCACCACCGGCGAAGAGCTGGAGGTGGGGTTCGTGGCGATCGCGACCGGCGTCCGCTCGGACATCGCCCTCGCCAAGGGCCTGGGGCTAAAGACCGAGCGGGGCGTCGTGGTGGACCAGTTCATGGAGACCACCTCCCAGGGCATCTACGCCGCGGGCGACTGCGCTCAGACCCCCGACGGCAAGGGGGGCCTGTGGTCCATAGCGAGGCTCGAGGGGTTGCAGGCGGGCTTCAACATGGTCCAGGAAGACAGGTCCAAGCGCGCCCCCTACGTGCCGCAGCCGCCCTCAAGCCTGCTCAAGGTCGCGGGCATTGACCTGATAGCCGCCGGGAACATCGACCCGGACGGGAAGCTCCCCTTCGCCGAGTACGAGACCCCTGACAGCTACCGCAAGGTGGTCGTAAACCAGCTCGGGGCCCTGTGCGGGTACACGAACCTGGGCACGACCGAGGGCAACCGCGAGCTCGCCCAGGCCCTCTCCAAAAAGCTGACCCTTCCGGAGGGCGCGCTCGAGGCCCTTGGCAAGGAAGGGTTCGACTTCAAGACGCTTGTGGCCTGAGCCCCCTTCGCATACAAGGCCCGCGCGAACGCATGATGGCCCTGCGCCCTTACGGGCGCAGGGCCATTTCCTTATCCATCCGCGCGACCCCAGCCGCGTGCTTGGCAGGAAAGCGCGGGAAATATAGCGTATTTGGGCGTGTTGGGGACGTATTGGGGTGTATAGGGGCGTATTGGGGGTTATCGGCGATTGGCGGGCTATTCCGCCATGGCATGGAAGGCTCACCCGGGGGATTCACGCGTCTCCCCATTGATAGGGTGCTCGCCACTTTCCTCCCCAGCGGGGCTCAACTCCCCCGCTTCTTGCGCGGGCCCGCGTTCGGCGCCGTTAACGGACCCGCATTTGGCGCCGTACATGGCAATTGAAGTGACCGTCCAGTAGACGTACATGAGCGGCTTGAGCGAGAACACGTTGTCGGTGAGCCCGTTCAGGAACAGCTGCAGGAAGACCACCACGGCCCCCCAGACGTAGAAGCGGGTAATCGGATCCGGCGAGCGCCTGTACGGCCAGACGTAGAGGAGCGGAAGTATGTGCAGGGCCAGGAACCCAAAAAAGCCAATGACGCCCGCCTCCGCCAAAACGGTGATGAACACATGGTGGGCATGGTAGTACTTGTCGTGCTCCTCCCGCGGGCCCCTCTCGGTGCCAAGGGAGTCGTAGGGGGCGTTGGGGACCGCGTCGGGGCCGACCCCGAGCAGGGGGTGAGCCTTGAACACGTCCCAGCCGTTGGACCAGCGAGCGTAGCGCACGTGGTTGGAGGCGCTTTTGTCGTCGAACATCGCCTGGAACCTGCCCCTCACGGCAGGGTCGAGAAACGCCGCCCCCACAAGGACAAGCACCGCGAGGCACACCGCAAGCGTCCAGGCCTTCCCGAAGAAGCGCCGGAAGGCCAGGAACATCATGGCCGAAAGAAGCGGGGCCGCTATGAGCGCGATGCGGGCGCAGTTGAGGTACAGGCAGAGTGCGCCGAAGGCAAGCGAGAGGGAGAAGAAGGCCAGGCGCTTTTTCGCCCCGGCCCCCACGGCGAGCGCAAGGGCCCCCACCATCAGGGGGACCACCTGGGACAACACCGCCCCGCTCTCTATGATGCCCAGGTCCGCCTTGGCCCTGAGGCAGGCGACGCAGAAGCCCTGCTCCCGCAGGCTCAGGATGGCCCATAGGAAAAGCCCAGCCCCGTAGCAGTAGGGGACGAGCTTCCTTGCAAACCCCTTGGTGAGCGACAACGCGACCCACACGGTGAGCCCGGTCGCGAGAAGGTAGGCAATTTTCCCCATGAAGCGCAGGCTGCGGACAACCTCGTGACCGCAGAGGGAGGCGAGCAGGTAGCAGGCGAAATACGCCGCGAGCCCTGCAAGGTAGGGCCTGGGGGGCGCGGGGACCATGCCCCCCCTCCCGAACGCGATGAAGGCGAGCAGGGCCCACAGGGCCAAGACGGCGAAGGAGGCGTTGACCATGCCCCGGCTGAAGACGCCGAAAAAGGCGCCAAGGAGCAAAAACGCCGTGCCCATGAACCGCATTATCTCCCTGGGCCCGTAGTATATTTTCCTTTCGAGCAATTGCGATCCCTTGGAAAGCGGGCCCGGGGGCCTCTCGCGCCTGTCCGGCCGCCCGCGTGTTGGGGGCGGCCCCGCGGCTTGCAAGAAAATAGCACAGGACGGCCCTCTTTCCCAGAGGGCTAGGCAAGTTTCGGCCTTGCGGGGGGACCAAGGCATGAACTATCGGAAAAGACACCAGGGCCGCAAAGGGGGCCGACCCAAAAAAAATTTTTTGTTACGGCTTATTTATTAAAATATAGATATAATATATAAAAATTAATATTTAATATTGTTCTAATAAATTTAATATTATATTTTTATATAAAACTATGAAAACTACAAAAAAACTACGCCGAACCTGCCTCAAATGGGCATGGAAAAAGGGTTTTGGCTCAAAGGGACCTTGAAAGCAGAAAATCTTTGTACAATTTTATCGCAACACAAAAAACAACTACCGTATACTATTGACAAAAAATCGAGTGATAGTATAATAAGCTTTCAAAATGGTTAACCTTCTATAACGTCATATGAGGCGCGCCACAGAAGGCAACAAACATTTTAACTACCACTAATTAGATATT
>JAITKK010000209.1 GCA_031278475.1 Deltaproteobacteria bacterium
CGACCTGATGGACGAGGAGGCCCAGCGGCAGGACGCGTTCCAAAGGTCGCTTCAAGAGCTTCTCCCGGTGAGCCCCGAGCAGATTAAGACCTTCAGGGCGAAGGTGGACGAGAGGGACGAGGCCCTCTCCGACAGCCCGCCAGAGGCCATCAGGACAAGGACTTTAAGCCTCGGGCTCTCCCCTGGGTTCACCCCGCCGGAGGTGGCGCTCACGCCCAACCTTGTAACGGCATTGGTATTCCTGGACTCCAGCGGCAGCCCCTGGCCGGTGACATCCTCGGTGCTCGGGAGCGGCGACCTCTACCGGGCCGACGTGCTCAAAAACGACAACGACAACCGGGTGGTGATATCCCCCCTTACGACCCACGGGAACTCCAACCTGATCGTGACCTTGCAGGGGCACGAAATACCGCTTGTGATTAGGCTTGTCACCCGCTCGGGCATCGATCCCTTGAGGAAGGTCGACGGGCTCATCATCTTCCAGGTCCAGGGCCGCGGGCCCAAGGCAGGCCCAGAGCTCACCAAGAGCCCGGTCGCCTCGCCCTTGGATCCCCTTCTCTACGATGTGCTGGACGGCATCCCGCCGCAAGGGTCTAAGACCCTTGCGGCCAAGCCAGGCGTCCCTGACTCAAGCTTCATGGCCGTGGGCGAGACGCTTTACGTGCGCACCAGGCACAGCCTGCTCTGGCCAGGGCACAGGGCGAGGGTTACCGGCCCAGGCGGCTGGGTGGTCTTCGAGGCGCCCTTTGCCAGCCCCATCCTAATGGGCCTGGATGACGAGATCGTAAGGGTGGCGTTGGACGCCCCGGATGGGACGCAGGCGGGTTCGGGAAGGCCAACTGGCCAGGGCGACAGCAAAGGAGGCGCGAAATGATGGCAATGGATTTGTTGGGGAGGTTACCCAGGGGCTGGAAGCTTGCGGCCCTTACGATCATCCTCTTTGCCGGCTTCGTCTACCTTGGGGCGCACCTCATGGGCGGCGCGGCCAGCGTTCCCCGCTCGGACGCCTCCGGCCTTGCCACCGACAGGGTGGAAGGCGCGGTCGGCGCCGAGGGCACCCCCGAGTACAACCGCATGCTCGAGGAAGACAACATGATAAGGGCCGACGAGGCCCGCAAGAGCGGAGAGTCCTATGTCGCGGTGCCGGTCGGATCTTTGTCTGGTTGGGATCCACCGGCAAAAAGGCCCGCGACCGAGGAAACGGGCAAAGACCCCGCCGTCGCCCCGGAAGCTGGCGGCGGCGGGGAAAGGCCCGCCCTCAACCCCCAGCCCATGCAGGCGGGGGCCGTTAGGCCCCGGCCCGCGGGGCGGGCCGGGGCGGATAGCCCCAAACCCGACAACAAGGGAATGTTGGGCGCCCTCAAGGGGCTCTTGGACAAGGGCGTGGGGGCGCCTGTGGTGGGCTACACGGGGATTACCTTCGAGAAGGCCAAGGAGGCGGCACGGAAAGAGGCGTTTTTGCCCAATGGTCCCGCGGACGGCCTGAGGCCTGGCGACATACTGCAGGCCACAAGCGATCTGCCCTTGGACAGCGACTCCCCTTCGCCAGCGATGGCAACCATCGTGGAAGGGCCCCTCAAGGGCGCAAGGGTCATGGGGAGCTTCAAGGCCCAGGGCCACGGGCTCCTAATAAGTTTTACCAAGCTTGTGGCAAAGGACGGGACTGAGACGAAGATCGAGGCCTACGGGGTGGACCCCAGGGCCAGGAAGGCGTTGCTCAGCTCTTCCGTCGACACCCACTTCCTGAGGCGCTGGGGCGGGCTGATAGCGTCAAGCTTTTTGGAGGGTTTTGGGAAGGCCTTGTCCACAAGGGGGAGAAGGGTCTACGTGACAGGCGACACCGTGGTCGAGGAAAGCCTCGGGAAGGGCATGGGCGACAGCGCCTACGAGGCCATGGGGAAGGTCGGCGAACGGGCGGCGGACCAGTTCGGGAAGGGTTTCGACACACCGCCCACCATAAGGCTAAGGGCCGGGGAGCCCATAGGCATCCTCATAATAGCCAAGGACTGAGCCATGCCCCACGACGGAATAATATCCAACCTTGCGCCCCACCTCCAAGAGTGGTGGGTGGCGATAAGAACCATACTCTCATTGTGCGGGTTCCTGCTCTTCCTTTGGGGCCTCTCAGGGCTTGCCAAGGACAGGGAGAGAAGGGGCCTTGCCAGAAACGTACTCATCCTCGTCTGCGCGGTCTTGCTGATTAACAACGGCCCCTTGCTGGACGCCCTGTCCTACAGCGTCATAGGCTCGCAGTCGGTAAAATCCCTATCCTACCAGGCACCCCCCCACCCGGCAAAACACTACATCCAGTTCGCCGTCCACCTGGTGGCGATAATCGGGCTCATAGGCATAGGGAGGGGGGTGCTCATGCTAAAGGACATGGGTGCCCAGCCCGGGAGGCTGGGCACCGCGCTCGCCCACATAGTGGGCGGCATCCTCTGCGTGAACCTGGTGGAGACGCTGAAAATCATGGCTAGAAGCATGGGTTCGGAGACACTGGACCTGATAACCGCAATAACCGGCTAATGGAGGGCAAAAGACATGGGCCGCATAGACATCGCATCCTGGCATCAGTTGACGACTTCGGGGCAGTTTTCCGCAACGCCCAATTCGGAACGGGTCAAGCCTTGCCCGGGGCGGCCGGCCAGGCGCAAGCCCCCCAAGGCGCGCCCCAAGGCCGTACTCAAATCATCCCGTCACAGCTACGTGGTCATTTGGACCTCTTGGGTGGATTACTCCCCAGTGGATTTCACGCAAAGGACGACACAATGAAACCCCTCTCGCTACGGCGCGGGGCCCAGGCCCCGCGGAGAAAGACGCAAGAGGAGGGGTCAACCCCCCTCCCCAACGCCAACAAGCCGCGCCAACGGCTGCTAGGACGACTTGCCCCCATCGGCGCAATCCTAGGCTCCCTGCTCCTGGCCTCCTGGATGCTCCCTGAGAGGATACTCGCCCAGGGCCTGGGAGACCTGGGCGCGAACGTCACCAAGAACATCTCAGGGGTCGCCAAGGCGATACTGGTGGGCGGCTTCGCCCTGGGGCTGTATCTGGTCATCTCCGGGCTGGTGGAGTTCTACAACGCCAACCGCAAGCCCAACTGCACCTTCGCCGGCGGCGCGGTCAAATGCGCCATAGGGGCCTGCCTCCTGGCTGTCCAGGCGCTCATAGCCTCCTTTTCGACAACCATATTCGGAGGCGACCAGTCCAGCTCCGGGCTTGGGGTCCTGGGTTTCTGACATGGCTTTGTTCTTGGAAAAAACGCCACCCGCTCTCCGGAACCCGGATACGGACGAGCTCAGGAAATCCGTGAGGGCGGCCGTCAAGACCGCCCTTAAGGGCCTGCCCTTGGACGCGACTAATGGCATGACTAAGGGCCTGCCCTTGGGCGCGCCTAAAGGCGCGCCCAAGGGTTGCGCACCCGACAGTGGGGAGGGCGGCCGCCACCGGGAGCTCCGCATCGGGGAGGACGGCATAACCCACGTGGGGGCCGAGGCCTTCGAAAATGTGGACCGCGAGAGCGTGGATGCCAAAAAGAGGCTCGAGTCCGGGCCCTTCCAGCGGCCGCCGCATCCCAGCATCAAGGGCGCCGAAGGGCAGCCCAGGATACCCGAGGTCATGCTCCCTTGGTGCTGCGGCAGAAGGCACGCCTTTGAGAGCAAGGGTTATCTGCCTCCCAACACGCCCGCCTACAGGCCCCATTGGGAGAAGCCTTCCATACCTGCCGAGCCTTTCATGCTGGAGCCCAAGAACGAGGCCGAGAGGAACCTCGCCGAGAGGCTGCGCTTCTCCTACAGGAACTACGCGAGATTCGCGAAGTTCGATTTCCCGAAAGACCTGCCGCAGGCCGGCTCAATCAGGAGGATGCTCTCGACGGCCGCCCCCAAGGCGGCCCCCAGGGCCAAGGGGGAGCCTCCCCTCTGGAAGG
>JAITKK010000014.1 GCA_031278475.1 Deltaproteobacteria bacterium
GGGAACGTACCCTGCATGACCTGCGGCTACGGCGAGGAGTGCTTCGCAAGCGGCTTCCTGAGGGAGCACGGCGAGGGGGCGAAGGTGACGCCCGACAAGTTCTACGATCCCGAAAAGGATCCCGACGCCCTTGCCATGGCAAAGGCCATTGGCGAGGGCATGAGGGGGTCCATGCTCAGGAAGGGAGCCTGATTAAGGCATGAATCCCGCTGGCGGGCCGTGTGCCCGCGCGGGGCCCAAGGCTAGACCGGCCAGCAGGAGGCAGGGGGGAACGGCTAGAAAGTCAGGGGGATCCGTTGGCCCAGCGATTGGCAAGGATACCCCGGAAGCGAAAAATCGCGGGCAAGGCCCATATCGGAGCCCAGGCTGCCACAAAAGGCGTACCCGGGCGCCACTATGATGGGCCCATGGCGCAGCGACGCGCCATCGCGCCGATGCCGTAATCGGTAAGGAACGCTTGGTATTGCGCCATGGGATTCCGGCGGGAGGCCGGGGCAAGGAGCGTCCCGCGCCCTATTTCTGGAAAGGATGGCGAAACACAACCGACACGATAATAGGGCTTGGGATCCCTAATGAACGGATACCCGATGCTTCACGGAAAAGGTCCGACCCGGGTGGAAGTTATGACAGCCTTAGCCTTTATGGGAAAGGCAGGCAGGCCCATATTGTCGGAACCCGCACTGCAGGTAGGCAAAATGGCTAAGGGCATGCTTTGATCCCGCAAGAAGATGCCGAATGGCCCAACAAGCTCGGCTGTCACGCCATCGCTTGCGCCATGGAGCCTCGGTAAGGCAATGGCATGGCCATGGGGGTTCATAGCCGACATGGCGGACTGGTGCGACGGCTTCAGGACAAAGCCCAGAAGAAACGGCAGCCGAACTAGTCTTGCGCCTGCGCGGCAAAACATCGGCACCAATTGCAACGAGGTACCATAAACAAAAAGGCAATCCCGGGTTTTGGTCCCCTAACTAATCGTCTGTGGTTAGATTTTTCGATTCTGTCAGGGGACCTTAATCGCAACCATCAGTATTCAGCGGTTTCCGCATGATGAATACTTTGGCATTTTACTAATAAAATACAGCGAACCGATACGATTTTAAATCCAAATGGTTGATTATCGGATCCGCAGGGCAAAACTATGCCATATTAACATAGGTTTTGAGCCAAAGCGCATCAGAGCGAATATTTCAAAGCAACATAGAAGTTTCTCCCGGGACCTGGAAAATCAAGATAAGTCTGGTTTTTGTCGTCAAACATGTTATTCAACTCAAGTCGTAAGGACAGTCGGCCTCGGTTTTCACCAAAATCAACCAAACCTTTTTCAATTGTCAGATCCACGCTTGTTGTTCCATGGGTGTAGTGTATTGTGCGGCCTACGATAGGAGCCGTCGGACGGGTGTCTCGGGTTGCGGTCTCACCGATATACACACCATTTAAATCCATTGTTAGATCTATTTTGGGGTAATTGAAAGTCAGGCCATACGATAAAGTATATTTCGGGATATTGCTAAGCTGGTAAGTATAACTCCCATCCATCATACGGGTGGGGGAACCGGTGTCCTTGTTCAGCCTTTTGAAGTAATACGTAAGCCCGATGCGTGGTTGTAAAACAAAATCCCATTTCATGATCTGGCCAAAATCGATGTCGAAGGAAAATTCCAGACCAGAAATCTGGGCTTTTTGGATATTTCGGAACCAATAGTAGTTTGGTGGATTGTTATTGGAACCACCTTCAATCCTGTTGATCCAGTTAGTATTGAAATATGTCAGACTTGAATTTAAATAACCTAAACTGACATCCGCCCCAAATTCGATTGTTTCGCTTTGTTCAGGTTTAAGAGCCGGATTAGGATCGTTCCATGCGCCTCCATTTAACTGTTCTGATGTTGGCACCTTGAATCCCTTTGCATAGTTTGCCCTTAGTTTCAGCCAAGGCTTTGGGAGATAGGCAATTCCAAAAGATGGGGCGAAATTGGATTTTACCCTAGTACTGACATCACCCGACAATTGGTGCAGTTTATATCTGTCATGCCTTCCTCCAAGGGTAATGAACAATGAATCATCCAAAAGTTTTATTTTTGCGGTAATATAGATTCCCAGATCAGTGGAAACATATCTCTGTATAACCCCTGTATTGCTTTCATCGACGAGTGCGTACCTTACGGAATCGAATCCTAAATCTAAATCAATATAGGCACTGTTATAGCCGATGTTTCCCTGAAATTGCCTGTTTTTGATTTTTGTATCACCGAAAAAGTACTTTCTGTTATAACTGCCGAACGAATACCCGACTGACCAATCAAGCATCCCTGACTGGGTCGCACCATCGTAAACAAAGCCCGTGTTGTTGGTAACATAGTCATAATACCCATCATCCGAGATGGGTACTCCATGCATGTAATCGTAGTAAGCCCTTTCGAATCCGCCGTTATTTCCCCTAAAGTACATCCCAGTATGCACGTTTGATCTAAGTAAACTGAGCCCTATCCTATGAGTATCGAAGAAGGTGTACCCTAATTCCAAGTTCATATTGGTATTGTCGGATTCCGCTGTTTTAGGCCATAGCCTACCCCCGTAAACCTTGTAATCGCCACGTGAGGTATACGTGATGGATCCAGCGTAATCGATACCTTTATATCCACCGGACAAGGCAAAATGTTCTTTGTAGTAATCAAAACTCCCGATGCCGCTTTCAACTGACACGTGGAACTCGTCTTGTCGGCCACGTTTAGTTATGATATTTATTACGCCCCCCATTGCAGCGGGACCGTATTGGATGGCGGATGGGCCTCGGACTATCTCGATATGGTCAACATTGTCAAGTCCCACAAGATTTGCGATATTAAGGCCAACCGTCCGCCCGTTCACAAGTATAAGCACCCTAGATGTCTGAATCCCGACGGCAGTCTGGTCATCCGCAATGCCGCGTATCTGGATCTTCATTTCGTGACCATTTCTTATTATATTGAACCCCTTCTGTATCAAGAGGGTGCCAAGTTCTTTTGCCCCGGATTTTGCGATGTCTTGCTCCGTGATTACGGTCATGCTGCCGGAGACACTCTTTAACTGCTCCTCCATGCGGCTTCCGGTCACAACTATGGTGTCAAGGTTTCCATCCTGAGCTATGGCTTGGCACACTGATATGCAAAACAATACAATGAACACTGTAAGAACGTGCACAAATTTGCCCATAATCTTGTCCTTTTCCTAATTGTCGATTTATGATGCATTGGCGGAAAGCCAATTGACGTGGTTTATTGGAATATTTTTCCTAGGTTTAGCGATATCAGGCTCAACGTGATTCACCAAACCATGGTGAGCCTATATAGTTTTCCATAAAGCTGCTGTTTGAATAAATGCGTTGGCATTCCTTTATTATGAAAATAAATTTAGACATCATCATGTTGTTTGCCAGAAAAAATAACGAATAATACACAATGATATCCTCTAGATGAGCTGTGATGTTCCGTAAGTGCGATCCAGTCAAGGCGGACAATGCATAACCAAAGAAAGGCGGCAAGGCAAAAAAAAAGCCGCAAGCCTGGCTGACTACCAGACTGCGACCTTCTTGGCCAGTTGATTAATTGATTAACAGGTGGAGGGTGGATCTGGCTTCCAGCCAGACTTGAGATTGTTTTCGGGGGGAGAGGGAGGGGCCCTGTACTCAGGGCCGTCAGCAGTTCATTGCAACCGGTGCTCAAGCCGTGCCCGATTTACCGGGTAAGGCCCTATGAGAAGGCTCTTAGCGGCTTTAGACCCTGGCTTCTGCCAGGGCTGGGAAAATGCGCCGGTGGGGCCCGCAACGCAGCCGTTACCTACGGGTTATCGTAGCCATTTCCAGAAGGCTGAAAGCGAGCCAAGGCCCGGGCTTCCTTTGCAGAGAATCGATCGAAGGCAATCTTAATACACCAAAAATAAAATATCAAGACCTTTCTAAGCGGTAGGATGCTGGCAGTTGGTGGCGGAAGACTGCTTGGCTAATTAGGTAGCGTTGCGACTAAGTTAGTGTTGCGGCAAAGTTAAAATATCCGCAATAAGCCCAAAATTATAATGACTAGTTGGTTTAAGCGCAAAGTTAAAATGTGCGCTTTAACCCAAAATTATAATGACTAGTTGGTTTAAGCTCAAGGTTAAAAAGTACCCTTTAGTGTAAAATTAAAATGTCTAATTGGCATAATCTCAAAGTAGGAATGTCCGGTCGGAAAACCTCTCCAATGCCATTTTGCGGCTTAGAAGGCTGCAAAACAGCTTTAAGTGCAAAATTGAAATATCCGCTCGGAATGGCCTACAAAGCCGTTCCAAAAATGGGAAATATTCCCCATGCAAGGGCGAAAAAACACTTGAAGGCCGCCTGTTTTTGGAGGGCGGGGGAGCTGGGCGCACTGCCACTCTCCCTGTGGAGCCCTGGCTTCAAAAATGCCCGCAGGCGAGGACAGCCGCTTTCCTGCCCGGCTAAGGTTGGAAACCCAAAGGCCTGCGTCATGACGGGTAGAGCGGGCCCGAAGGGCCAGGCCGTCGTGGGCCTCAGCCCAGCGTGCCCAAAAAAACGCCCGGAACGCCGGAGCACCTGGGGGAGGCCGCCCGTTGGGGGATCCTGGCCCTTGGGAGGGATCCGGCGTTACTTGAAAGCATGGAAGTGATGGGCGGACGGGATGGGAGCATACCGGTCAGATTGGGCTGCGCCAGAGCGGCGGCACCGGGTGCGGCTTTGCCCTTCCATGCATCCATTGCCTTCGTGCCTACCCTTTTCGGTGGGCGTTCGTGGCTCCCCGGTCTGCTCCGAAGAGACTCATTCATCGCGGGCCGCCAAGGAAGGCTTGGGAAGCCAGTCCCGGCCCCGTAGCCCCCCCCCCGGCAAGGGGGTGCCCCTTCTGCGGCATTTGTAGCCCGCGGGTCAGCAATGGTCGATAAGGTCACCTCAAGTCATTTAGCTGAATCTCGAGAATCCGGCATCGATTGCAAGCGGTTGGGGTTGTTTTCGGATGTACAGAATTTGAATTTTGTGCTAACTCCGAATCTTGGCTTGGCAAATTATTTCAAGGTTTTTATGTTGCACAAAATCCTAAAAAGTGTTAAAGTTCTGTAAAAATAGAATCGTTGTTCCAACTTTTTGGGCCAATCGACTCATACTGACAAATTGGAGACCAAGCGATGAGAAAACAGAGGATTTTGCCTTTTTTCCTGATTTTTTTGCCTGTTCTTTTCCTTTTATCCTGCGTGGATGGCGCCGGTGATTATCTCGGCCACAGTCTTTTCCCTGGCGCGTATGAAAATAAAAAACCCGTCCAAGGTAAGAGTATAAGCAAACTTGATGTTCAAAACCTTGGTCCAGGGCAGGTATACACCAAATTATCAGCTGTTCAAGGTACTTTGAGCTCCGCTGGTGACAACAGCTATTACGCTCAAGCCGATCAGAATGTATCTTATGATTCACTGTTCTCTGGTGCGGGCCACAACTGGGTGGCAGATATTTACAGAGGAAAATACTTATTTTCCCCCCAAGTATCCACTCCAATCTTTATGTCGATGAACTTTACTCTTATGGATAATAGTTGCGAAGACCTGCAGTTTGTTTATTTTGATTTTTTGGATGGCTCATTTGGACTTCAAAGCACAAACAATGAGGATCTAGATAGGAGATTTGAGTATCAAGGTGCTTATGGTGATTATCCGAAAAATTATCCGGACGCTATGCCGATAGAACCAAGCCTCTCGGGTCAAACCGCTAGAAAAATACCTTTTACTGGAATAACAAGTACGCCATTGAGACCAAATCACAATTCCGCAGCAATTTATCAGGATAACCAATACACATATGTTTATATCAATGGTATATTTTTCAAGCAATTTGAACACAGGAATCCTTCCCCGGGATATGTAGGTATTTCGTTGGATAAATATGAAAAAGTTTCAAAAAATAGAGTACGTTTTGACAATGTTTACCTTGCTACTGACAGAATGGCGTATGGATTTGCGAATGCCTTGAAAAATGCCGTAGATAACAGGAATTCCAATATCGCCAACTTTAAGGATATGTTCGACATAAAAATTGGGGGAAGCTTGAATAGCGGCAAATCAAGAATTGATGATAATAAATACCAACTTCGCGAAATACAATTCAACTTTCAAACCATAGAAACATCTGTCCAAATCAGACCAGTTTCGGGTGCCGCCTTAACCTACCCTTTGTATATCAACGTGACCTACACGCTCCAGTATTCCTTGATAAACAAAAAAGACGACAGAATAAGGGAATATGTCATTCCATATGAGAAACAATATTATTTGGAATCCGCTGACAGCGTAATTTCCGATAAATTTCCTTTGGAGTTTATTGAGTCTGTTGCCTCATCAAATGTATTTGGGAAATTCAGCAGGACTTTAACAGCCACTCCAAAAATAACAGCGTATGTCACAGGCACGTATTCCATAAATTAGATAAATTCGATGGTAATATCCGTACAAACTGGTTAGGGTAAAATTTTAGATAAAGCGGTTTAAGGTAGACAGCCAAATGCTTGTCTCTTTTACCCTCAATTTCACCCTTACCCCATATTTATGGTGTCGTGTTTTTTTTGTCACAAAGATTTTTAATCGTTTCACAACGCTTCCTTTCATGATAATTACGTTTTCCTTCTTTTCCATTGAATGACGTTAAAGCCTTGTCTTTTTTGTTTTTGGAGGATACAATATGAAAATCCGTGTTTTTATCTTGGCTATCTTGATCATTGTTTTTATCCCGATTTTTTTATTTGGGAACGAGTTTCAACTTGGCGACAGCGATGTTGTGTCCAATTCTGAAAAATCAGCTTCAAAATCCCACGAAGATATAGGCACACGTGATCAACAACGACGTGATGTTGTAAATAATTCACTGTTAGGAAGAGCTGTTACTGGTTTTAGTGAGAGTATTAAAACGATTACCCCTGGGGAATTGTCTTGTTATGATTTATCTGATGATGATACAGTCAGAGGGATATGCTTGGGAGATTGCTATGCCGAACATAATGACAATATTCGGCAAGTATGTTTGGGTATGTGTAATTATGCCCCTAATGATAATTTGGAAAATGTTTGCAGGGGACGTTGTAATTATATTAATAATGAAAACATAAAAGATGCATGCGAATCATGTAACGGCGGTTCCATATGGACGGCTCTCTATATGAAGGGAATAGTTACCGAATGTAACTAGCGTTTATCCATTTTCTTTTCACAACATATTCCCCAAAATTATTCCAAAAATCCTATGTTTTCGCTCACTTGGTTTCTGTCTGAAATCCTGTAAGGCAGGCATTGCCCATCGAATCCATGATTTAGGAAAACGTACCCTTTGCTTCGGGCATCATTGACTTTCGCGGCTGTGTTTTTTTTAGATCATATGTTTTTTCAAAAGTCATGGGCATGGGGATCGCCTTTTTCCAAATCCTTGTTGCCGGGCACCCAATCCATTGGGCGGCATTTTATGGAAGGCCCCTTGGTAACCCAAATGGCAAAATGCCCGTTCCTGCCGGGAACGCTTTTTCGGCCAGGCCGGCCAGGTCGGCCAGGTCTGCCAGGGCGGCTAGATCGGGTAGGGCGGCCAGGTCGCTTTCCGGCGGATCCGCCGCGGGCAGTGTGCCGGCATGGGGCGGCTTTCCGCCCGGGCGTTTTCGGGCATCGCCTCCCCGGATTCCCTTGGGCAGGGTTTGCGGGTTGCGGGGCTGCCGCCGCCAAACCCAAGGGCCCCCAGCGTACAAGAGGGTATCTATAATTAGAATGTAGTCAAAAGTCTGTTTTTTTTCTTGATTATGGGCAAAGGAACCGCAAAAGCCGGGCTTCCGGCACCGGTCGCTCAAAAAACCCCTTGATCTCGCCTTTCCCGGGGATTATATTTATAGACAAGCGGGCAGGCGCTTGGTGCCTGCCCGGATCCTTGCTCTGACGTCGAAGATGGGGCTCATTCATCTGGGACGGAAGTCGAGGCAGGTGGGGGCGGATGCCCCCGTACTATTGCCGCGTCTTCCCCCCTGTTCCTGAGGGAAAGGCGCTTTTTTTTCGCCCCGGGGCCTTCAAGGGGCGCCCCAAGGGGGCCCCTGGGCCCCCGACCCAGAAAGCGGAAGGAGCATGACGGGCATGACAGGCAGGGACAAAAGGGTCGCGATACTCGCGGTGGTGGTCTCCGACGCTAACTCGGTGAACGACCTCAACCGCATACTCCACGACTACTCGGGCCACATAATCGGGCGCATGGGCTTGCCCCACGGCGCGAAGGGCATCAACCTTATAAGCGTTGCCTTGGACGCCCCGCTGGACGTCATCAACTCGCTGGCCGGGAAGATCGGAAGGCTCCCGGGCGTCAGCGCGAAGTCGGCGTACTCGAACGTCGCGACCGTGATGGAGGAAAATGCTGACTCTGATAGACAGGCTGGAAAGGGACAGGACGCTCCCCAAGGGGGATTTGGTCGCCCTTATAGACGGCAGAGGCCCAGAGTCCGAGGCGTACCTGGCCGCGAGGGCCCGCGAGGTTCGTGACCGGGTCTTCGGGAAGGGCGTCTTCCTGAGGGGGCTTCTGGAGTTCTCCAACCACTGCAGGAACGACTGCCTCTACTGCGGCATAAGGAAGTCCAACCGCGTGGTGGGCCGCTACAGGCTCGGCCAGGAGGAGATCCTCGCCTGCTGCGCCGAGGGCCACGCCCTCGGCTTCAGGACCTTCGTCCTGCAGAGCGGGGAGGATCCCCACTACACGGACACCTATGTGGCCGAGATAGTCTCCTCCATAAAAAACGCCTTCCCCGACTCGGCCATCACCCTTTCATTGGGCGAGCGGGGCCACGACGCCTACGCCCTGTGGAAGAAGGCCGGGGCCGACCGCTACCTGTTGCGGCACGAGACCAGGAACCCGGGACACTACGCCAGGCTTCACCCCGCCTCCATGAGCCTCCCCAACAGGCTGGGATGCCTCAGGGCCCTTAGGGGGCTGGGCTACCAGGTGGGCTGCGGCTTCATGGTGGGGAGCCCCTACCAGACGACCGGGCATCTGGCGGAGGATTTGCTCTACATCAAGGAGCTCTCCCCCCACATGGTGGGGATAGGCCCCTTCATACCCCACAAGGACACGCCGTTCGCTTCCATGCCCGCGGGCGACGTGGGGCTCACGCTCTTCCTTCTGGGGATGATAAGGCTGATGGAGCCCAACGTGCTGCTGCCGGCTACCACCGCGCTCGGGACGCTCGACCAGGAGGGGCGCGAGAAGGGGGTGCTGGCGGGCGCGAACGTCATAATGCCCATACTCACCCCGCCCGGGGTGAGGGGCAAGTACCTTCTCTACGACAACAAGATCTGCGTGGGCGACAAGGCGGCGGAGTGCCGCCTGTGCGTCGCGAGGCGCATGTTCGGGGTCGGCCACATGGTCGACCAGTCCCGGGGCGACCACCCCGGCTTCCGGCCGGGGGGACCGGCCTAGGAACCACATTCGCTGACGGGGAGGGGGTCCCGACCCGGAAGGAGCCAACATGTACGACCCAAAATCACTCAAGGCCGGGGACTTCATAGACCACGGCGAGGTAAGGGACACCCTCGAGTACGCCAGGGCCAACTCCCTCAACAGGGACCTGGTCTCCGCCATACTCGACAAGGCCAAGGACCGCAAGGGGCTCAGCCACAGGGAGGCCATGGTGCTCCTGGAGTGCGGGCTGCCCGACAAGAACGAGGAGATCCTCGGGATGGCCAAGGGCATCAAGATGGACTATTACGGCAACCGGATAGTCATGTTCGCGCCCCTGTACCTCTCCAACCACTGCGTCAACGGCTGCCTCTACTGCCCCTACCACGCCACCAACAAGCGCATCGCGAGGAAGAAGCTCACGATGGAGGAGATAGTCCGGGAGGTGACCGCGCTCCAGGACATGGGCCACAAGAGGCTGGCCCTGGAGTCCGGGGAGGATCCTGTAAGGAACCCCATCGAGTACATCCTCGAGTCCATAAGGACCATCTACTCCATCAAGCACCGCAACGGGGCCATCCGCAGGGTCAACGTGAACATAGCGGCAACGACCGTACGGAACTACGCTTTGCTGAGGGACGCGGGCATAGGCACCTACATACTCTTCCAGGAGACCTACGACCGCGGGTCCTACCTGAGGCTCCACCCCTACGGGCCCAAGCACGACTACGACTGGCACACCGAGGCCATGGACCGGGCCATGGTCGGGGGCATCGACGACGTGGGCCTGGGCGTGCTCTTCGGGCTTGTGGACTACCGCTACGAGTTCGCCGCCCTCATGATGCACGCCGAGCACCTGGAGGCCGTCCACGGGGTGGGCCCGCACACCATAAGCGTCCCCAGGGTCAGGGCCGCGGACGACATCGACCCGGCCAGGTTCGGGGGCGGCATAACCGACGACACCTTCGCGAAGATAGTCGCCTGCATCCGCATAGCGGTCCCCTACACGGGCATGATAGTCTCCACCAGGGAGTCCCAGGCCTGCCGGGAGAGGGTGCTGGAGCTGGGGGTCTCCCAGATAAGCGGCGGAAGCCGCACCTCCGTGGGCGGCTACTTCGAGGAGGAGACCGAGAACACCCGCCAGTTCGACGTCCACGACAACCGCAGCCTAGACGAGGTCATATCCTGGCTCATGGAGCTGGGGCACATCCCCAGCTTCTGCACCGCCTGCTACAGGGAGGGCCGCACGGGCGACCGCTTCATGGCCCTGTGCAAGTCCGGGAAGATACTCAACTGCTGCCATCCCAACGCCCTGATGACCCTGAAGGAGTACCTGGTGGACTACGCCTCGCCCAAGACGCTGGCCATGGGGAACGCCCTCATAGACTCCGAGATAGGCGTGGTCCCCAACGCCAAGGTAAGGGCCCTCGTGACCAAGCACCTCTCCATGATAGAGCAGGGCAGCAGGGATTTCAGGATCTAGCCGGGGGCCGGGAAGCCAACCCGCCGCAAAGCAGCCCCCGGGGCCTTTGGCCCCGGGGGCTGCTGCGTCCGGCCCCGCCTGTGGCGAAAAAACGAACGCGCCCATAATTATGGCGTCCCTTGGGGCCCCTCCGCTTGGATCCCCTGGGCGCCGGCCAGGCGGGGCCTTGTTCCTGGCCTTGGGCCTCCCGTTGGGCCGGGCATCGGGCCGGGCATTTGGATGGCCCTTGGGGCCGGTTACGCGGCTTTTCCACCTTGACTTGTGGCTCCCCGTTTGTTAAAGCTCTATTGGCGGGCCCCGGCCCCCCTTGGGGGCCGGGGCGGTTGTCTTCTAAAAAGTGTAAATTCTCCAAAGTTAGGGTTTATTGTATTCGCTTTTACCCATTGGACATTAATTTGACTCTAAAACTTTTTTTGCTATAATATGTTGCGTTTTTTAGTACATTTCCAAGACACTTGCGCCCAATGGCGGCCCGAGGCGGCCCCGGGGGCCGCCCATCACATACTGAGCCGTAGGTATTAAACACATGACACCCAGTCTCATCCTGCTCCAGCTTGCCCAGTCGGGCACCACTGACGTCACCCAGGGCTCCCTCCCGCCCGGCGTAATGGAATCCAACATCTTCAACATGGTCATGGGCTCGGGGCCCATGGTCAAGTTCGTCATGGGCCTCCTGCTTCTGGCGTCGTTTGTGTCCTGGGCCATCATAATATCCAAGTTCTTCCAGCTCTCCAGGGCCGGGAGCCACTCCGCCAGGTTCCTGAACACGTTCTGGAGCCCCAAGTCCCTGTCCAACCTGTTCGCGGACATAGACAACTACAGCGCCTCGCCCATAGCCCAGATATTCCGGGTGGGCTACCAGGAGCTGGGAAGGGTCCACAAGGCGAGGCTGGACATCCGCTCGGCCATGGAGAACGTGGAGAGGGCGCTCCGGAGGGCCGCCTCGGCCGAGAGCTCCAGGCTGTACAAGTTTTTGTCCTTTTTGGCCACCTGCGGTAACACGACCCCCTTCGTGGGGCTCTTCGGGACGGTCTGGGGCATAATGGGCTCCTTCCACGAGATTGGCCTCAAGGGCTCGGCCAACCTTGCGGCGGTGGCCCCGGGCATTTCCGAGGCCCTGGTCGCGACGGCCGCGGGCCTCGCCACTGCAATCCCCGCGGTCATCTTCTACAACTACTACAACAGCCGGATAAGGATACTGGAGACCGACATGGGCAACTTCATGGCGGACTTCGTGAACCTCTTGGAGCGCGACCTGCAGAAGAAGGCGCCGCCCCCCGCCGCCGCCGAGCGGCGGCCGGCATAGGGGGCGGCCCATGGCTTTCCACACCAACGACAACAAGCCGGGCTGGAGCATGATGAGCGAGATAAACGTCACCCCGATGGTTGACGTGATGCTTGTGCTTCTTATAATATTTATGGTTGCGGCCCCCATGATGACCCAGGGCCTTGACGTGGAGCTCCCCAAGGTGGACGCCACCGCCATGCGGGTGGACCAGGACATGGTGGTGCTCACCGTCACCGAGGGCGGGCAGGTGCTCCTGGACGACACCCCGCTCGCGAGCATCCAGAACCTGGACGCGCAGATAAAGGCCGTGATGAAGACCAAGAACACAGAGAGCGTATTCCTCAGGGCCGACAAGAACGTCCCCTACGGCAGGGTCGCGTCCGTCATGGGCACCCTCCGCACGGCCGGCATCACCAACATCGGCTTGGTGACGGAGCCCGGCTCCGAGCCGGATGTCCTGGCAAGCCCCGCCGCCCCGGCGGCGCCCGCGGCGCCTTCGCAGCAGCCACCCGGGACCGCCGTGACGCCCACGTTCCAGGGCCAGTAGGCGTCTTAAGGTGGGTTGGGTTTATAAGGCTAATAGGATCTTATTAGGGGCACTTAGGGATAATTTAGGGATAATTTAGGTCTAATTTTGGTTTGGCGACCTTGGCCGCGGCCATTAAGCGCCAAGCCTTGGATGACTTTTTCCAGGACAGCGAGGGGGCCCGCCGTTGGCGGGCGGCCAGAGGGAAGGGCGAATGCGATTGAGCCTCAATCCATACGAGACCCAGCAGGACAACCGCAAGATGGGCCTTTTCGGGTTCATTGTCCTGTCCTTCATCCTCCACAACGTCTTCTTCGGGATAATGATCTACGCCCCGGGCCTCTTCGACTTCAACAGGGGGCCCAAGCCCTTGGACATAATGACCGTCCAGCTGGTGGGGAACATCGAGCCGCCCGCGCCCGCGGCCCCGGCCGCGCCCGTGAACCCCGATCTTAACGTGCCGGACGTCGTGAGGATGCCTGTCCAGGATCCGCAGATACCCCAGCCCACGCCAATGACCGAGATCCAGGTCCCCAAGACCCCGGTGAATGTCATCCCCATCAAAAAGCCGGATGTCACCCCGCCCCCCGAGGTGAAGAGGGTGGAGGAGCCGCCCCCCAAGGTCCAGGTCCCGGAAAAGCCCCCCGAGCCCGCACCCAAACCCAAGCCAAAGGCCAAGGCCCCCTCGGACGACACCAAGATAGACAACGCCATAAAGGACCTCCAGCGCAAGACCGAGGCCAAGGAGACGGACCAGGCAATCACCCAGTCCATAGCCAACCTCGCCCTGGAGCGGGGCCGGGGCACGGGCACCTCCTCCAGGCCTGCCGCCCCCAACACAAGCGGCCAGCTGATAGACCCCGAAAAGCAGCGCTACTACCTCCAGCTCCTTGAGATAGTGCGCTCCAACTGGATGCCCCCGGCATCCTCCATCGCCCCCAACACGATGGCGACATTCGTTATAGCGATTGACCCCTCGGGCAGGGTGACCGGCAAGAACCTCAGGGTGCCCAGCGGCAACAGCGAGTTCGACCAGTCGGTGGAGCAGGCCATAAACCGCTCCAGGTTCCCCCCGCTGCCCCCTGCCTTCGGCGGCAAGCCCGACAACCCCGCCCTGCGATTCACACTCTCGTTCCTGAACAAGGTGGGATAGGCCCCGGGCCCCCGCTGGGGGCCCGGGCCCAAGGCTAAATGCTAAAGGCCCAAGTCTAAAGGGCCAAGGCTAAAAGGCCCAAGGCTAAAAGCCCAGGGCCAATATCCCGCCCTGTGGCGACTTTGGGGTTTTACGTGGCTTGGGACCGTGCCATGGGGCCCCCGGGCTGGCAACGCCCGGCGGGCCCCTTATTACATGGGATGGAGGCCAAGGTGTACCTAGGGATTGACGTGGGCGGCACCCACACCGACGCGGTGGTTCTCTCGGAGGGCCAGGAGGTCCTGGCCCACGCCAAGGCGGTAACCCGGGATCCGGTCATAGGCGGCCTCAGGGAGGCCCTGCAGGGGCTCTCCAAGGAGGTCCCGCTGAAGGCGGGGGCCAAGGGCGGTGGCATCCGCAGGCTAACGGTATCCACCACCCTGGGGCTCAACAGCGTGCTGACGGGAACCGCGGGCCCCGTGGGGGTGCTCGCGACCTCCGGGCCAGGGCTCGACATAGAGGGGGGGCCCTACGGGCCCCTGTTCAGGCTGATAAAGGGCTCCCAGGACCACAGGGGCAAGGCACTCGCACCCATAGATCCCGCCGAGGCCAAGGAGGCCGCGGCGGGCTTTGCCAAAAAGGGCGCCAAGGCCATTGTCTGCGCGAGCAAGTTCGGCCCCAAGAACCAGGAGCTGGAGGAAGGCATGGCGAGGGCCGCGAGGGAGGCCTTCCAGGGGCCAGTGATGCTGGCATCTTCCCTGTTCGGGGGGCTCAACTTCAAGAGAAGGCTCAACTCCGCCTACCTGAACGCCCTGGTGCACGGCATATACCGCTCCTTTTTGGCGGATCTGGCAAACGTCCTCGAGGAGTTCGGGCTCACCTGCGAGACCTTGCTTCTTAAGAGCGACGGCGGGGTCATGGACCTGGGCGAGGCGAGAAGGCTCCCGGTGCTGGCCCTCGCGGCTGGGCCAGCCGCGTCCCTTTTGGGCCTTTGGCACCTGCGGGGCGAGGCTCCTTTCGACACGCTCATGGCCGACATGGGCGGCACCAGCACGGATCTCGCGGTCATAAGCCAGGGCCAGCCGCTCCTAACCCCGGAGGGCCTGAGGATAGCCGGGCTCGACACCCTGGTCAGGGGCTTGCTCACCCGCTCCATGGCCCTGGGCGGGGACACGGACATAGCCTACGAGGACCGCCGCTTCAGGCCGCTCCCCGTCCGCCGCGGCCCGGCATTGGCCCTTGAGCCGGCCAGCGCCCCGGGGAGGCTCCCGACGCTCACCGACGCGACCAACGTCCTTGGGCTCTCCTCCCTTGGCGACACGGAGGTGTCGGCCCAGGCCTTCAGGAAGCTGGAGCCGGACAAAGATCCCAAGGAGCTGGCCCTGCTCGCCTGCGAGGCCGTCCTGGGGGTCCTTTCCGGGAGCGCCTCCGCCTTCCTCTCCGAGATAAACCAAAGGCCGGCCTACACCATATCCGAGCTGCTCCTGGAGCGCAGGATCGAGCCCCGGGACGTGGTTTTCCTGGGCGGCCCGGCTGGCTCCATAAGGGCCCTTGGCGAAAAATCCCTTGGGCTCCCGGCCGAGGCCCCGCCGGAGGCATCCTACGCCAACGCCCTTGGCGCGGCCCTCGCAAAGCCCACGATAGCGGCCGAGCTCTACGCCGACACCGCCCTGAGCATAATGACGATACCTGTGTACGGGGTGCGCAGGGCCGTGGGGCGGGACTACCGCCTGGACCGCGCGGAGGCCGATCTGCTCGAGGCCATGGGCGGCGGGGACGATTTGCAGGTGACGCTAAGGGAGAGCTTCAACCAGCTGGGCGACTACGGCCGCTCCGGAAGGGTCATAAGGGTGCGCGCGCAAAGCGCGCCAGGGCTAATCTCAAGGGCATAGGGCCCGGCGTCTTGCTGCGGGGCAGCGGAAACATAGGATGAAAGCACCTAGCGACGCTTCCGGATGCGCAGCAATGCTTGCGTGTCTCCGGCCTATAAGCCTATCAGGCACTGCGTCCCATGCGTCGCCCCCCAAGAATCACCCAACAAGAATGGCCCCACAGGAGTGGCCCCACAGGATTCGCCCCACAGGAAGCCCCAATGACGCAATACGAAAGGTAGGACAAATGGCCAGTTACATTAAATCGAGCTGCAAGCCGAAAATCAGCGTTATCCTGACTATCGTCTTTTCGCTGATACTTGCCTTTGGTTTTTTCCCAGCATACCTTTCGGCACAGGGGATTTATAATGATGGCACTTATCCCGAGTACCCCAAACTCAAGGAAGCCGATTTCCAGCTTTTCCTGAAATTTTTCGACTCGAATATGGATCCCACGACTTTCAGTAAGGACAGCCCCGTTAGTGAGGAATACCTCGATGCGATATCTTTAAAAATATTAAACAACTATTCGATCAAAGTGCTAGGCGCTGAGGAGAATAAGGCTGTGGAGATGTTTGGGCCATCCATTTTATTCAACGAGGAAGAAGGAGACCTCTTTGCCAAATACAAGGACAGAATAATCGATAGCGTGGAAAAGCAATTCAATCAGGGCAAGTGAGTCCTTTTGGCTTGGCTTTCGGCACACATGTGGCCTTGCGGCCGTAACATTGCGTAAATTGCCTAGGTCTCCCGGTGGCGGGAGGGAAACGTGAAATGTTTACCAAGGCTATGATTCAGGAGTGGCTTCCAAATATTCTTCTACACGCACTCGGAGCTGTGTCCATGGCACGATTTCCCATGCAGGGAACCCATCGCCCGTATGCGGGTCATAGCCGGTAACGAATAGAACTTACGGAGGTTTCTGGGAGCTTTGCTTTTTGTGTTTCCTTATCAGAGCCTGCTTAGATTGAGTCATAGTCAACACTTCCCCAATTGTGGGGCTTTGTAGGCAGCAACCTATCGGTTTCAATCCAAATTTGTAAAGGATTGTGCATTATGAAATCATTACCCATGTTGTTATTGTTGTGTGCTTTACTCTTTAGCCTATTTAATGCCCCACTCTTCGCTCAGGAACCAAGCTCTTTATTAAAACTCGCCAATCAAGAGGCCTTTTTTTGTGGTTACGAGCCATCTGACACTCAGGGTGTCCCAGATGGGGTAATCATCGCAAAAGATGGTAAAGAGTATGCACTTTGTCTCGGAGCAGTAACTAAAGATGAATTAACGATTTTAAAATCTTTAAAACCCAATGTTCCTATCTCTTACGATCTAAGTATACATAACTATTCAGGCGAGGGCTTGCAATATGAATATGTAACTGATATTTTCATTACGAAATTTAAAGTAATGGGAGATCCAAAGCCCAATTCATGTCCTCAATGACAACGGTTTTAAATTCACGTCAGTCCGGAATATTTTGAGTAGCGTATAATTGTCAGTGCCTCAAAATTATCAGCTGTATTTCAAGGAATGAGCTTTTTTTTGGGCATAGCCCACACGGACTTTATGAGCCATTTCCCGATTGCCCTGGAATTCGGTAAAAAGCCGAATGACATCACCAAATACTTAGGATCCTAGACGTTTTCCCATGTTGTCCCAAGTTGTCCCTTGTTCTTAGGGCATTCAGCCATTCAACCAAATGCGAAAGATAACCTAAATGTTAGGCAAAATCAAAATGTGTCGCAAAAGTGCAATCGCCGTTTTCGTGCCATTTTTCGTACCAATTTTCGTGCCAATTTTCTTGCTAATGGCCCTTTCTTTTTTTCTGGGCCAAGGTTTTTTCCCAACAAGCCTTTCGGCGCAGGAAACACAGGTTCCGACCGATTCCCAATACCCCATACTCAATGAATCCGATTTCCTTTTAACACTGAAAGTTTTGGACAACATTGAAGCCGGTCCCGACAATTTCA
>JAITKK010000052.1 GCA_031278475.1 Deltaproteobacteria bacterium
TTCAGATATCGCCGTGAGCGACCTCTGGGCCGCCTCCTGGCTCCTGATGTGGGCCCCGTCCCAGGGGCCGTCCGCAGCATCCTGGACTTCAACGAACGCAGTCCCCTGGAGCGCGCTGACATACGCTTGGGTGATACCCGCAGTCGTTAGGGCCGTCTTGAAGGCCGGGTTGCCCTTCTCACTGTCGTCGGAGGCTATCCAGAGATCCCTGTCGTCCCCTGTGTCACGCCCCAAGAGGGCAAGGGAGTAGCCGTCCGCTAGCTGGGTCGCGGCGAGCGTCCCCCAGTGCTCCCCGCCCAGGCTCAGGTAGCCCGAGATATAGGTTCTCACGCTAGTCGCTGGGTTGATGAATGAGATCGCCGAATTGGCCGTGAAATACCCCCCCTGATCGTTTTCCACCCTGATGCCGTTGTTGTCCCCTCCGTCCTTTCGGAATATCGCCACTTTGTAGGTGCCGACAACCATGGCCCAGTACTTGGAGTCAGCGTTTCCGTTAATCGCTGCTGCGAGATCTGCTCCCTCGCCTCCACCCACCTCGGTGAAATCCATACTTGGGGACTTCCCCGCCTTAGCGGCATCTTCGTCCCCCCAGTAGTACATCTCCTCGGTCCCTAGGCATATGCCGAGGAAACTCGTGGTAGGGGCTACGATCTCCGCATCCAGATCCACCACCACCCTGCTCTGGGTGCCGGCGTTCACCTGCCCTATGAGCTGCTCGTAGGTGGTCCCGGAGTCGATGCCGTAGCGCCCGGCAAGGTACTTCGCGCTCAGAAGGTTGTTCTCCCCGTTCGCCTTGAGGTCCCAGTTGTAGCCGTAGGCGAAGGCCTCGCCGGAGTTGTCGACGGCCACTTCCGAAAGCGACTTCAGCTGCTGGGCGCAGCACCTGCCCTGGTTGCCGTCGTAGGGGCCCATGCTCCAGATGTCGTTCTTGGCGTCTCCGCCAATCCTTAGCCCGGATGCGACGGTCGCCCTGGTGTCGTCTGTGTTGATGTAGTAATAGTCGGACTCCGCCGTGTTGCCGGGCCCGAAATGGATCCTTATCCCCTGGCCGTTGTTCTGGGCGTTCACCGAGCCGTCCAGGAGCTTGATGCCGTTGAAGGTGGTGGAGTTAGCGATGCGGTCTATCTCCCTCGCCATGCTTTGGTACTCGGAGTTTATTAGCTCCCTCTGCACGTCGGTGTAGATGCCCGTCGCCGCCTGCTCCGCGAGTTGTTTCATGCGGATAAGCTTCTGGTCTATGACCGAGAGAGCCCCATCCGCCGTCTGGATGAGGCTTATGCCGTCCGCGACGTTCCTGATGCCCTGGGTGCCGGAGGCGATGTCGGCCCTCATCAGCTCCCTGACCGCGAGACCCGCCGCGTCGTCGGCGGCGCTGTTGATCCTGAGGCCCGAGGAGAGCCTCTCGATGCTCTTGGCTAGATCGTCGTAGATCCCCCCAAGGATGCGCGCCGTCCGCATGGCGGGCAGATTGTGGTTGATTACCAGTGCCATGATTCCTCCGTGTATCGACCGGGGCTTCCTTGCCCGTCGGCTGTGTGTTTTGGAGGCGCCTTGTCCAAAGCCTCTAGCTTGGGCTGATAAACTTTGTGAGCCAACTCTGGATCCATGCCTCAGCTTTCTTATCGGAGGAAGGGCGGATAACTTTAGGGAAATCTCAAGTCAAATCAACTTTTTTTTCGCTTCCCCCTGGAAAAGGCTTAAGGGACGCTTCACCCAAAGCCAGGGGCAAGCCCTGGGTTTGGGGGGGCTTGCCTGGCTTTGGCGCCCTGGAAGGGATGGCTCCCACGGCCAGGGGCCGGCGGAAGCCGCCGGCCCCCCCAAGAAGTGCCGCCTTTTCGCAGGTCGGCCGCAAACACGGCGTATGCGTCGCTAGGTTTGCATGCCATAATTATGTATAATGTGATCGTGAGCCGATCCCTCCACCTTCCCGTCGCCCTTTGGCCTGTCCTCTCCCAATCCCCCGCCAACGCCCCCAATACGGCCCGGAACCTCGAAAATCACCCCGGGCATGGGGCACGGGGCCATCACTCCGGGGCACCCGGGCCCCGCCCAGAGAGCCGCCAGCCATGGCAGAGCCAGCACTCAAAGAATTGATGCAATCGATCCTCCGGGCCCAGGACCGCAACAACCGGGCCAGGACGCGGGAGCTGCGCTCAAGGGCCACCAAGGGCTTCAAGGAGGTCTTCGACCAGGTGCCCTCCTTGCTCCATTTCAACCTGCCAGGGCTCCCTGGCTACCTGCCCGAGGAAGGGGCCCCACACGGGCTGCTCTTCTACGACGAATGGCTAAGCGGCGCGGAGGGGCTTTCCAGCTGCGCCTGGCCCGCGGGCCCGGGGCCCGCGAGGCCCGTGGTGGAATCCTTGATGCTCATAGGGTCCTCCGGGTCCGTGGGGCACACGGCCAGGTCCGATCTGGACTACTGGGTCTGCTACCGGCCGGGGCTCTTGTCAGGGAGGGAGCTGGCCCTTTTCCGGCGGAAACTCGCCGAGGTGAGCGCCTGGGCGAGCGACCGCCACGACACGGAGTGCAACTTCTACCTGGTCGACCTTCTGGAGCTCTCCAAGGGCAGGCTCGCGAACGAGCTGAACCCTGAGCAGGACGGGGACGTCGCCCCCATGCTGCTTTTGGAGGAGTTCTACCGCACCATGATACTTGTGGCCGGGAGGGTGCCTTTGTGGGCCATCTGGCCGCTGGGGCTGGGTGCCGGGGAGTACCGCCGGGAGGCGGCTCTGATGGCCCCCTTGGACTGGGAGCTCGAGCCCCCCCGCTGGGTCGATTTGGGATTCCCGGAAAAGGCGGCGCCCCAGGAGTACCTGGCCGCCGCCATGTGGCTCACCTGCAAGTCGGAGGCCGACCCCTTCAAGGGAATACTCAAGATAATGCCCATCCTGGAGGCCCTGGAGACCGACTTCCGGGCCCCCTTCCTCTGCGACAGCGTGAAGGCCGGGGTGATAGCGAACCAGGACCCATCGGTCGCGGTCGATCCCTACATAATCACAATCGACAGGGTCATAGCCTTCGCCCTGACGCACCTTACCCCGCTGCAGCTGAACCTGATCCGGGACGCCGCCATACTGAAGGTCCTGGGCCTCACCGGCCGGGACGGCGGCGAGGCCCAGTTAGCCCCGGATCCCTCCAAGGACCGGGTCATCTCCGGCTGGATAGCCGACTGGGGCTGGCCGCCCGAGAGGCTTCGAAGGCTTCTCGGCTACAACGCCTGGACCGACCGGGAGAGGCTCGACCAGGGCTACGATTTGAGCCTCCTGCTCTTCAACGTATACATGCGCATCTCCAACAAGCTCATGAGCCAGTTTCCCGGCGAGGTGAACGCCAGCCACAACGAGCTCCTGCCCTTCGCGGCGCGCATCCTCGGCCGCCAGAACGGGCTCGAGCACACGGTGGGGCTGCTCCCCTCGAAGTTCCACCGGGACAGCCTGTCCCACAGGCTGGCGGTCCTCAGGGATCCGGGGGGGGAGGCCTTCGGCGTCTACGACTTCTCGGAGGGGGCGGACCTGGGCTCCCTGCGCCTGGACGAAAGCAGGAGGCTCCACGAGACCAAGTGGGCGGCCAAGGCGGCCGCCTGGATAGTGGGGAACGGGCTCCACGGCGGGGGTTTCACCATATCCCTGCCCGAGGGGAACGGCTCCCTCCCGGCCGAGCCCGACTTCCTGGACTACCTGGGGGCCCTCGCCAAGGCCTTCCCGCCTTTGTCTTTCGCGGACCTCGACCCTGAGAGCGTCTGGTCGGCCGGGGCCAGCGGCCCCGTCCTCCTCTGCCTGAACTTCGGGCTCCCCCAAGGGGACGGCAGGATATCCACCGTGGACGTGGTCTACCGCACCGGCTGGGGCGAGCTTAGGCACCAGCACCTCGAGCTCTCCCGCCATGGCAGCGAGGCGGACAAGTTCCACGCCCTTGGCAAGCTGCTTTTGGGGCCCATCGGGCTCTCCGACGTGAGGAACCTGGTGGACGCGACCCCGTCCCCGACAAAGGCCCTCGGGAGGGCCTTCCGCAACCTTAGGGCCGCGCTGGCCGCGGGCCTTCAGAGGACGTCGGCCATGCAAAACGGCCAGGGCTCCATGAGCCGCATCGACATCTGAGCCAGGACCGCCCCCCGGCACGATGCCTGGGTTTCGACTTAAGCCTTCCCCGCAAGGCGCAAGGCGTCCACGGAAGCCCCAGGGCATAGGGCAAGAGCGTTACCGGCCCCTGGCCGACAAGGAAGACGGCAAGAAGATGACCATCCTTATCTCCGGATCCCTCGCCTTCGACCGGCTCGCGATCTACCCGGGCCTCTTCAGTGACAACTTCCTGGAGGGCAAGCTGAGCATCCTCAACGCGAGCTTCCTGGTGGAGAGCGTCACAAGGGCCCACGGCGGCACCGCCGGTAACATCGCCTACAACCTGCGGCTCTTGGGCGAAAGGCCCCTGGTCATAAGCGCCCTGGGCGACGACCCGGACGGCCGGGAGTACCTGGACAGGCTCACCCAGTGGGGGCTCTCGCTGGAGGCGGTCCACGTGGACCCCGGCCTTCCCACCCCGGGCGCCTACATAGCCACGGACGCGGCCAACAGCCAGCTCATATTCTTCCACCCGGGAGCCATGGCCGCCAACAGCCCCTTCGACCCAAGGGGGCTCCAGGGCGACCCCGAAAGCCACGTGGCCATGATATCCCCGGGCGGGCTCTCTGACATGCTGAGGCTCTCCGACGCCTACCGGGAGATGGGGATCCCCTTCGTCTTCGACCCTGGCCAGCAGATACCCGCCTTCACGGGCGAGGAGCTGGTCTCCATGCTAAGGGGCTCGGCCATGCTCATAACCAACGAATACGAGCTGGATCTCCTCCTTGGCAAGTGCGGGCTCAAGACCCAAGACCTGTTCGGGCTCACGGGCACGGTCCTCACCACCTTGGGCGACAAAGGCTCGAGGATTCTTACCCCTTCCGGGGACCAGCGCATAGCGGCCGTCCCGGTCACGAACGCCGTCAACCCAACCGGGGCTGGGGACTCTTACCGGGCGGGGCTCCTCAAGGGCATGACCATGGGGCTCGATTTGGCGAAGGGCGCAAGGCTGGGCTCCACGGTCGCGGCCTTCTGCGTGGAGACCGACGGCACCCAGGGGCACGCCTTCGGCATGGAAGCCCTCAGGGAGAGGTACTCCCACACCTTCCGGGAGGATGCTCCCTTCTAGCCGCGACCCGGAACGGGTCCCGGCCAAGGGCCCGGGGCTCTGTGGGATCCCCCCCCGGCCACGCCTCCCGAACGGCCCGGAACTTGACTGGGGGGCCAAATTGACCTAACTTCATTGCTGCGGGGCGCGGCCCGGAAGGCGACGGCCCGGGGCTGCGCCCCGGGCCGTCGGCCCCTCCTCGGCCCTCCCAAGTACCACGACCCTGGCGGCAAACGAAGATGAACGTTAAATACAAAGTCGACCACATGAACGGCCCGGAAAAGCCCGGGACAGTCCTGTTCCTGCACCAGGACGCAGGGTTCCTCGACCAACGCACGGAGCTTTCCTCCTTCCGGCGGATAATACAGCCGCTTCTGAGCTCGGAATCCTTCAAGGGCGAGTTCAAGGAAGGAGTCAACATCATCCAACCCGCGGACGAGAACTGCCTCATACTGGTGGGTCTCGGCAAAAAGGACGAGCTCACCGAGGGCCGCCTCTCCGAGGCCACCGCCCTCGGAGTGTCCATGGCCCGGAGGCTGAACCTCAGGGAGGTGACCCTTGCCATCCCGCCGCTCGAAAACATCGACCCCAGGGCGACCCTTGGGCTGATGGTCCTGGGCTCCAAGCTGGGCGCCCACAAGCGGACGACCTTCAAGACGGACCCGGGCCCCTCGGACGAGCATGACCTGAAGACCGTGACATTGTGCCAGATAGGCTCCAAGGATCCCCTGGAGAAGGCGCAGCAGGTGGTGAACCGGGCCACGGTCATGGCCGAGGCCCAGCTGGAGGCCAGAAGGCTCGCGGACCTTCCGGGCAATCTGCTCTTCCCCCTCGACTTCGCGGAGGAAGCCAAGCGGGTCGCCCTGAAGCACAAGCTGCGGATAACCGTCTGGGAGGAGGACAAGCTGGCCCTGGAGGGGGCCTGGTCCATACTCGCGGTGGGCCAGGGCAGCTCCCACCCGCCCGCGGTCGTGATAGTCGAGTATTTCGGGAGATCCCCCAACCGCGAGCCCATCGCCCTGGTCGGGAAGGGCGTGACCTTCGACTCAGGCGGGCTCTGCCTCAAACCCTCCGAGAACATGGGCTCGATGAAGAGCGACATGTCGGGCGCCGCCGTGGTGCTCTCGGTGATAGCGGCGGCCGCGGAGATGCGCTTGCCCCAGCACCTGGTGGGCGTCATGCCCATGGCCGAGAACATGCCCGGCGGCAAGGCCTTCCGGCCCGGGGACATCGTAAAGACCCTCTCGGGGCAGACCGTGGAGGTCATCAACACCGACGCCGAGGGCAGGATGCTTCTCTGCGACGCGCTCGGAATCGCCCAGAAGTACAAGCCTTCCGAGATAATAGACATAGCGACGCTCACAGGCGCCTGCGTGGTGGCCCTGGGCGACAGGGTGGCGGGGCTCTTCACCGAATCCGACAGGCTCCACACGGCCATAGTTGACGCCGGAAGGTCAGTGGGCGAGTACTTTTGGCGGCTCCCGCTCTTCAGCGAGTACGACGACAACCTCAAAAGCGATCTGGCGGACCTAAGGCACATGTCAGGGCGCCCCGCGGGCGCCCTGCACGCGGCGTTGTTCCTGAGGCGTTTCGTGAAGCCCAAGTTCCCCTGGGTCCACCTTGACATAGCGGGCACTGCCCGCAGGTCCAAGGCATCCGCCGGCTACCCGGAGGGCGCCACCGGCTTCGGGGTGAGGACCCTTCTAAAGTACCTTATAGACAACCAGCGCCAGCACTCCCAGGGCGTTGACGAGTAGCGGGGCCCGCGGACGGGCCCAAGGCCGGTAAAAGGCCGGTAAAAGGCCCATAAAGGCCCAATAACGGCCGGTGCATGGGTTGCCCCGCTTCCGGCCACGCGGCGGGGGCCTTTGGCCCCCCGCCGCCTTCCAGGAGGGATCCTGACATAAGTTCAGCAAGGCATGCCAGACATACCCGCAAAGCCCCCGGAAGGCAAGGACCAAGGCGCGGGCACGGCCCCCGGACGGGAGCACCAGGCCCCCCGCTACAGGGGCCTCTACGTCTCGGGCAGGCACGCCACCTACGGCAACAAGTCGGAAGACGACCTCTACCACGGCCTCGCGTCCGACGTCCCCACCCTGTACCCGGAGGAAATCGAACAGGCCCTGGCCCACAGGTCGTCCCTCCTGGAAAGGATTGAGGGATTCCGCCGCAAGAGGCAGAAGCTGGGCTCAAGGGACATGGCCCGGCTGGGCCTTTTGGAAAACGAGCTAGCCACCATCGAGAGGAGGCTCACCCTCCACGGCAGGAGGGTCAGGGGCTCCTACCTCGAGAACGCCAAGATCCTGGGCCACGGCTGGGAGGCCTACCTGCGGGGCCTTGGCTCCCTTCTCTTCTTCCTGGAGAAATCCAGGGAGAGCGCGGGCGGGCTCCTGCGGATCCTGAGGGATCCCGGAAGGAGCTCCAAGGCCATAGTGGCCGGCGTCTCGGCCGACCTTGTGGACGGCATCAAGGCCACCAAGAAGCTCTCCGGGGAAATCATCCCGCCCGAGGGCCTTGAAGGGAAGCCCCTCCAAGGGGTCGTCCCCGCCATGGCCCCTCCCCCTGAAAAATCCACCCCCAAGAGGCTCATCCCCTGGGCCGACTCCGTGATGGCCTCCCTTGACGACGCCAGGCTCAAAAGCCTTGACGCCTTGCTCCTGGCCGAGGCGAGGGTGGGCGAGCTGGCGGAGCCCGGGCCCTCCAAGGGGCCCGAGGCGACCTTCGTGCCCATGGGGCCCCAGGACGGCCCCGCGGGCCCCATAAGCGACGCCCCCGACCCTGGCTCGGCCCCGCAGCCCGCCCCCTTCGGGGACGGGCTGCGCCCGCCCCCGAAGGGGGCGCGTTCGCCCTTCAGGGTGATGGCCGCCATCTGCGCGGGGCTCGCGCTCGCGCTTCTGTTCTCCTACGTGGGCCCCCTGCTGTTCCCGGGCTCAAGGGAGAGCACCTTCCTTGTCTTCAACGGGCTTGGGCAGATAGTCACCGTGAACCTCCCGGGCGACCCCAAGGTGCTTGCGCCCGGCGACAGGCTGTCCCGCAAGGTGCCCCATGGCGAGACCTTCCCGATAGAGACCTACGTCAACGGCCATCTTGCCGAGAGGCTCTCCGCAACCGCCCCCCAGGGCCCGGAAGAAAGCCTTGTGTACAACGTGCTGGGGGCGGTGCCCTTCATCGAGTGGGTGGCCCATTACGGGCCGGAGGCCGATGCCGGCAAGGCGCCCACCGCCCAGACAGGGGAAAGATCCCTCGGGGCGCCCAAGCTTCTCTTCACCGAGGCGGAGTTCGTCCTGACCATGCCCCCCGGAAGGATAAAGACCAAGGAGGGCACCGCCCAGGTGCTCACGGTGAACCCGCTTTACAGGGTGCACCCGGAGCTCATGCTCCAGGCCCTGCCCCAAGGGGCCAGGGCCGGGCTGATAGAGACCCATTCCAGGTGGAACGACCCGAGCGAGCTCTTCCTGCCCCTGTGGCTCACCTACCTTGTGCAGACGGCCCAACAGAACGCCTTGGACATACTCGAGGACAGGCTGGCTGACTACCCCGAGGACGTGTGGACGCTCAGGGCCCTCCTGCGGGCCCTGCCCGAGGATCGCAAGGCCGATCTCTGCGTGCAGCTGACGGAGGACTCCGCCTCGTTCCCGGACGACCCCAACAAGGCCTACCTGAGGATCCGCTGCCTGCCGTCCAAGGAAGAGCGCTCACAAGGCTACATGGACCTTTTGGAGAAATACCCCGACAACGCCTTCCTCAACCGGGCGGCGGGGCTCTACTTCTTCGACCAAGGGGCCTACGGGCTGTCCCTTGGCTACTTGCGGAGGGCCTTCTACCAGGAGCCCAGGGTGATGCTCTCCGACATGGACTTCCTCGCAAGGCTCATGCACTACGAGGGGGAACGGACCGCCGTCATCTCCTCCGAGATAGGGCCATGGTCGCCACACATAAGGATGCTCCTCAGCATAGGCGGCGCCTACCCCGAGCCGGGCTTCCTCGAGAGCACGGGCGAGGCCTTCCGCTATCTCGAGGAAGGCGACCCCCTCAAGGCCCTGCAGACCGCCGTCCCGCCGGTGTCACACGACATCCTCTACCTCTGCGCCTCATCCGACGGAGCGCCCGAGGCCCTTGTGAAACAAGCCCTGTCCGTGAACCCCACGGAATACCTAAACGTCCACAACGCCTGGCCCGCCTACGGGCTCCTCCTCAGGGAGAAGAGGGACACAAGCCTTGTGGAGGGGTTCATCCTGGACAATGCCTCGGACAGGGCGCATGCGCTGACCGCCTTGGAGCTCCTGAAAAACCCCAACCCCGACCAGCTGGACGAATTCCTGCTGGGCTTGGACCCATGGCTTCAGGGGAAGCTCGCGGTCGCCGCCCACGTGTCGATGGGAGACAAGGCGCCCGCGCGCTACACAGGGATTGCCAAGGGGTTCCTTTTCGTGGGGGAAAGGCCGTACCTGAAGTGAGGCGATCCTTCTTCTAGCCGATACCAGGGGTGTCGGCTGACACCCTGTGCTGCGTCTTTTGTAAGGCCTCTATCGGGCAATAACGTTGGCCCATGAGTTGCCAATAGCCCTGTCCGCCGTTTATCCCCCTGTTGGAATAATAACGATGAGACATTACCCGACAGGGTTAATAACTGAAAAAGACATTTTTGCTTATCGGTTTCCGGACAAATGAAGTCAGCGTGATCGGCAAGGGCAAAACGTTGCGGGTAGTATCTATTGTGAGGGATATTGGATACCGATATTAGGGGCCTCTTTGGTTATCGGTAGCCGGGGCCTCGTCTGATGCGCGTGGGTCGTGGGGGTTGTGATTGGGTCCAGACGGGGGATGGCTGGATTTTGGGGGGTTTTGGGGTGGCGGTAAGAGG
>JAITKK010000018.1 GCA_031278475.1 Deltaproteobacteria bacterium
TCAGACGTGTGCTCTTCCGATCTCCCCCCGCCTTGCCTGAGGCAGGCCCCGCCCCGCCCTTCCTCCCGACAGCGACCTCGCCTGCGGTCGAGAGGAGGAGGGTGACCCTGAGGGGCCGCTTCCTCCCCGCCAGGGTGACGGTTATGGGGAGGTCCTCGGATCTGCCGGAGGAGAGCGCCCCCGGGGGCGCCAGGGCGGCCCGGAGGAGCCCCGGGTTGGGGGCGCGGGCGCAGTCGCAGAGGAAGAGGAGGAGGGCCGCCACGGGCAGGATGAAGGCGGCCAGGGCGTACTCGGGGAGGGCCGTGAGGATGACTCCGGCGAGCGGCGCGGACGCCGCCGTGAAGAGGGCCGTCCTGGGGGTGGGGACAATCATCGCGGGGCCGGGAGCTGGGCCAGGATGTCCAGGACGGCCTGGTCGGGGGAGTGGCCCCCGATCTCGGCCGAGGGGGTCATCACCAGGCGGTGCCTGAGCACCGGAAGGGACAGGGCCTTCACGTCGTCGGGGATGACGAAGGCCCTCCCCTGGAGGGCCGCCCGCGCGCGGGAGGCCGAGGAGAGCATCACGGCGGCCCTGGGGGAGGCCCCTGTCTCGACCGAGGGGTGCCGCCTGGTGGCCCTCACAATCTCCACTATGTACTGCACCACCGGGTCGGAGGCCAAAACCTCCGAGACGTTCCTCCTGGCCTGGGCTATGTCCTCCTTGGAGGCCGCCTGGGCGACCCCCAGGGCGCCCGCCTTGGGCATGCCCTGGGAGCCCCCGTGCCTCCTGACTATCTCGGCCTCCTCCTCCCTTGACGGGTAGCCTATGTCTATCTTGAAGAGGAACCTGTCCAGCTGCGCCTCCGGAAGGGGGTAGGTGCCCTGCTGCTCTATGGGGTTCTGGGTGGCCACCACCAGGAAGTCGTCGCCCAGCGGGTAGGTCTGGCGGTCTATGGTGACCGTCCTCTCGTTCATGGCCTGCAGCAACGCCGCCTGGGTCTTCGGCGGGGTGCGGTTTATCTCGTCCGCGAGCAGGGTCTCCGTGAAGATGGGCCCGGGCGTGAGGGTGAACTCGTTCTTCTGGAAGTTGAAGAGGTTCGTGCCTAGGATGTCCCCGGGCATCATGTCCGGGGTGAACTGGATGCGCCCGAACTTAAGGCCCAGGGATCCCGCGAATGCCTGCACGAGGAGGGTCTTCGCGGTGCCCGGCACCCCTTCCAGGAGCAGGTGCCCCCCGGACAAGAGACTGGTCAGCATGAGCTCGATGGTCTCGAGTTGGCCAACTATGACCTTCCCCACCTCCGAGCGTACGTTATTGGTTATCCTTCCCAAGAGTTCCAGGTCCACTTTCCAGGGTTTCCTTCCAGCTGTGTAGTTGGGACGCGCATCGGAGCATCTGGCTCCGGGGCGCGGCCCCTGCCGCGCCCTTGGCGAGGCGCAGGGCCTCCGCCCACAGGGCGGAGGGCAGTTTCGCCCCGGGTATCATCCGGGGTAGCGAGCGGTCCAAAAAGGAGAGCAGCCCGTCCCTGTCCGACAGGACGGGTTTGGGGGCGTGCAGGAGCCTTCCCAGGGAGTCGAGGGTGAAGGCCGCCCACTTGAGGAAGATCTCCCTCTCCCTGCCGGTCCCGGTTATGAGCCTTGCCGAGTTCCTGATAAGCCCCAGCTTCCCGAAGGCCACCCTGTCCGAGGGGTTTTCCTCCGGCCAGTAGCGGTGCAGGCCGAAGAAGGCGAGCAGCAGTGCCGCGACAAGGGCCAGGAGAGCCACCAATATGTTGGGAAGCCTCAACCGCAGGGGCACCTCTTTTTGCCTGTCCTGGGTGCCGGAGCCCCCGGGGACGTCCGGGTCGTAGAACACTATGGTTGGCTTCGGGCCACCCAGGGCCCAGTTCTCGACCAAGGCCATCGCGAATTCCAGGTTTTGGCCCTTAAGGAGCCCTTGGTTGTTGAGTATGTCCGGATCCGAGAGCACCCAGGCCTTCTTTCCCCCGGGAAGCGTCAGTTCGCCCAAGAGTATGCCGTCGGAGGTCGCCACAAGCGGGGTCATGCGGTTTGACCTGATTAGCTGGGCGGGCTTGTCGCCCAGGTCGGGCCTTATCCCCAGTATGTCTTGGGTGAAGGGCTCGGATAGCGGCCCTTCCACTATGGTGGGGGTGGAACCTAGGTCCTTTTTTTCGTCCCCGAGAAGGAAGAGCAGCACCCTGTAGGCGGTAATGCCGTTGTCCGAGCTCACATCCTTGACCCAGCCCTTGTGGGAAGTGTCCTCGACGGCCTGAAACTTGGGAAGTATTACCAATGCCCTCCCGGGTTTTCCCAGATCGTCCGGATTGTTTTCCTCGCTTAGAAACCTGCTGGATCTGGTTACTATCAGGGCCTCGTCCTTGCCCGTGGGATAGCCGTCCGCGGTGCGCCTGCGCAGGACCTTCCAGCCCGCCTCCTTCAAGGTGTCATGGAACAGGAGGAAGCCCAAGGCCGACCTGGAGTCGGAGCCCGGCCCCGGGTCCACCGGCCCGTAACCGTCCTCGGGGATGCCGTCCCCCAAGGTCATGAACACGAGGAAGACGGCGACCAGCCCCCCGGCGATGCCGATAGTGAGTATCGCCTTTTTCCTGCCCTTGGTCATGGGGCCGGGGTCCGGGGGGCGCCGGGAGGCGCCCCGGCGTCTTTGCCCAAGGAGGCAAGAAGCCTCCCGAAGCTCGAGTAGGCCCCATCGAAACCCTCCTTGTCGCCCTCCATGGGCCCGAACCATATGGGCTCGGAGCGGTCGACCAGGTCCTTGAAGCAGGCGTTTTCCTCTTGGTTGAGGGGGAGGGCCCCCACCAGCTCGCGGCCGGTGAGCGGGGCCGGGATCTCCTTGCCGCGCCTGCGGCGGTACTCCTCCAGGCTTTCCAGGAGCAGGGTGTGGATTGCCTCGGAGTAGCGCCCCTCGCTTGCGAGGGACTGGGCATCGGTCCCCACCTTGGCCAGGGCCTTCTTGAGCTTTTCCTGGTCCTCCTTGACTTCCTTTTCCGACTTTTCCTTCCCGGGCTTTTCCTTGGAGAGCCCCTTCGCCCTCCAGAGCTTGAAGGCGATTATTAAGAGAAGGGCCACCCCAGCCCCGGCGGCTATGATCACGGCGACCCTGGACAGAAGCCGGGCTAGCCCCGGGTTGGGCTTCCGCTGCGGCCGTGGCTGCGGCTCTTGGTAGGTTGGGTATTCTGTCTGCACGTCCTTGGACATCGCGACGTCCTGGGCGTTGCGCCTCAGGCGGTCGCTCTTCACGAAGCGGGTGGGCTCGCTTATGTCCTGCCTTTGCCCCCGGACCTCGTCCTGGAAGGAGGCCTTTAGGAGCCTGTCCGGGAAAAACCCTTGCCGGAAGCCCTCAAGGGCCGAAAGGGCTTGGCCCTTGAAGATCCCCTCGCCGTGGTAGGCCCCCTCGTTATGGCCTGACAGGAGGAAAAGCCCTACGGCTGCCACAAGGGCCCAGGCCAAGGCTTGGGCGGATTGGGGCCGGCGGCCCTTCCGGGCCATGGGGCAGGGCGTCTGTCGGGGCATGGCGAAATCCTGGGGGCCCCAATCCTTGCCTTGGGGCTGGGGAGGCTGTTAGCGTTGCGGGCGGGCGCAACCATTATGGCATAAAGCGAGCCCCCAAGGCAAAAGCCGGGGCCCATGGGCCCCGGCCTTGGGGCACCCCCCAAGGTGCCCTTCGCCCTTCCGTGCTATAATCGTATCCGACATTTTGTAATTATCCCAAAGCTTGGGGCCGGGGAGGCTTGCCGCCCCCTTTCAAGGGGGCGAATGGGCCCCCTTGCCCTTGAAAACAGCCAAGGCCCTGTCAATCGCGGCCAAATATTGCCAATGCCGCCTAAAGGCCCCCGATAAAAAAACCGCAATGACACTATGCCCAACAATCACCAAAGCATCCGTCCAAACAATCAAACCATTGAATGGCACCGCCCGCGCCAAGGGCGTGACCGGAGGAGAGCATAATGTTACCCAAATACGAGATACTCTACGGCGATACTTTTCCCGTGCTGCGTTACAGGCTCGATGCCGGGGAGACCATAAAGGCGGAGTCCGACGCGATGGTGGCGATGAGCCCAACCGTCGACGTGGAGGGCAAGCTCGAGGGGGGTATCCTGGGTGGGCTCGGGAGGCTGTTTTCCGGGGAGAGTTTC
Source organism: Deltaproteobacteria bacterium (assembly GCA_031278475.1). Lineage (GTDB taxonomy): Bacteria > Desulfobacterota > Desulfarculia > Adiutricales > Adiutricaceae > JAISMF01. The sequence goes on from JAITKK010000018.1 coordinate 4,134, forward strand.
TTTTTCCAGACCATGAACGCGAAACGGGGTCCTGGCGAGGTAATTCTCGCCCCTCCCGCGCCCGGGTCCATCATGGCCCTGGGGCTGGACGGTTCCAGGGAGTACTCCGTGCAGAAGGGCGGGTTCCTGGCCGCCACCCCGGGCATCCAGGTCGGCACCCGCGCCCAGAACATAGCCAAGGGCCTTTTTTCCAAACTGGGTTTCTTCATTTTGAAGATGTCGGGCACGGGGACGGTCTTTCTCAATGCCCTGGGCTGCATACACAACTTCATCCTCAACCCGGGCGAGGAGATCATCGTGGACAACGGCCACTTGGTGGCCTGGCCCACGGACATGCGCTACACGCTGAGGAAGGCCACCAAGGGCCTGGTCAGCATGGTGACCTCGGGCGAGGGCTTGGTATGCCGCTTCGAGGGCCCCGGGCAGATCTTCATCCAGACCAGGAACCCAACCGCCTACGCCGCTTGGACCAGAAGCATCCTTCCCAAATGGTGAGCCTTTCGCTTGTTGCCTTACTTGTCCTGGGGCTTTGGATCCGCCTCGGGCCCGGCCTCAAGCTCAGCCAATGGCCCGGCCTCGGGCCCTGCCTCGGGCCCCGGCATCTTTTGGGCCTTGGCCTCGGCCAATGCCTCGGCCTCGGCCCTGTACAGGGGCAGGATCTCCTCGGGGGGGCCGATCCTTACGGCCTTGCCCCCGTCCAGCCACAGCACCCGGTCGCAATCCTCCACGGAGCTTAGCCGGTGGGCTATTATTATGGTGGTGGTGGATCCCTTGAGGGCGGCAAGGCTCTTCCTGAGAAGTTTCTCCGACAATAGATCCAAGGCCGAGGTGGCCTCGTCAAGGATAAGGATCCCGGGCTCCCTGTAGAGGGCCCTGGCTATGGCTATGCGCTGGATCTGCCCCCCGGACAAGGTCTGGGAGGCGGAGGACAGGTTGGTGTCAAGCCCGTCCGGGAGCTCCTTTTCAAGGTCCAGGGCGGCAAGGGTAGCCGCCCTTTCGAGCCTCTTGTCGTCCCGTGGGGCGCCAGGGCCTTCGAAGGATATGTTTTCCGCGATGGTCCCGTCTATCACCAAGGGGGACTGGGGCACGTAGCCCAAGTCGTCGAAGTAGGCCTCCCGGGTGCCTGGGCCAAGCCTTTCCCCGTCCACCAGGAACAACCCGGAGCTGGGTGGCACAAGGCCAGTGAGGAGCAGCGCGAGGGTGCTCTTCCCCGAGCCCGAGGGCCCTATGACGCCAAGGAACTCGCCTTTGGCGACTTTTAGCCCCATGTCCCTGAGGGCCAGGGCCTCGGCCCCGGGGTACCTGAAGGAGGCGTCTTCCAGCCCCAGGGATCCCTTGAACCCGAAGCCCGGGGAAGGGGCCGGGGCCTGCGGCCCCGGCTCCTTCCGGAAGGACTCCAAAAGATCGAGGAAGTTCATGGCCATCGGCCGCAGGCCCCTTATGAGGACCGAGGCTGACAGGCAGCGGTTCAAGGCCGGTAGGATGCGCCACGCGGTGAGCATCAGAAGGGACGCCGTGGCCACTATCCTGTCCATGGGAAGGCTTGAGCGCAGCATGACTATCATGAGGGTCCCGATGGTCAGGAAGCCCACGAACTCCAGTATCTGGGTGGGTATGTGGGCCGCGAAGTTCACGAAGGCCCTGGGCCTTAGCGATCTCCCGAAAACCTTCCCGAAATGATCGACGCTAAGAGCCTGCCTTCTGTGGATCACTATCTCCCGCATGGCCTTCTGCAGGGAGATGAGCACCTTCCTGCCCTCGAGTTCCGCCTCGTAGGCGGCCTTCCCCGCCCTGTCGAGCCTTAGCCTGACCGCCCCGTAGAGAAGCGTCCCCGCGAAGCCGAAGACCAGGACCACCACAAGCGTAAGCCCCGGTTCCAGTATGAAGAGCGACACGAAGAGCACCAGGCACAACAGGGCGTTGGAGTACAGGCCCATGGTGTGGGTCATGAAGATCGCGAACTGGTGGCGGTCAAGGATGCGCACCAACGCGTCGTGGCTTTCGGCCGTCATGTGCCAGGCGTAGTCCTTGTAAACGAAGAGCCTCACCACCTCCATGGTGACGGCCTTGTTGCAGAGCTCGACCCAGACGGTGGAGGCCCTGTTCGCGACAAGGGCCAGCACGCATTTGACCATCACCACGGCTATCATGAGGAAGGAGACGATCTGGACCGTCTCCCTGGGGTTTGCGAGGCGATCCTTCAGAAAGGGCAGGAACTCAAGGATCTTCTGCATCACCCGGCTGTCGGCAAGGGCCTCGGGCGTCGCGACCGCGAGCGCGAAAAGCGAGATGACAACCAGGGTGAAGGTCTCGCTCAGGGCCGAGAGTAGCTGCAGCCCCTGCAGAAGCCAGAACCTCAGCCTCAAAGGGAATGGCAGGGCCCGATGGACCCTTGCGAAGTCCCTCACGAAGGCCCGGTAGAATAGGACCGGGAGCCTCAGCGGCGATATGAAGGTTCCCAAGTCAAGACCCCTTCCGGCCCTTGCCTCTCTTGCCCTTGCGGCCACGCCCCCCACCTTTGGGGTTGGTGGCGGGGGGTTTTGCCCGGTCCGCTGGCCCGCCGGGGGCGGGGTTTCCCGGCGCCCTGCGCCAGAGGGCCCAGACGAAGAGGCAGATTCCGAGCGCGAGGGGCAAAAGGGAGAGCTGCTGCCCCCTTGAGAGCGCCAGGTTGTCGAAGCTTCCCTGCCTCTCTTTCAGGAACTCGACCAGGAACCTGCCCAGGAAGTAAAGAATCAGAAAGAGCCCGGACAACGCCCCAAGCGGCCTCGCGTTCCGGCCCATGCGCCTGTCGGCCAGGAGCAGGGCCCCCAGTATCAGGAAGCCCATGAGGCTTTCCAAAAGCTGGGTGGGGTAGCGGGGCGGGGCGAAGGGCCCGTCGTAGAGGGGGAAGCGCACGCCGAAGGGGGAGCCGTCGGGGGCAACCTTCCCCACTATCTCGGAGTTGCAGAAGTTCCCAAGCCTTATGAGCGCGGCCCCTAGGGCCGCCGAAAAGGAGAAGCGGTCGGAAAGGCACAGGAACGGGAGCTTTTTCCTGTGGGACTGGTAAAGGAGGGCAAGGGCGAGCCCGGCGGCCGCCCCGTGGGATGCCAGCCCCCCGTCCCAGATCCTGAAGATCCAGGCGGGATCGGATAGGAAGTGCCCCATGTTGTAGAAGAGCACGTGCCCGAGCCGCGCCCCTATGACGGTCCCCAGGAAGCCGGGGATTATGAAGGACACCGCGTCCTCCTCGCTCCCGCCCGAGCGGACCGTCTGCCAGCGGTAGAGGAGGAAGCCCAACAGGAAGGCGGCCGCGAAGAAGAGGCCGTAGTAGCGTATCGGCCTGTCTATGAGCGGGACGGTGAAAAAAACGGGGTCGAGATCCCAGACGGGGTGCATAGGCGGGTCTTGGTTGGGGGCGAAAGCGGAAAAACCAGGGGACGGCCCCTGGTTTTCCCGTTGGATCACGTGTTTTCAAGGCCCGGCATTCCCCGGGGGGCCAAATGGCCCCCCGGGTGGCTTGCCGGGGCGGTATATGAGCGATTAGGTACCTCTGGGCCCGGGGCCTGGGTCCTACTGGTCGACGTCGGTGCCTGTGAAGACGCCCACGACCCTGCGGTTCTCGGCGCGGCCCTCGGCCGTCTCGTTGGTCGCGATCGGGCGGGACTCGCCGTAGCCGATGGAGGTCAGCTTGGAGGGATCGACGTTGAACTGGTCGACCAGGTAGTTGCGCACGGCCGCGGCCCTACGCTCCGACAACCTCTGGTTGTACGCGTCGTTGCCCCTCGAGTCCGTGTGGCCCTCGATCACGGCGGTGGAGCCGGGATGGCTGTTCAGGAACTCGGCGACCCTCTGCACCTCCGTGCGGTACTGCGGCTTCACTACTGCCTTGTCGAAGTCGAACTTGATGTCAAGGGTGATGGTGACGGCGATCGGGCAGCCGTCGGCATCGACCCTGTAGCCGGCAGGCGTGCCCGGGCACTTGTCAAGCGTGTCGCAGACACCGTCGTTGTCCGAGTCCGGGCAGGCGGACGGCTGGGCGAACTGGAATGTCAGACCGGCGGTGATTATGGGCGCGCTGAAACGCTTGTCCCCTTCCTTCTTGAAGGCCACGACCTCGTTGGCCTCCATACGCAGGGCCACGACCTCATTGAAGAAGTACTTGAAGCCGAGGCCCACGTTGGCGGTGGCCGAGGAGTAATCGTGGTTGTTCTGCCCTTCGAGCTTCATGGCGCCAAGACCGGCGGTGATGTAAGGCACGAAGTTGTAGTCTGTCGCGAAGTGGAAGATAGCGTTGAAGCGGCCAAAGAAGATGTCATTGTCGGTATCGATGACTTCCGGGCCAAGCTTGTTGTCGATGTTGAAGGCATAGTGGCCAAAACCCTCTATGCCCCAGTTCTTATTGAAGTTGTAGCCCAAGCCGATGCCCACTATGGCACCGTTTTCCAGGTTCAACCCATGGTCGGGGAAGATGGCACCGCCCATGATGCTCAAGTGCAACGATTCCGGCTCCATCTGGGCTGTCGCCAGTGCCGGGAAACAGAAGACGAGAGCGAAAACCGCAATAAGCAAGATTTTTGACTTCATAGAAAGACGCTCCTTGGTTTCAAAGCCAAATTTAATTTTTACGCGGATTTGCCCCTTGGACTTCTCAGGCGTGCCGCGGAAGGTTGACTGTGGCGGTCATGATCCGAGGACGGGTTCGCGGGCGCCCTGGGACGGTCGCGGCCCGCGCCCCGTTGGAAGGGCGGCAGGGCCAGGAACATGGCCGCGTTGGATCGCTTGTTCGTCGTGCCGGGGAAAGGGAGGCCCCGCTTTAAGCGGGGCGCCGCCCCAAGGCCCACCCAGGCCCGGGGCCTCCGCCTGCCGGCCGAAGGCTGCGATGCGAACAAGGGTAAATCGCCAAAAATGCCGCTCCCGCCTTGCTTAGGACGAAAAGCCGCCTTTAGGGGCGAAAAGAGATGGCGTTGCCCTCCCCAGGGCCCTTGGGGCCCAGGGGCCACCATCCGTGGATCGCTTTCTTTGGTGGATTGCCCTTGCATTGAGCTTACGTTCCGGGCTTTGTAGCTCAGTTCAGCATAGGATAACGGACATTGCCCTTTATGTCAATCGCATTCTGAAATTTTTTTGGCAATGGGACCGTTTTTTTGGCCTAAGGGCCCCGTTAACAGGTGAAAAGTGGAGAAAAAGCCCACAAATGTGATAATTCCTGGAATGGCATCAATTAGGTGGGATAATTAGATTTTTGATAAGATTTAGTGGGTTGATACCCTTGCATTTGAGTGGCCATCCCTTGGATTTATTTGCAATAAATACTCTTGCTTGGGTTCTCTCAATTTTTATTGGCGAAAGGCTCGTGATATTCCCAAATCCTGCGTTTTAAGGACGGTTTCGGCATTTTTCCCCAACATTTCCCGCAATTTACCGCCAAAGCTTCCCGAAAAGCCCACTTTTTGGCCCTCCCGCTTTCAGCCGACCCACAAGGGCCCCTTGCCCAATCCTGCAAGCGCGCAAGGTTTTGCGGAAATGGGGATCATTTTGGCCAATGGGCCTTTCTTCAAGACGCTTAGCTTTATGGCCGAATATCTCGAAAAATCCCCTTTTTTTTCGATAACCCCCTGTCTTTTCGCATGAATTCGCGACCGCGTCATTGCGTCCATTGCGTTATCCCGCAAATGCGGGCCCTGGGTGTCGTTCGCGGGGCCTTTCAGGGGGCCTTCTGGTAAAACGCGCGGGGGCAAAATGCGATACGGTGCCAGGGCCGCTTTTCCCTTTGAATCGGGCTACGGGAAATTTAGGGGCGGTTTATGGGCGGGTTTTCGGAAATCTAGGGTAAATTTATGGGAAATTTATGTGAAATTTTGCTTCGATTGGGATGGGCGGCCAAATGGGAAATAGCCTAAAAAAATAAAATATGCCGAAAAATCATAGTGAAATTTTTACAACACTAAAGCCAGGCAGCGGGATATTCCAAAAATCGCCTGTCATCCTAATCCAGCCAACCGTGTCCGCCACCTGTGCCCGCCAACCGTGCCCGCCAACCGTGCCCATGACACATTAGCCCAATGTTGGCGCGTCAAGTCGCAACGCGTTATGGGAAAATATCGCGCAAGTGACAAAACACAGCGTTTTGGCCGTTATTACGGCAGGCCTTTTTTGTGGAATGTGATATGTAATTGTGCCAATTAGGGATGATTATGTGTTGGGTTATGGGTCCCGCCTTGCGGCGCCAAAAGGGCAAGGCTTGTACGGGTCCCAACATTAACTCGGCAAGTCAGGCCCTGTAAGGCATCCCCTTTGGGAAAGGGCAAATGTCCTGACCCTTGGGAAGCTTTGTGGGAGGAGGCCCTTTGCTCCCAAGCATGTCAACCATCCTTCCCCTTGCGCCGCTTCCCTTTAGGGGCTTGGGTAAGATCATCCTCCCCTTGCCCCCCCGGAGGGGCCCCGGGGCCTTCGGCCCCGGGGCCCTTCCCGGCGAGCCTGCGGGCAAGCCTTCCCAGCGGCGGGACGGCCTTGAGGAGGATTGCGATCGTTGTAAGGATTGCGAACAACGGGGCCAGCAGGTAGCCGAACCTCACGTAGGGGGTGAGCTTCTGGCCCCTCGGCAGGGGGACCTGGTATATGAAAGCCTTGACCTCGTTTAGCGAGGAGCGCGCAAGTACCCTCCCGGAGGGGAGGATGACCCCGCTTATGCCGTTGTTGGCGGCCCGCAACAGGGGCCTGCGGGTCTCGACGGCCCTCAGGATCGAGTGGGCGAAGTGCTGGTCCGGGGCGAAGCTGTCCCCGAACCAGGCGTCGTTGGTGGTCACCACCAGCAGGTCCGCCCCGGCCTCCGCGTTCAGGCGGGAAAGGTAGGGGAAGATGGACTCGAAGCAGATGATTATCCCCATGCTCACGCCCTCGTAGGCTATGGGGGCTATGCCCTCGCCCGGGGAAAAATTCCCCGCGGCGCCCAGGACCCCTTGGAGGAAGGGGGCTTTGAGGAAGGGCATAGTGTCGGAGAAGGGCACGTACTCCCCGAAGGGCACCAGGTGCAGCTTGTCGTAATGCGGCCCCAGGCGCCTCCCGGGGTAGAGGAGCCAGGCCCGGTTGCGGGTGGAGCGGCCCAGGCCTTTGTCATAGGCCACGGCCGTGAGCCCCACCAGCATGGGTATCCTCAGATCCTCCAGGAGTCCCATCACCCACTCGCTCTCATAGGGATCGTTTCCGAAGACGAAGGGGGCGGCCGTCTCCGACCAGACCACCAGGAAGGGGTCGTAGGTGGAGGCCTGGCGCGCCAGTATCCCGTAGCGGGCGAGTATCTCGCCCCGGTATGCGGAGTCCCACTTGTAGTTCTGGTCCACGGATGCCTGCAGCACCGCGAAGTCCCTCGCCTGCGCCTCCTGGAGCCTCCCCTCCTGCCCCATATAGGCGGGAGCCCCATAGGCCAGAAGGACCATGACCACGGCAAGGGGCGCCGCGACCATGGGCAGCCACTCTTTTTTGCCCCTGCCCCGCAGCCACATGATGGCCGCAAGCCCCAGGGCGCAGCCGGAAAGGGCCACAAGGTAGCCCAGGCCGTAGGTGCCTATGAGATCCGCGACGCCCAGGAGCCTGGGGGCCGCCGCCAAGGAGCCCGCGATGGGCGTCCAGTTGAAGCCCGTGAACACCCAGTTCTTAAGCCAATCCAGGCCCGCCCAGTACAGGGCCGCCTTCAGGAGGAAGGGGAAGGGCCTTTGGAGCCAGTCGTGGCCCGCAAGAAGCCAGGCGAAGAGCCCCTGGTAGAGGCCCAGGAAGGCCGCGAGCAACAAAAGCACCAATGCCCCGCCCCAGGGCCCCAGGCCCCCGTAGCCGGACATGACGCCTGAGAGCCAGCTGAAGCTGGCAAGCCCCAGCGCAAGCCCGTATATCCAGCCGTAAAAAAGGGATCCCTTTCCGGCCCTTCCGTGGATGGCCAAGAGCAATGGCGCGAGGCATGCGAAGGACAGCGGGTAGAGCCCCACCCGCGGGTAGGCAAGGGCCTGGATGACCCCGCCCAGGCCCGCGAGCGGGAAGGCGACATAAGGCGGGAGCGGGAAAGGCGATTCTTTGGCTGGGGCTTCTTGCATGTGTCTTTCGAGATGCGCGGCTTCATGGCTGCGCCATGCTTGCGGCCTTGCGGCGGGTATCGGGCTTGGAAGGCCGGGAACTCGGGCGGCAAGGGCCGGACGGCGAAAGCTTGTGGGAAGTCGCGTGGCATTGGCACAAAAGCGGGATTATGGCATGCGGCCATGGTATGGCATGCCTTCATATTATATATAGTGTCTAGGCCCCGCCTTGGAAAGACACCCGGCCCTTGAAGCCCTCCGGCACCCACAGCTCCAGCATGGAGCAGGCGAGCCCGGAGCCGATGCCCATGAGGGCCACCCTTGAGCCGGGCCTTATGAGCCCTTGCTCGAAGGCGAGATCGAAGGCGAAGGGGATGGCGACCGGGCCCATGTTGCCGTACTGGGGGTAGGTCTTGAGGATGCGCTCCCAGGGGATGCCCAGGGCCTCGGAGAAGCGCCTGGTGTTGGCCTCGCTAACCTGGTGGCTGATTACCAGATCGAAGTATTTGGGTTCCCAGCCAAAATCAAGCCTCCCTTCCTCGAAGGTCCTGGCCGCCAGGGCGACCCCCTTCTCAAGGAGCTTGGCCGGATCGGTCCACATGCCGCTCTCGTCGCCCCGGCACAAATCGTTGGATGCGGGATCGGTCAGGGACGCCATGGCGACCATCCTCGGGGAGTGGGGGTATCTCTCGGCCTTCCCCACCAGCATGGCGGCCCCGCCGGAGCCCAGGGTAAGGGTCGCGAAGTGCCCGAAGAAGCCCTGGAGCGTAACCCCCGGCCCCAGAAGTGCCCTTACCGTGCTGGTAAGGACCCTTCTCGCGTTCTCGCCAGCTACCACAAGGGCATGGTCGATGATCCCGTTTTCCAGCTGCAACGCAGATAGCGCCAGCCCGTCCAGGAAGCCCAGGCAGGCCGAGCCCAAATCCAGGCTCTGGGCCCTTGGGCCGAGCCCAAGGGCCGCCTGTATGACGGAGGCGGTGGAGGGCTCTAGGAAGTCGCGGCCCACGGACGTGGAGTAGAGCAAGTCGATTTCAAGGGGGGAAAGCCCGGACCCCTCCATGAGCCTTCCCGCCGCGAGTATGGCCCCCCGGCTGGGGGGCGAATCCCCTGGGTAGAGATCCCTCGAGCCTATGCCCGTCATCCTGGGAATGGTCCCCAAGGGGACCCTTATCCTCTCGTAAAGGGGCGCGAGGGTGGATTCCAGGGCACCGGTGCTAAGGCTCTCCGGGCCCTCGTCCCGGGCCCAGGCGAGGATGGCGCTGTTCTCGAAGCGGGCTTGCCTGCGCATGGTGATTTTTAAAGTTTCATCTTTTGTGATACGCTACATTGGGAAGCCGGGCGGGGCCTTCGCCGCCCCGGCCGGCAAGGCTCCCCTCCGCCCATCGCCAGGGCCAAGGGCCCAGGACAGCCACAAAATATAGTCCATATAAAACAACAAATGCGCGCATCTTGGGCCAGGCCCGATGCCACGCCAAAAAACCCAAGGAACGATTATGACTGAAGCCTCTTTCCCGCGCAAGACCAAAATAGTAGCGACGCTGGGGCCGGCCTCATCCTCCAGGGAGGTCCTGAGCCACATGATAGACGCCGGGCTCAACGTCGCCAGGCTCAATTTCTCACACGGGGACCACGAGAGCCACCGGGCCGTCATCAAGATACTCAGGGAGCTTTCCGCGGAGAAGGGTCGCGACGTGGGGATCCTCCAGGATCTCTCCGGGCCCAAGATCCGCCTGGGGGCCATCTCCGAGAGGAGGTTGGAAACCGGCGACAAGATCCGCCTCGTCGTGGGCCAGGGCGACACCCCTCCCGAGGTGCTCTCCGTGAACTACGAGTTCCTGACCGACGACGTGGAGGTCGGGAGCCGCATCCTCCTGGCCGACGGGCGCATGGAGCTTAAGATCCTGGGCAAGGACAAGGACGGCCTGGACGCCGAGGTGCTGACGGGCGGCGACATCAGCGCCCACAAGGGGGTGAACCTCCCGGACAGCAACCTGCGGGTCAGGGCCTTCACCGAGAAGGACAAGCTGGACCTCACCACGGGCCTGGACGCCGGTGTGGACTTCGTGGCCATGAGCTTCGTGCGGCACGAGGACGACCTCAAGCCCGTCCGCGAGATGATAAACCGCTCGGTAAGCCCGCCCCTGCTTATAGCAAAGATCGAGAAGCCCCAGGCCCTCACAAGGGTCCCGCAGATCCTGGACGTGGCCGACGGGCTCATGGTCGCGAGAGGCGACTTGGGCGTGGAGATGGCCCTGGAGGATGTCCCGCACATACAGAAGATGCTGATAGCGAGCGCCCGCCGCCGCGGCAAGGTGGTCATCACCGCGACCCAGATGCTGGCATCCATGGTGTCCAGCCCCAGGCCCACAAGGGCCGAGGTGACAGACGTGGCCAACGCGATACTTGACGGCACCGGGGCGGTGATGCTCTCGGACGAGACGGCCGTTGGCCAGTACCCCGTGGAGGCGGTCGCGATACTGGACAGGGTCGCCAAGGCGACCGAGCCCAACATCGAGATGGACAAGTTCCTGAACGAGGAAATGGACCCAAGGCTCGACCCGATGGGCGCGAGCATTACCCATGCGGTCTCCATCCTTGCGAAGGAGCGCAACGCCAAGGCCATAGTCGCCATCACCCAGACCGGCTCGACGGCGAGGCTGGTGTCCCACTTCAGGCAGCAGGTGCCCATAGTGGGCATGACCTCCTCCCAGACCACCTACAGGCAGCTGACCATATCCTGGGGCGTGACCCCGGCCATGGCCCCTGCCTGCGACTCCATCATGCTTCTGGAGCAGCTGGCGTCCGAGTTCCTCGTGAAGAACGGCATCGCCAAGAAGGGCGACGTGGTCTTCCTCACCTGCGGGCTGCCCCTGCAGAGGAGCGGCACCACCAACCTCATCAAGCTTTTGGACATCGGGGAGTCATCCTAAGGCCCTAAGGCCATAAGGACATCGCTCCGCCCCATGGGGCGTTGCGGGATCCTTCCAGGCCTTATGCTGTTTCCCTAATATTTCGCGTAACGATCCCCTATCAGGCATGACAAAGCCAAGCTCATGGATCGTCCGTTCCCAGGCTCTGCCATTGGTTTAGCCCCAATGGCTTAGCCTCAAAGGCTAAACGTAAGGTTCGGGGCCATCGGGTGAACCCCGCGGCCCCAAGGCTAAGGGCCTGCCCGCCCGTGCCTGTCGGCACGGGCGGGGAATGGCCCGGAAGGATCCCCCCGGCACAAGCCGCGCAATGCGGCGGGCCCCATGGCCCGCCGCGTGGGCCAGGCCTGCCACTTAGGCGGGATCTTCTTGGCTGGGGCAGAGGAAAGGGGCGGCATAGCGGCAAAGGACAGGGGCAGGGGACAAGGAAGCTTTCCCCGACACAGCATATATTGATAAAGGGAGGGCGGCCAACAGCCCATGGGTGGCCTAAAGTCACTGAGGCCGCCATCCGATAAGACAAGTGGATGATTGGGTTTACGGGGAAGGGATCCGCCTATCCCCAACCCAAGACGAGCGCAGCCCGAAAGGCCAGGGGTTTTCCATGTCAGGAACCAAGAAAGTGTCGCAGGTCGTGGTGAAGGTGCCCTGCCCGGATCGTTTGATAGAGGTCAGGGTCACCCCGCCGGACAGCCAGCTGGACGTGCGCATCCTCAACGAGGGCGACACCCTGGAGGTCAAGATCCTGCCCCGCGGCAAACACGTCGAGGTCAAGGTCAACCCCGTGGAGGACACAGACGATCTGATAAAGGACAGGACCCGGCTTCCCGGTGAGGGTGAGCCCGCGGAAGGCCAGGATGAGGAACCCGGGCCAATAGAGGCGGTATCCGTCATACCGCCGGTAACCGGCAAGACATTTTTGGGTGTGGAGGTCCACGAGCTTCAGGTGGCGGATCTCAGCAAGCTGGACGCCTCCGACACCGCCTTCAGGGAAACCACCGGCGAGGAACCCATCCAGCCATCCTTGGGATCCTACCAGCCAGAGGGCCAGGACAAGGATTCCGTGGCGCTCTACGAGAAGGATTCCTCCTTCCCGATGTACCAGGCGCCTTTCGCGGACGAGGCCGACAGGGAACCCGTTCCCGCTTTCGGCGAGTTCCCGCCCCAAGGGCCCGGGGGCGAGGCCCTGGCCCCGGACGGCGGCGAGCTGGGGGGCGACGACTACGAGGTGCTCCCGGCGCAGCCCTTGGAGGGCATCATTGGGGATGGCACGGACCTTGGCAGCATCGCGGCAGGCGAGGTGCTGGCCCTTGGCGGTAACAGCCTGGAGGAGGCCATTGACCATTTGGGTAAAGGGGTGTCCCCACAGCCGGAGCCTCAGCCCGAAGCCGTCGAGGAGCCCCCGCCCGATGCCGTAATCGTCGAAAGCCCCGATGCCGTTAGTGCCCCGGATGGCTCTGAGCCTGATTTGTCCGCCCCGGATGGCCCCGCGCCTGATTTGTCCGCCCCGGATGGCCCCGCGCCTGATTTGTCCGCCCCGGATGACCCCGCGCCTGATTTGTCCGCCTCGGATGGCCCTGCGCCTGATTTGTCTTCCCCGGAGGGCCCTTCCCCGGAAGACGTGGGCATTGGACCTTCCGGGCAGATGTCCTTCGACGCGAAAACCATACAGGAGGCCAACGCCCTTCTGGAAAAGATCGGGCAGCCGCCGGTTGACGCTTCCTTGATGACATTTTCCGAAGAGGATGCCCCTTCCGGGGATGACGTGGCGGCCGATTTCGAATCCGGCCCTTACGGGGAAGGCCAGGCTGCCCCGGGAGACCCGGACAGCTCAGCCGATGGGGTCCCATTGGGCGCGGGCGATCCTATGGCATTCGATGAGGAAACCATACGGGAGGCAAACGCCCTTCTGGAAAAGATTGGCCAGCCGCCGGTTGATGCCTCACTTGTTGGTGGCGTAACGGATGCCGCGGCCGGCGACACGCCAGAAGGCCAAGGTGCCGCCGAGGCGAAAGACGCGGCTGTTGCCGTTCCTGTGGAAAGCCTTGCAGGCGAGGGTGCGAACGGCGTCGGGCTTGGCGCGGGTTCCCCCATGGCGTTCGATGAGAAAACCATAGAGGAGGCCAACGCCCTTCTGGAGCAGTTGGGGGCGCCCCCGGTGGACGTCGCACAGGCCAACCTAAGTGCCTCCGGAGGGACAGGGGACCCTGAGCCAGGAAAGGAGCTTCTTAAGGATACCCACGGCGACATGGCCGAGCTCGCGAACGTGAGCGAGAGCAACCCAAAGACAACAGACGGCGCCCCTGATACCCTAAAAGAGCTGGCGGAGAACGCCCAGGCCTTGGATGTGGGCGGCGAAGGGCCTCCAGCCTCTTCCACGCACCCAGTCGATCCCAAGGCCTTGGAGAACGCTAACAAGCTTCTGGAGGACATGGGCAAAGCCCCGTTGGATCCGTCTTCGCTTAAATCCGAAGAGGAGCTTGAGAGGATAATCGAGGAGAGCATCCCGGACAGCCAGTCGGACATCCAGGAACTAGCCGATGGCGAATCCTTCAACGGAGAAGCCACTGACGATGTAGTCGCCTTCAGGGACATGATGGAAAAGGCCAAGGGGCTCGAGAAGGGCGTTAAGGTTGTTGAGATCCCGGAAAACCCGGAGCCTTCCGACATCCTCGGCCTTGACATGACGGGCCCGGGGGATCCCTGGTCAGGCAATGGGGATGACCCAGACCCTGTCGCATCCGCCATGGCAGGCCTGATAGCACAGGAAGAGCTAAACGCCCAAGAGGAGAAAGAGCCCAAAGAGGCAAAGAAGGAAGACCCGGAAGGGCAAAAAAAAAATCCTGACAAAGCCGGAAACGGGCAAGGGGACCCCTTAGACGAAGGGACGCCCCAGGATCCAGGGCCCGATGGGCAACTGGAAGGCGAAGACGAGCTCGACAGCGTAACGGAATCGCTTACCGGGGACGATCTCAGAGACGAGTCCGGTCCCGACCAAGAACCCTCTTCGGATGGGACAGAGCCCCTCCCGGAAGACGATCCCGCCGCGGACGAAAGCCAGAAGGCAACGGACGCATCCGACTCAGCCGAAAGCCCGGATAACACGGATAACCCAGGTAACCCAGAACCCACTGGCTCCGGCTGGTCACTTGAGTCCGGGCTTTTGGGCGCGGGTGCCCTGGCATTGGCAGGGTCCATGGCAGCCCCGGAGCAAGCCTTGGCATCCCCTGCTATGGATGCGGTGTCCCAAGCCCAGCCTGACATCCCAGAAGATGCCGACCTTGGCTCGGAGGAGCCTGCCTTCCAGGTGGAAAGCGTCGCAGCCGATGCCAATCCCCCCGAGGCCGATGCCGATGCTGATTCCCCAATAGTTTCGGAAGACAGCCCCGAAACACTGGAAGCCCAAGCAGGGCTTGGGTCCCAAGCCGAACCAGAGGCCGAGCCAGAACCCGAGCATCCGGGTTTTGAGGTGGAAAGTGTAGCAATTGATGCTAATCCACCAGAAGCTAAGGCCGAGGCTGAGGCCGAAGCCGAGGCCGATGCCCCGTTAGCTGCGGAAGACACACCCGAAACGCTGGATGCCCAAGCAGGGCTTGGGTCCCAAGCCGAGCCAGAACCCGAGCCCGAGCCCGAGCACACGGGTTTTGAGGTGGAAAGTGTCGCTGACACGGCCGATCCCTCAGTCCAAGATCCAAGCCTAGAACCTACCCAAGAATTTACCCAAGAACCTACCCAAGAAATTACCCAAGAACCCATCCTGGAACTTACCCAAGAACCTACCCAAGAAATTACCCAAGAGCCCATCCAAGTTCCAAGCCTAGACAAAGAGGAAGAGGGGATCCTGAGCCTGGAAAGCGAGTCCGCCCAAGTCGAGGCCCCGGAGGATGGATACGCTGCGGGGATCACCGATGCGGATAGCCTACTCGCCAAGAAAGCCGTAAGCGATGGCGACCCGCTCTTCGACGAGGCGCAGCTGCAGCCGGAGCCCTTGGACTTCACGGCGGAAACCGAGGAAGTTGGAACGGATGATGGCTTGGATGGGGTTGTGGCCCAAGAGCATGCCCCGGAGGAGAGGTTCGCCCCGGAGATCCCGGAGGTGCAGAGCGTGACGGAGGAGGAGTCGCTTACCGAGGGCGATCCGCTCTTCGTGAACGCAACTCCCCTTTCAGAGCTGGAGGCATCCCTTGCGGGTTCTGTCCCCCAAGAGGGGGCGCAAGAGGCCCAGGAAGAACCCAGCATTGACGGAGAGATTGCCCAGTGGCCTGCGGAATCCGTTATTGATGCCGAGGAATCCCAGCCGGGCCAGGAATCGGCCGATCATGGGGAGGAGGCGCAGGATCCCTTGGTCGCGGCCGGTTCGGCAATCGACCCGGCGGATATCCAAGTGGATGGCTTGTCCCTGGAGGAGCCCCTCTTAGGCCAATCGGCCGAGAGCCCAGCAAGCTCCCCGGATGACTCGATAGTTGACGGCGAGCCGGTCCTGGAGGACTCAAGGGAATTTTCAGAGCCTGAGGGGGTCTTGGATTATGCTGGCGAGGGTGCGGGCGGGGTACCCTTTGCCGGTGTCACCCTTGTGGGGCCCAATTCGGACTTCAGCCCGGATTCCTCAATCGCCAAGCTCCCGCCCGAGGCCTTGCCCCAGATTGGCGAGGGAACCCTTCTGGCGCAGGGGCTTGCGGCACCTGTGAGGGAAGGGGCCGCCGAGAGCGATTACCTGGAGGCCGATTCCGGTTACGTCGGGGCGGACGAGGGCTCCGTTGTGCCGGTCGCGAAGATCCCGGAGGAAAAGCCCCCATTCGAGAAGATGGGGGGGAATGCGGGTATTGAGACCCCCTACGCCCGCAACCGCCTCAGCGGGAGGCCCATGGCCGAGTCCTCGACAGCCGTTATAGTCAATTACCTGGACGACAAGGACGAGGGGCTGGTGGTGGACCAGGGCCAGTACGGGGCCCTTGGGGCCGAGGAGGATCTGGACCTCGATCTCCTGGAGCTAGACAACCCGCCAAGCTTCAAGGCCAAGCCCATGATCCCGGTGCCCAGGGAGCCAAGGTGATACCCGCCCCCCGCCTTGGCGGGGGGCGGGTATGGGGCTGCTCGCCAAATTTTCGCTAATCTTGTGAAATAAATGCGCGTCCCCGTTGTCAATTATTTGCAATAAACCATAACAAGCCAAAGAACCCAAAAAAACGCCAATTACGCCCAATATGCCCAACTTTTCCGTGATTTCCGATATGCCGGTTAGCAGCAAGACCAGGACGGCGCCCATTGCCGATAACACCATGACCCATCGCCGAATATGCCCAATGCCGCAGCTTTTTTGCGCCCTCTTCGTAGCAAGCCTTATTCTATTGGCAGGGGCTAGCGGCTCCTTTGCCCAGATGAACCCCCTGAGGGCGCTTACCGTGGAGGAGGTCAGGGCCGACCTGGAGCGCAAAATCAACCGGGACGCAACATACCAGACCATCTGGAACACCGGCTACCAGTTCTACCGGCTGCATCTCAGGAACCAGGACTCGGCGCAGGTGATATTCGAGGCCTACATGGCGGTGCGGGGGAACACCCCGGAGCAGAACAAGGCCATCAGGCAGGCCGCCATCTATTGGCAGAAGATTCACGATTATGGTATCACTAATGTTCCGGTTGGGATTGACAACTCCGTTAGGGAGACAGTCCCCAACAGGAGAAGGGGGCGGATGGGGGACCTCAGGATGGCCAGACCCCGCGGCGGGCCGGTGCCTTTGCGGGAGAGCGAGGCTACCATCGCCAACAGGGCCAACCGGAGGATGGAACGCCGCGATCTGAAAGGCCACAGGGTGAACCCCTACCCGGGGCCATATTACCCCGGGGTATACCCGCCGTGAGCTTGTTTGACCCTTTGTTTGACGCGTAAGCGAAACCCAAGGCTTTTCCGATGGCCTTCAAAACGGAGGCAGCACCACGTTTGACGTAATAGTCGTGGGCGGGGGGCACGCCGGCCTCGAGGCCGCCTTCGCCGCCGCCCGTCTTGGCGGCGGGACGCTCCTCGTCACCCAGAGCCTGGACAGCATCGGGGTCTTGTCCTGCAACCCCGCCTTCGGGGGCCCGGCAAAGGGGACCCTTCTCTGCGAGGTGGACGCGCTGGGCGGTTATTCGGCCAGCGGGGCGGATGCCTCGGCCATCCAGTGCCGTATCCTCGGCGAGTCCAAGGGACCCGCGGCCAGGGCCACCAGGAACTTGGTCGACAGGGCCCGCTACAGCTATTTGGCCAAAGAGCACGCCAAGCGCGAGAAGGGGTTAACCCTAATCCAAGGCGAGGCGGCTAGGGTGCTCGCCCAAAACGGCAGGGCCACGGGCATTGCCCTGGTCGACGGCCGCGTCTTTGAATGCGGGGCCATCGTCCTCACCGGGGGAACCTTCTGGAACGGAAGGGTTTACCATGGGCTCGAGTCCAACCCGGGCGGCAGGGTGGGCGAGCCCCCAGCTACCCACCTGAAGGATTCCCTCTGCTCCTTGGGCCACAGGCTGACAAGGCTTTCCACCAGCACCGCCCCAAGGCTGATAGCCTCCACGGTCGATACCAGCGACCTGGTGGAGCAGCCTGGGGATCCCGAATCGAGGCCCTTCTCCGTCCTTAGCGGCGGCACCAGGAACCTCGTCTCCTGCCATCTCACCTGGACCAACCCCAAAACCCACAAGATAGTGCTTGACAACCTAGGGGCCTCCATCATCTTCGCGGAAAAAGACCGCGTGTCCACGGGCCCCAGGTACTGCCCCTCCTTGGAGGACAAGGTGGTGGCCTATCCCGAAAGGGAGCGCCACCAGATCTTCCTGGAGCAGGACGGCCCGGAACATGTCTACCCCAGCGGGCTTCCCACTGGCCTTGCCCCCAAGGTCCAGCAGCAGGCGGTAAACACCATCAAGGGCCTGGAACGGGCCATCATCGGCAGGCCCGGCTATGCCATAGAGTACGACGTGTCCGATCCGAGGGATCTCACGCCCGCGTTGGAATCGAAGTTTGTGAAAGGCCTCTTCATGGCGGGGCAGGTAAACGGCACCAGCGGCTACGAGGAGGCCGCGGCCCAAGGCGTCTGGGCGGGGGTGTCGGCAGCCTTAAGGGCCTCCGGGGGGGATCCTGTCTTCCTGGGAAGGGATCAGGCCCTTATGGGCGTGATGATGGACGATCTGACCGTCCAGGGGGTGTCCGAGCCCTACCGCATGTTCTCAAGCCGTGCCGAGTGGCGGCTCTGCCTCAGGGAGGATAACGCCGATCTTAGGCTCTCACCCATAGCGGGCGGGATGGGGCTCTTGGATCCCACAAGGGCCGAGCTTCTCAAGCAGAAGCAGGCGGCAATGGAGAGGGGCAAGGCCCTTTTGGCCCAGGGGAAGGTCACTCCTTCCCAGGCCGAGGCCCTGGGAAACGAGCACGGCATCCAGAGGGACAGCCAGCTTGCCGAACCCATGCGCGCAAGCGAGTTTCTGAGGAGGCCCCTTGTGAAGCTCAGGTACCTGGAGCAGCTCTTCCCGCAGCTCTCCGAGATATCTCCCGACGCCCTGCGCACGCTCGAAATCGAGCTGAAGTTCGAAGGCTATTTGGAACATCAGAGGCGCGGCATCGAGAGGATGCGCCGCCTGGAGGGCTCCAGGATCCCGGAGGGCATGGACTTCAGGGATGTGCCCGGGCTCACCCGGGAGGCCATCGAGTCGCTCTCCAAGGCCAAACCCGACACCCTGGGCCAGGCAGGCCGCCTCAGGGGCGTGACCCCGGCATCCGTATCCGCCCTGTCGGTCTTCATCAGGAAGAAAGGGATCGCAAACATATAGGGCCAAGGATTGCCAAGATTGCGGACCCCTGCCTAAAGGACCCCCCTAAAAGCCACACCAAGACTATCCCCAAAGAACATTCCCCAAAGACTCACCCAAAGAAAATAAGAGAAACCCCGCCTTACGCGTTTAGGCCTTTAGCCCTGGGCCAATAGCCATGAGCCAATGGCCATGAGCCAATGGCCATTAAGCCATGAAGTCATTAGGCCATTAACCTAATGATCCGTAAGGCGCATGCCTTGAGCCAAGAGACAAGGATAGAATCAAGGCCCGCAATAAGCCCCGATTCCCCGTAATCCCCCATAAAGCCCCATAATCCCTCATATCCCCATTATTCCCCAATTAAAAGCCAACACTCCCAAGCACTAACCTCTTGGCAATATTCGCCAAGGCCAGGTTTTTTTTCAGAAAAACGATTGCACCACTACATAATGTGGCATCCCCTGATTTGCATGGCTCGCTTGGGCTCTGTGAGGATGTATTCACATAACGCGACCCTGTCGGAGAAAACCCAGCAAGTGGTGTGTGGGCTTGTGTAACGCAGGGGATTTTTGCAGCTGGAGGGTTCGTTCAAGGGAGAAATTGCAATCAAAAGGAAAAAGAGCCAAAAGACGCGCCACCATATGTGGCATGCCCTTGCGGCAGCAATACGATTTTTCGGACTTTTTTTTTGATGCCATAAAAAAATCTTAAGTCCAAGAAAATAATTTCGCACAAATTTCTTGATCAAAATCAAAAAAAACGCTTTTTTCTTAGCCTTGTGTGGGGTGAAGGGGAAAGCTTTCCCAAAAATGGCTCAGCTTAAGTTCCCTATGATGCGCGAGCTTGTTGGATTTCCCCCCATATAGGCCTCGCTTTGCCTGTGGGAAACCCGAAGGAGCTTCTTTGCGGGGCTTTGCCACAAGGGATGCGGCAGGGCTTATGCGATTTCTCCCGGGCGGCCTTTGGTCAAATTGGGGATTTCCTGGATTATCAAAGGATTGGGATAAATTGACTTCCCCTTTTGCCCTTCTTCCCTTAAAGCCACCGCAAGGTAAACGGGGGATTGGTTACTGGGAAAACATCCATGCCCTTGATAGGAAGGCTTATTGCCCTTGAGAAAATTAAGCTGGAGCAACGCTCTAATTAAGCTATAAATTCTTAGAATAACATTGAATTATTAAGTTAATAATATGTAATTTGATAATTTAAATATAAGAGTGGTAAAGTTAGTCAGATTTTAGCCGAAAAGAAAAACGGGTTTCCAGATTCCAGATTAATTCCAGACCATTCCCTCAAGCCCCTGTTTTTCTCCCAAGCCCCCCAGCAAGCTGCCAGGAGGATGAAATGCCCATAAGCAACTTTATTAACATCGGCGGGCTCAGCATAAAGGGCAAGAGCCTGTACAGCACTTCAAGCGTAGGCGTTAAGAGTGCCATCGGCAACTCCGTGCTCAAGATCGCGAACGGCTACATAGGGACCAAGGTCTCGGCCACCGCGACCCAAGAGGCCAAGACCAACTACCTCTCCCTAAGCTTCAGGGACAGCCTCCTCAGGAACCTGAACGTGGCCAACCAGCTAATAGCGGACAATAAGAAGAAGAGCGAGGAACAGAAGGAGAAGTTGGTCGACTCCGTGGTGGCCGCGGCCGAGGAGATCCGCAAATCCTTCGGCTATGCCGAGGCCAACCGCTTCATGGCCATGGTGCTCACCACCACCGAGTCGGATGTCACCGAGGCAAGGCTTGCTAGCGCCATGACGGAGTTCCTCACTGTTGTGAAGGACAAGGCCCTAAGTACCCTCGCGAGCGCAGGGGTCACGGAAGAGGTGTCCGCAGAGGCCGACAAGACTCTGGGAAAGCTTCAGGATTTCGTGGTCTACCTGAACAACGGCTCCGAGGATAGCAAGACTGGGCTTAGCGTGGCCTCCGCCATGAACGAGTACTTCGGGCGCGGCCAGGCTGCCGACGAGGACAAGAGGATCTTCACGGACGGCCTTGAGTGGCTCTCAGCCAATGAGGTTGCGGCGGCGGAGGCGGCTTCCAACGCCAGTTTCGTCATCACCAAAGCCGAGCTGGCTACCGAGGCCTTGGAGGAAACCGTCACCTTCCTCACAGAGCAGGTGGCAAGCGAGAAGGCCGCCGCCGTCATCGTCTCACTCAAGGAAGATGAAGACATCTTCGATGCGGTTGACGAAGTGCGCACGATCTTGGCCGAAGAGGACGATGAGGAGGCCAAGGAGGCAGGGACAAACGCCCAGACAGACGCCTCTACTGCCGTTGCGGCGTCAGCCACCGAGGCCCTTTCCGCCACCAATGCCGCCGCGGCCGCGGCAGCGGCCGCGGCCGTCGCGGTATCCTCAGGCGCGGCCGACGACGGCAAGATTGCCGAAAGCGACGCCGGGGCTACCATTAGCGGGTCCAACGCGGCCAAGGTGCTGGACGCGGCTGTCAAGGCAGCCACCAAGAGCGCCCTGTTCGACATGTTTCTTGAGAATTACTTCCTGGCCGAGATAAACAAGACCATCCAGAACGACAAAAACGTGGGCGGGAGGCTCACGACCGTGGTGTCCAGCAAGATCGGGGTGGGCTTCGAGATAGGGAGCGTGGGCATCTCCACCTGGCCGGGGCTGTTTGCCTCGAGAGGGACCGGTCTCTCAGTCTCCGTGGGCTTCGAGAGGGAGTTCTCCATATCCGTGGGGAAAGATAACAAGGTAGAGACCAAATTCACCCAGAGCGTCAAGATAGAGGCCACCTTCCGCAGCGCACCCACCTACGGGATTGGCAGCGGCGGGGCCTTGGTCGCGGCCGGGCTTCTCACCCTCGCAAACTCCCTCGAGACCCGCTACCTCGCGGGCAGAATAGCTACCAACAACACTACCACCCCGTCGGCCATCAGGAGCTCGTATCTGCTCTCAAGCCTGGTATAGGTAAATCTTGCTTCAAGTTGGAGAAGCCCCAGGGCCCTTTGGATGCCCAAAGCCTTCTTGCTTTTTGGCGCATCAATTATTGTAAATTATATGTAATTGCTTGTATATTATATTATAGTCTATATGCCGTTGCCCTGGTGACCTTAAGATCCAAGGCAAATATCTTTGTCAATCAAGCTTTCCGCTGAGGGCCTCCCCTTGGCGGAAAGCTTTTTTTATTTGAGGCTGATATTAACTGCCATCAAGGTTATCCTGGAAAATGGGTAAAATTTTGACGATTGGAATTTGATTAATGGGTATCTTTGGTTGACAAACCACTCTCAAAAGGGGGATAATACATTTATAAAGGCATCCTCGGGCCAAAGAGGAGGAACGGATGATAGGGTTGCATCAGGCAAGATGCCCTAACGCGGATTGCAAGGATTTCGGCAAGGAGAACACCGGGAACATCGCCATACGGGGAAGGTACGGCAAGAACAAGGACAAGCTTCTCCTCTATTGCCGCACCTGCGGGAAGAGGTTCGCCTCGACCCACGGCACCCCCATGTTCGCCTCCCATCTGCCGATTGCGACCATACATTCCATCATCCACCACGTCTCCATGGGAGAGAGCCTCAGGAGCACGTCCCGCCTGGTGGGCATCCCCAAGGCCACCGTGAAGCTCACCATGGACAAGTTGGAGGCCTTCTGCCTGAAAAGCCTCCGGGAGATAACCGACACACTGGAGCTTGACGTGGCGCACATAGAGAAGCTCTGGGTATTCCTGAGACGCCTCCAGGACATGAGGCGCGAGAACCGGAAGGTGGATCTCATACAGGCGCCCGTGGGCATTGTCCCCCATCCGGAGGATGTCGTCTCCGAGGTGGAGGCTTCCTTCCCCGGGATGGAGGTTAGCATCCCAGAAAGCGATGAGGATGCCTAACCAAAAATCCCCTAATATCTTACGAAAAGTACTCCATTAGGTTAGTTTTTGTATATTCGGGCGCCCGGCTTGCCTCAGGCATGCGCCCATGCCCGCCAAGCCCATCCCCCGTCTTTCCCCCACCCTTAATCCCATTCCATACATTATTATATAGTGGACCGCCCAAGGCACCCAACATGCCCCAGGCAGAGTCGCCCCATGGCGAAGCTTGGGTGTCAATGCCTCTTTGCCCATGGTCGCTCTAAACCCAGCAGCACTCCCGCCTTGGGTGCCCTCTGCGGCACCTATATCGCGCATAGGGCAAATACATTCTGGCAAGGCACCCCATGGCCGGGCCAAGTTGCGCAAGCGCGCCATGCGGGATAACAGTGCTTGTGCCTGAGCCGGCCTAAACCCGAAAGGAGCCCCAAGTCGCCCGACGGTAAGGCAAGGGTTACCAAGAAGAACCGCCAGGAAGGGACTTCTTGGGGAAATCCAAAGGCTAGGGGCCTTGGAAACACGCAATATGTTGGGGAAGACAATCAGAATGTTAGGCAAATGTTTGCCTACTGGTTGCTCCAGTCTCCTGCAATGGAGAGCCAACGGCGGTTATCTTCTGGGGTTCCTCTGGGGTACGGAAGGGCGCCTATCCAAGGGGCGACGTGCCCCCATACGCAACCCAAGATTGCCAAGTATCAATGGGCATCAGGGTTTCACAAGCGATGAGGCGAACCGGAAAGCCCGATTGCCAGGGTCGGGCACCTAGGCATGTGAGGCATGCCAGGGTTGGGGGCATGTCATAGGCGTGTATGAGGCATGAGAGAGAATTAGGGGGCTAGGGTTGCCATTATAGGTAATGTTGGGGCAGGGCAGGGAGCCATAGCTTGCAGGTGAGGGCACGGTCCACCCTTGCGTTGGCAGGAATGTGGTGTAATATGGAAACAATTTGGCCTAATTGGCCTCCCAGGGGGGGGCCAAGGGATGTTTCCGGAAGGAGGCGGTCCATGGACATCATCCTTTTCGAGCCTGAAATACCTCCCAACACCGGCAATGTTGCCCGGCTATGCGCAGGTCTGGGGCTTGGGCTCCATCTCATAGAGCCTCTTGGCTTCTCTTTAGACGACAGATACCTCAAGAGGGCGGGCCTCGACTACTGGCCGTACGTAAAGATGAGACTGTGGCAAGACTGGGAGAAGTTTAAGGCCGATTGGGCAGGAGGGAGGATAATAGCCACCTCCGCAACGACCGGCAAGCCGTTCACCGAATATGCCCCGCTGGATAGCGATGCCTTGCTCTTCGGCCCGGAAACCAGGGGTCTCCCGGATTGGCTGATATCCGAGTCCTCTGAAGCCTACAATATCCCCATGAACCCCGGTGTGAGGAGCATCAACCTTGCTACCTCCGTCGGTTTCTTCATGGGCTTGGCGCTTTCCAGGCTCCAGACCAGCCATAATTCCCCCAGTCCTGGGAGTGGGGCACCTCCTTCCGTCTGATGCCTCCCCTAAGGCAGTGCGAGCATGCGCCAGGGCATCGCCCTAGGGTGCATGCCCTGAAGGGACGCCCTGAACTCTCATGGAGGCTTTCTGGACCCGCTTGGAGGCTTTAAAGTCATTGGTGAAACAGCCATGGCCATCCCGAACCCAAGACAGAACTTCTGGCCAGGTGAGTAGGCACAAGAGGCGAAACCTACCCCCTTGGGCTTGCCTTGGCCCTAAAGGCTACAGGGTTTTTCAAGTGATTAGGGGATATTAGGGTTTCTTATCGGCCTTCCGGAGCCTCTCCACGCCCCTGGGGTTTCCCCTCCCTGACGCTCTGCGCAGGGCAAAAATGGGGCTCTCTCGGGACAATTCCCTTGTCGCAGGTTAAGAACTGCTTGTGCCTGCCTCGTCTTCCATCTCCCAGCCTGCCTTATCTTCCATCTCCCAGCCTGCCTCATCCAAGCTTTCCTAGCTCGCCTTCCCATATCCCACTCAGCCATATCCCGGCGGCAATCCTCAGCCCTCCATATTCCAGCAGCCAAAATCGGCTTGCCTCATCCATGCCTAAGGCATCCTAGGCTACCTTTTCCTGGCAGGCCTATTCCCCTGTTCTCTCTCTCCAGCCCGTCCATGTCCCTTCTTCCCAGTGCTCTGGCTGTGGTTCGCAATTCTCTCCTATGCCCTTGGCAGCCCTCTCCCAGGGCTCTCGCACATAGCTTCCCAAGGTCTTGGGGAATGGTTTGCCTGGGAATCATCCGAAGGGGCCCGCGAAGGAGGGGCAAGGTGCGTTTGGGACGTGATTTTCATGGAAGGGTCGGCTACCTTGGTTTCTTTCAAGCCAGGCAATGAAAATCGAGAGGGCAGGGGAGTCAGCAGAGCTCCAAAAAAGTGCCAATGCGACCCAAGGGAGGAAGTCGGGCAGAAAAAAATTCACATCCAAAGCATCCTCCCTAACCTGGATCCGAGAGAGCGTCGAATGGGCCCTTGTTCAGATAGTGTAAGGCTTTTCAGGCGATCGGCTCCTAGCTGGGGGTGCTTCGCTTTTGCTTTGTCCCTGGAAAAAAGAGCCAAATGAAAAAAAAATTGTATTTTTTTGAAAAAACCCCTTGCATTGACATTTTGGGTTATGGGATAATGCGTTCACTGGAGATGGATCTCCGCGAGATGGGCAACGGGTTCGTTTTTTGCGAACACTCCGAATAGGCGAAAATCCATAGCAAGCCATTCCTTGGCGGCGTGGCTGGTTTCCCGAAGGGCAGGGCTCTTAGAGGGATCCAGCCGGAAACAAGTCATTTTGGCACGCCGCACCACCCGGCGGAAGAAGCCCCACCAACTCTCCCGCTTGTGCCCCTTGGGAGGATGCCCCAAGGCCATTTCAAGGCGATGGTAGTTCCCTCTTGGCGGTTCGCTCACAGCCGCCATCGTGAGGCCAACCCCAGCAAGATGCATTTTGGATTTTTCAGGGTTTGAAATCCCGTTTTCCAACAACACATGACAGACCTACCGGTCGATCCCCAAGAATGCCATCCATAGGAATGCCTTCCAAAGGAATGCCTTCCTCTGTATCCATCGGGAGGGTAGGTCCCAAACCCAGGTGCCAAGCGCCACCAAGCCAGCTTGGCCGGACACAACTCCCCAGCCACACGCCAAGGGAGTGTTTCGGCCAGCGATAAGGCAATGCGCCCTGATTACCCCAAATCGGGGCTGCCAAGCGGCTTCAAAGGTGCTTTTCCCGCAATTCAAGGGGAAGTTCCCCAGCTTTTTCAAATAAGCCATTGTCCCCTATAATCCTTCAGGCCAAGCTCTGGCCTGGGGAGAAAGAGCAATGCAAATCCTCGACCCGTCATTAGGGAAGGGCGGTCGGCAGAAAGAAAGGAACACTATGACAAACGACGATCTCACCAAGAAAGCAGCACTTTCCGAGGAGTCCACCCTTTGGGGCCTGGACTCTGATTTGGAGGAAATGCCTCCCCTTGACTTGGTCGACGACGATGACGACGACGATGAAGACGATGACGACTCTCCTGATCTCTACATCTTCACCCAGGAAGAAGAGGAAGATGAGGAGGATGACGAGGACGATGACGACGACTTCGACGATGACGACGATGACGACGAGGACGAAGATGACGAGGAAGAAAAGCCCGCCCGCGTGACCAAGCCCCCGAAGCCCCCGGCAAAGCGTCCCGTCAAGCCGGCCGTCCGCAAGAAGCCCGGCCCCAAGCCCAAGGCAAAGCCTGCGGCAAGGAAGCCCGCGGCCAAGAAGCCCGGTCCCAAGCCAAAGCCAAAGCCAAAGCCGACGACAAGGAAGCCCGCGGCCAAGAAGCCCGGTCCCAAGCCCAAGGGGACTGTCAAGGCGACCGTGAGGAAGAAGCCCGGTCCCAAGCCCAAGGGCACTGTCAAGGCGACCGTGAGGAAGAAGCCCGGTCCCAAGCCGAAGGCCGCTGTCAAGGCGACCGTGAGGAAGAAGCCCGGCCCGAAGCCGAAGGCCGCTTCCGCCCGCAAGCCGGCCGTCCGCAAGACCGCAACGCGCAAGACCGCAGTCCGCAAGACCACAGCGCGCAAGACGGCAGTCCGCAAGGCGACCCCGGGCCGCAAGCCCGCCGTTCGCAAGACCGCGGTGCGCAAGCCGGCAGTCCGCAAGGCGACCCCGGGCCGCAAGCCCGCAGTCCGCAAGGCAACCCCGGGCCGCAAGCCCGCAGTCCGCAAGACGGCAGTGCGCAAGCCGGCAGGCCGCAAGGCGACCCCGGGCCGCAAGCCCGCCGTCCGCAAGGCCCCAGGCAGGAAGCCAGCCGCCCACGCAAAGAGGGTGATGGGCGCCCGCAAGACCGGGACACGCAAGGCCCCCGGCCGCAAGCCGGCAGCCGCGCACGCCCACAAGCCAGCAGGGCGCGCACCGGCCGGCCGCAAGCCGGGCCGCAAGCCCGCAGTCCGCAAGGCAACCCCGGGCCGCAAGCCCGCCGCACATGCCAAGCCAAGGGCCGGCGCGGCTAAAAAAAAACTAAGCTAAGTTCACCTGGCAGGGCGGGGAGAATCCCCACCAAGGGGTCGATTGCGAAAAAGCTCTTCAAGGATCTGAGCGAAGGCCAGCTTAGCGGCAAGGGCCTTAAGACCCTGAGGGGAGCGTTGGCCATATCGGCCTCCACAATGTCCAAGGCCTTGGGGATCAGGGCTTCAACCCTCTACCGCTGGGAGAACTACCCTCCCAGCGCATACACCGAGGAGACGAGGATACTGATCTCGGACTTCGTCCACAACTGCGTGGACCACGGGTACTTGGAGGTCAAGTGAACTTTGATGCCGGATGCCCTTCCAAGGCATCCGCAAAGCCTAAATCCTGTCCTGTCCTGTCCTGTCCTGTCCTGTCCTGTCTCCTGTCCTGTTATGTCTCCTGTCCTGTCCTGTCCTGTCCTGTCATGTCATGTCATATACTCCATTGTCCTTGGAAAAAGGGGCCTCCCAGAGGCCCCTTTTTCCACTCCTCCGCATCCAATATCACCTAATTAAGTAGCTCTTTGGCATCCAACATCCCCCAATAAAGCCGCTTCTGGGCATCCAATATCCCCCAATAAAGCCCAACATCCCACGCATAAGCATCTCTTTTGACATTGCCCTTGCCATGGGATCGCCCCAGCATAATCGGGCATGGGCCCTGAGGCTCCCGCAAGGGAGCGCCTCTGAGCTTACCGCTCGTTATCGCTTGTTATTGCTTTTGCGGGGGGTTTGGGAAGAGGAGGGTGCTTTGGGGGTTCCGGGCAGTAGGAGTCGCAGCCCCCTTGGGGGGTGTTCGCCCCATGGGGGTGAACGCGTCACGGCTGGGCTCAGAGGAGGTATTCCCTTGGGTCCTTTTCCTTCTTTCTCGCCTCGTCGGTCAGGTTGTAGGGGCCCACGACGGTACCGAACTTCTTGGCGAGGCTGACCAGCTCCTTTACGGAGGGGTCGAAGGCGTCAGGGGAGTTCAGGCTCAGGCAAACGGAGTTTGCGCAGCGCACGCCGTTGAAGATCAGGGG
>JAITKK010000169.1 GCA_031278475.1 Deltaproteobacteria bacterium
CCCCAGCCGGCCACAACAGGCCAGCCTCCCACCATGAAGGCGGAAACCGGGGTCCAGCCCCCTGAGGTGACTGACCCGATGGAACTTGCGATGTTCTGGAGGATTCCCCCAAGTATCCGATCGTCTTTGGACTGGGAGAGGGCTAGCCGGCCGGACTCGGATTGGAGGGCAGCGGCCGCCTGGGACAAACGGCCGTCCAGGTTTTGCTTTTCCTCTGGCGAAAGGTTGTCTCGGTGGACCGGCGTCCCCGGGAGCGCCGTGTGCCACTCCAGCACCCCGGCCCCGTCCACGGCGGTGGCCAAAAGCGAGGAGGCTCCCTGGCCGAGAGAGGCCTCCAAGGCCATGTCTATCTGGGGGCGCAGGCGAAGTGCCTGCGCCCCCTCGATGGCAAAGGGCGCAAGATAACGAAGATCGCTTGTGGTCAGAAGCTGCATTGTCATGGCGGTCAGGACTCCATTTGTAGTTTAGGGTATCGACTGAAGCAGGGTTGCAAGGGTTTAAGTGTTGCGACAGATGGAACTGGAGGCATGATGGGGCGCACGCCACTTTGCCTAGTTTTTCCCCTGGTAAGCGAAAGTTGCATCGTAGGATGCATTACCTGTAGTCTTCCCTCTACATTGTGCGGTTTTGTTAGGGCCGTTTTCGCATCTGAGGGTGTTAGCATTGTAGTGACTACCTTTACCGCATACAGCACCCCGATCCCTTATCACCACGGTGTTCCCCTCCCTCGAGGCCGTTACCCCGGCTGTGCAGGTGTCGATGTGCCGACCGGAAGTGTTGAACTCCTTGAGCGTGGCCGTGCCCGTCCCCTTGTCGTTGATGCAATACACATAGGTTACTGGCATATTTGTTTCAGTGTTAATAAGACCCGACTTGGACTCCCAGCAGCCCTCAAGGAATGACAGATCATTGGGGTCGCCGCCCTTGGGTATGACGAATCCCTCGCCGGGCTTGTACGACGGGGAGGAATTACCCTTGAAAATCAGGATGAGTAGTATCAGCAGGAGGAAGAGCAAGAGCCCCCCGCCTATCGCCGCGACCCATTTTACCGGGTATTTCCCTAGGATCATGCCGTCCAACTGGCCTTTCCATGCCTGAGGGGCGGGAGCCGCCCCAGCTTGGGCCTGTGGGGCGGTGGCATACCCCGCCTGTGGGGCGGTGGCATACCCCGCCTGTTGGGTGGGGGCAGCCCCCGGCTGGGCCTGCGCGGGGACAAGCCCCCAACCGGCCACAACCGGCCAGCCGCCCACCATGAAGGCGGAAACCGGGGTCCAGCCCCCTGAGGCGACTGACCCGATGGAACTAGCGATGTTCCGGAGGATACCCCCCAAGACGCGATCGTCTTTGGACTGGGAGAGGAGAAGCCGCCCGGACTCAGCCTCGAGTGCAGCGGCAGCCTGGGACAAACGGCCGTCCAGGTTTAGCTTCTCCTCTGGCGAAAGGTTGTCGCGGTGGACCGGCGTCCCCGGGAGCGCCGTGTGCCATTCCAGTACCCCGGGGCCGTCCGCGGCGGTGGCCAAGAGCGAGGAGGCGCCCTGGCCGAGAGAGGCCTCCAGGGCCGCATCTATCCGGGGGCGCAGGAGAAAGGCCTGCGCCCCCTCGATGGCAAAGGGGCTAAGATACCTAAGATCGCTTGTGGTCAGAAGCTGCATGGTCATGGTGGTCGGGACTTCCTTTGTTGTTTGGGATGTCGACTGAAGCAGGGTTGAGAGGGTTCGAGTGTTGCCGCCAATCGGATGGGAAGACGGATGGGGCAGGATCCCGTCTAGCTAGGATTTTCCTTGGTAAGTGAAACTGATGTCGACGCTGGGATCATCACCGCTCTGGCAAGTGCATTGCGAGGATTTCCCGAGGCCGTTTACGCATCTGAAGGTGATGGGCGAGTACTCCGACTCGTCACCGCAAATGGGGCCAGGATCCCTGATCACCACGGTGTCCCCCTTCCTCGAGGCCGTGACCGTGGATGTGCAGGTGGAGATGTGCCGACCGGAATCGTCGTATTCCTTGACCGAGGCCGAGCCCGTCCCCTTATCGTTGAGGCAAAGCACGTAGGTTCCCGACAGCGTTTCCGTTTCTTCTACAAGGTTAGCATCGAATTCCCAGCAGCCCTTCAGAAAGGACAGGTCATTGGTGTTTCCGCCCTTGGGTATGACGAAGCTCTCGCCGGGATTGTACGACGGGGAGGAATTGCCCTTGAAAATCACAATGACTAGTATCAGCAGGAGGAAGAGCAAGAGCCCCCCGCCTATCGCCGCGACCCATTTTACCGGGTATTTCCCTAGGATCATGCCGTCCAACAGGCTTTTCCATGCCTGAGGGGCGGTAGCCGCCCCAGCTTGGGCCTGTGGGGCGGTGGCATACCCCGCCTGTGGGGCGGGGGCATACCCCGCCTGTGGGGTGGGGCCCGCCCCCGGCTGGGCCTGTGTGGGGACAAGCCCCCAGCCGGCCACAACAGGCCAGCCTCCCACCATGAAGGCGGAAACCGGGGTCCAGCCCCCTGAGGTGACTGACCCGATGGAACTTGCGATGTTCTGGAGGATTCCCCCAAGTATCCG
>JAITKK010000180.1 GCA_031278475.1 Deltaproteobacteria bacterium
TCTATTATGGCCAAGGTCAAAGGGAGCCTTATGGTGAAGTTTGAGCCCTCGCCGGGCACGGAGGTGAAGTCGACTTTGCCCCTGAGGGCGTCTATGGACTTCCTCACCACGTCCATGCCAACGCCGCGGCCAGAGATCTCGGTTATCTTGTCGACCGTGGAGAAGCCCGGCTGGAAGACCAGGTTGTGGATCTGCTGGACGCTTAGGTTCTCCCCCGGCTGGATGAGCCCCTTCTCCTCGGCCTTCCTGATGACCTTCTCGGTGTCCAGGCCCCTGCCGTTGTCGGAGAGCTCAATGACCACGTTCCCGCCCTGGTGGTAGGCCTTGAGCGTCACCTGCCCCTTGGGGGACTTGCCCATGGCTATGCGCTCCTTGGGGGACTCCAGCCCGTGGTCCAGGGCGTTCCTTATCATGTGCACCAGGGGATCGTAGATGGCCTCCACCATGCCCCTGTCTATCTCCGTGTCCTCGCCTATGCTCACGAAGTCCACGTCCTTTTCGAACTTGTGGGCCAGATCCCTCACCAGCCTGTTCATGCGCCTGAAGGTGTTGTTGATCTGGACCATCCTGAGGCTCATGGCGTTCCGCTGCAGCTCCGAGGTGATCCTTGACACCTGGGCGAGGTCCTTGTTGAACTTCTGCTCCTTTAGCCTTTTGACCGCCTCGTTGGAGGTGACAAGGGACTGGGTTATCACAAGCTCCCCCACAAGGTCTATCAGACCGTCCAGCTTGTGGGTCTCCACCTTCACCATCTGGGAGCCCGTGGCCGTGGTCGCGGCCTGGCCCTCGCTGAGCTTCTGCTCCCTCAGGGCGGCCGCCACCTTCTCCGGGGCGCCTATCTTCTTTTTGAGGAGGATCTCCCCCAGCTTGGTCTCCTTTAGGCCTTCCTGGATCTTCAGGGCCTTGTCCACGTGCTCGTGGTCCACCCTTCCCATGGTGACCAGGATCTCGCCTATGCGCCTGCCCTTGTCCTCCCCCTGCTGCCTCCTGAGGGCCTCGTCCAATTCCTCCTGGGTTATGAAGCCGTCCTGGATGAGGATCTCGCCCAAGCGGACGTTTCTCGCGGTCTTCTGGGCCTGGATGAGCCCGCCCAGGTCGCCCTCGCTTATGAGGCCCTTCTCGACCAAGATCTCACCCAGCTTCTTGGGCTTGGCCGCGAAGGAGGCCCCGGCCGAGGCCGGCCTCTGGGGCTGGGGCGCGACCGTGAGTATGCCCTGGCGCGCCGCCCAGAGGTTCTCCTGGAGCCGCCTGAACTCCTCTGGGTCCCAGTCCGGGAACACACCCCAGGAGTCCCCGTCGTCCGCCATCCTGAGGGACTTGAGCCCCTGGATCAGAAAGGAGCAGGCCTGGAGCAGGATGTCGGTTATAAGGGTCGAGTGGGGCACCTGCTCGTTGGAGACGTAGTCGACAAGCCCTATGGTGTCGGCCGTGAGCCTTGTGAGGACATCAAGGTCCAGTAGGCTCACCCCGCCAAGGACCGTCTTGAAGCTGGGGATGGTCTCGCTAATGGCGGACACCGGGTCCTGCTTCTGCTCGACCGTCACAAGCCTCATCTGCAACGATTCCAATGCGGAGATGAGGGCCTTCTGGAAGTACTCGGTTGTGAGGTTAAGGTCCCTGAACCTTATCTCGGAGTGGCTGTGGGGCCACAGCTCCCTGTCCTCCAAGGGCGGGGTGACCCAGGCCTCCCCGCCTGCCGCTTGCCCTTGGCCCGCGTCTTCCAGGGCGTCTTGCGCGGGGGGATCCTGGCCGCCATCGGCCTCGGCGGGCCCGATAGGGCCCGCGCCAGCGTCCGCCCCTTCCGGGGCGGGGCCGGTGGGGGAATCGGAACTTGATTCCGCGGCGGCAGCCGCGGGGCCGTCGCCAACGCCGGGCTCAAGGTCGGAATCAGCCCGGGACGGCCCCTCCGGGGCCTCGTCCCACCAGCCCTTGTCGATGTCGGGCTCGTCGCTCTCAGTGGGGGACTCCGGGGCGGGGGCAAAGCCCCCGCCCCTGGGCTCAAGATCGCCCCCCTCGGCGGGGCCTTCGTCGGCCGCGGCGCCAGGGAGCAGGTTCCTGGGCGGGGGGTCTTCCAGGTAGTTGGGGTCGATCTCCGCGAACTTTGCGGCCTTCCTGAAGAAGCCCACAAGGTCCCCCATGAAGGGGGCCCCGCTCTCCATGGAGCGGTGCATCTCCTCCAGCTGCCCGAGACCCTCCCCCACCGTCTCCAGGGCCTCGGCCCGGTCGGGCACCTCGTCGCGGATGACCGCCTTGAGGATGCCCTTCAGGGCGTTTGACACCTTGGGCGGCCACTCGGAGCCGTAGGCGAAGAACTCGTAGCCGATGTCGTCCACCAGCCCCAGGAGCCTGCTGACCTCCACCAGGTTCTCCGGGCTAAGAAGCAGGAGCTCGGTGGAGGCCTTGTTCAAAAGTCCCGGGAGGCTCTCTTGTTCGCTGTTCATAGGGGGATCACCTCGGGGCCGGGGGGGGTGATGCCCTGAGGGAGGGGCCCCGATGGGGCCCCTCCCCCAGGGCTCATGGCCTCTCCTTGAAGGTCGGGCTAAGGAGGGCGCACTGCCAGCGCTTCAGCCTCTCCCTCTCGTCCAAGATGGTGTTTATGAGGAGGTCGAAGCTTTCCGCGCTGCGGGACAGGTAGTCGGTCATCCCCGAACTGATGGACTCTATCATGCCCAGGAGGGAGGGTCTGGCCGCGAGCACTATGAACCTCGCCATGGGGTTGAGCCGGTGCACCTCGGCCCCCAGGGAGTGATCCACGAGTATGGAGCTGTCGGCGACCAAGAACTGAACGCTTTGGAGCTTGATGACCGACATGACGGCCGGTATGTTCTCCGCTACCGTCACCTCGAAGCCCTCGCCCCGCAACCTCTGGAGGAGGGGCTCAAGGAAGGCCGGTTCGCGGTCTACTATGACGATACGCATTTGGAGGGACCCCCCAGGACTTCCGAAAAGGACAAGATCACGCGTCCATAGGGGCATACCCGGCCCCCAAAAGGCATGAAAGCAACAATAAACAACCCAAATACTATCATTGAAACTATTGTTTGTAAACTGAGCCCCCGTCTTCCCGCCGCCTTCTTCCGAAATGCAAGGCCTTTGGGAATCGCCCGCCCAGGGCCTGCGGCAGGCCCTGGGCCCAAGCAACCCGACCGGATCCAGCGCGGCCCATACCAGCCATGGCAGCGTGGCCGCGGATAGCCACAAATGCTGGGCTGCGGGGTGTTGGGTGGGGGCTTTTAAGGGGCCGGGCCCATGGGGGCGGGAAAGCGCTTCGCCAAGGGACTGTCGGAAAAAACCGTCCCAAGGGGATGGGGCCAAGGGTTTTGGCAAGGGGTTGGGGCAAAGGGGTTTTTGGCATAGCCGTAAGGCCATGCGGGACTACTCGCTTGCATGGCCTATGGCCTCGGGGGACTGCGACGGTTTGGACCAGCGCCAATAAAGTTGGCAGTCAGGCCCCCAAGGGGGCCCGCCAGGGTCCGGGGCTTGGGGCTTCCATGGATGGGTGGATGGATGGATGGATGAGTAAATGGACGGCTGGATGGATGGTTGGATGGCTGGGTGCTTGGATGGCTGGATGGCTGGACGACTGGATGGCTGGATGGCTGGATGGTTGGACGGCTGGACGGCTGGATGGCTGGCTGGCTGGATGAATAAATGGATGGATTGATGGGCATGGGGAGCTAGGAAGCGAGAACCCTGGGCATGGGCATTGGGCTCATTAGGAAAGCCTGGGAGCTGGGAGAGGAAGGAGGGGAATCTTGTGGGATATTGGGGAATCCAGAGGATTCTTGGGGACGCTTGGTGATGCGTGGGGAAGCTAGAGGGACGCAGGAAATTAGGGAAAATGAGAGGAAAAGCCGGCATTTTGGGGAGGGGGGATCCAAGGAAAGAAGAACTTCCTGGGGAAGCCTGGTGAAATTTGGCGAAAGCGAAGGCAAAAAGGGGCTAAGGTGGGGAGACATTGGGTCAGGGGCTACTAGGCAGAGGATTGGGGCAAAGGACAGGGGAGAAGGATTGGGAGAACGATTGGGGAAAGGGGTTCGATAAGGGAACCCTTGCGTAAGACCTCCTACCACCTTGGAACCTAATGCCTTCGGGAAGGGTCCCGCAAGTAATCCCCAAGAAGACCCTATCATCTTATGGAGATCCCCCATGTTACTGCGGGAACATGCCCTCAGGGCCAGTATGGCCATGGAGGCCCTCTTGCTTTGGGAAGCTTCCCGGAAATAACAGTCACACGCCCCAAGGGAGCGCCCCTTTGCCCAAGATCCCTGTAAAAGGCCCCATCCCGGCATCCTCCCAACTGACCATAAGCCTAAGGCATCTTCCCTCCGCAAGGGCCACTCTTTGGCAATGGACAAGGAAGCCCCCCAAGGCCTAAGGGATCCCCAAAAGCCCGGGCATTCCCCGGGAAGAACCCCTTCACAGTCACTCCCAGCTCCCATCGGCCCTGTACCATCCGGCCCCAAACACCCTAAAAATGCCAGGATCCCCTGCCAAGGCATAAGGGAACCCAGGCACCCATCCTGTTGGAGGATACCCCGCCCCCTGGCTCAGCTTCCCCTTCTCACGGGTTTTTGGCAGCGGGGCCTGGAAGGGGATAAGCTTAGGCGTCAATCTGGCCTTCACAGGGGCATCGCCAAAAACCGAGCCATCAACCCCTCCAGGGGGAGGGCGCCAAAGCGCCCTCCCCCTGGAGGGGCCAGCCACTATAGGATGCGGCTTTCCAAAAAAAACGCCCGCGGTCTCCCGCGGGCGTTTTTGGGTTGGATTGTTGATGGGATTAGAACTCGAAATTCAGGACGACGGTACCAGTGACGCCCTTCCGCTTGCCAACGTAGCCCTGAACCCCGAAATCCAGGTTCACGGCCGAGCCGGTGTTGACGGATAGGCCAATTTCGCCGATACCGGTGCTGCCCTTGAGCTCGGGGCTTTGGACAATGGAGTTGCCTATCATGGCATGCGCCCTGCCGTCCGCCTCGTACTCGTAGGCCGCCCCGAAGTAGGGCTTGATGAAGTCGGTGGCCTGGAAGGCAACCCTAAGACCAGCACGTACCCGGTGGGAGTTGACATCATCGAACCTGATTACCGTGCCGGTGTTTATTCTCACATCCTTGCCCTTCTGGTGGGTCCAGAGATACTTGGCGTAAATATCAAGGGATGTGGTAGCGGTTATGTTGAAGACATGGCCGAAGCCAACGTTAAGGCCGAAATAGTTGGAGTCAAAGTCATATTTCGGGCCGTTGTTCTCCAGAGTGAAGTCGTTGGAGCTCCTGCCAAAGCGTACGGACAAATCGGCATAGGTCGAACCAGCGTCGGACTTGGCGAATTCGATCCTTGTCAGAACGCCGCCGCCGGCATAGTCCACATCCC
Source organism: Deltaproteobacteria bacterium (assembly GCA_031278475.1). Lineage (GTDB taxonomy): Bacteria > Desulfobacterota > Desulfarculia > Adiutricales > Adiutricaceae > JAISMF01. The sequence goes on from JAITKK010000180.1 coordinate 5,371, forward strand.
CGTCGCCTTTGACATCACCGATGGTTGCAAAGGAGTTGTGGGTATCATAGCTACCGTTGCCGTACTCGAAGAAGGCACCCAAGGTGATGTCTGCCGCACTGGTCACGAACCCGTAGGAGACACCGATCAG
>JAITKK010000218.1 GCA_031278475.1 Deltaproteobacteria bacterium
GCCCGGCACCGGGCCTTGAAATTTGGCCCTGGCCCATGTACCATGAATGGTTCTTATGCAGTTCCGGCCCCCAGGGCCGCCCCTGCCCCAGGCCGCCTGGGGCGGGGGCATATCGCACCCGCTACTGGAGTATTGCATGACGAATGCCCCCGATGACGTGGTCGAGCTCTTCCGCAAGAGGACCCGCTCCCCCCTGCGGCCCAGGTCCAGCGACCTGATCCAGGCCATCTTCCCCCTGTTCCGGCAGTCCAGGCCCCACGACAGCGCGCTCATCCTAGGGGAGGCCGAGCAGTGGGGCAGGGACGTCTTCATAATAGCCCAGCAGAAGCCCAAGCCCGAAAACCTCCGGACCAAGGAGGATCTCGCGAAACTCAACCACGGCATGCTCACGGCCTCGGACCACTCCCACATTCACAACTTCCTCAAGCGCGCCTGGGAGGCCAAGTCCGCCGGGAGGCCAGTCTCCATCGTGACCCTGATAGACACCTACGGGGCGGACATCTCCATGGAGTCGGCCAAGGACTTCCAGGCCTTCTTCATAGCCCACCTGATACGGGACTTCCTGACCATACCCATCCCCACCGTGTCCGTCATCATCGGCGAGGGCGGGAGTGGCGGGGCCTTGGCCATCCAGATGACCGACTGCCGCGCCCAGTTCGACGACGCCCTCTACGCCACCGCCCCGCCCGAGTCGCTCGCGGCAATCATATTCCGGGACGCTACCAAGGTCAGGGAGGCCCTGCTCATATCCAAGCCCACCGCCCCGGAGCTGAAGGATCTGGACATAATAGACGACGTGCTGCCCTCCCCCAAGTCCGTCTCCGACGTCCAGGGCTACGCGAAGGTGCTGGGGAACTACCTGGAGCGCACCGTGAGGGACCTGGGCCGCCGCAAGATAGCCACCCTCATCAACACCCGCCGCTCCAGGGCCAGGGCCTTCGGCGTCTACGTCCAGCACGCCACCCAGAGGTCCACGGGCTGGGCCTCCATCCTTAGGCTCACGCCCATCAAGAAGAAGGCGCCAAAGGCCCCGCCGGATCTGAAGATCATAACCCCGGCCAACACCGGCGGGATCAACTCCGGGGCGGAATGGGGCACGGAGGGGCCGGTCGAGAGCGAGGGCGGCTACGTCAGGTGCGGGGACATGTCACTCAAGGAGGGCGGCGAGGAGTCCGGCTGCGGGGCCCTTATCCCGCTCTCGGCCTTCATAGACAACCATTGCGTCTGCCCGGAATGCGGGAAGGCCCGCATAATGGGGGCCATAGGCTGGATAAACTGCCTGACCGACAAGGACAGCTTCCGGGAGATGAACCGGGACATGAACGTCCACAACCTGCTGCACCCGAGCCTTCTGACCGAGGACTACCGCGAGTTCATAAAGAAGCAGGACAGGAAGAGCAGCTTCCACGAGGCCCTGGTGACGGGCGAGGCCACGGTCTTCGGCCAGCCGGTCGCCCTCGCGGTCTGCGAGTTCTACTTCGCGGGCGGCACCATGGGGGTTGTCTTCGGCGAGAAGTTCCACCGCCTGGCTGAATACGCCATATCCAAGAACCTGCCCCTGGTGAGCCTCTGCTGCTCGGGCGGCGCGAGGGTCCTGGAGGGCACGCCCGCGCTCATGCAGATGACCAAGAGCATCAACAGCGTGACCCGCCTGAAGCGCTACGGCCTGCCCTTCGTATCCGTCCTGGGCGACCCCTCCACCGGGGGGGCCATAGCCAGCTACGCGGCCCTGGGCGACGTGATACTGGCCGAGCCCCAGGCCCTTGTCATCTTCACGGGGCCGAGGGTGATGGAGGCCAGGGGCTTCCCGGTGAACGAGGAGGACGTGAGGGCCGGGGCCCTGTCCCGGAACTCCCCCCGCACCTACGACGACCCGGCCTTCTTCGGGAACATCCGGGGCATCCAGGAGGTGGCCGAGAGAAGGCACCTCAAGGCCGCCATATGCAAGTACCTGGACCTCTACCGCAGCTGCCAGCCGGCATCCAACCGCTACTGGAAATGAAGGGGGGGGCTTAATGCCCCCGCTCCGCCGCGGCGGGGACGCCGCGGCAAAGGTGGGCTTGACCAATGTGCGCCGAAGACGTAACCGTGCTCCTGGATCCCTCAAGGCAGCCGACCGAGGCCCCGTCCGAGCGGGACGTGAGGCCCCGCTCCCTCAGGGAGTTCATCGGCCAGCCAGGGATAGTGGAGCAGCTGTCCATATTCATAAGCGCCGCGAGGAAGAGGGGCCAGAGCCTCGACCACACCCTGCTCTCCGGGCACCCGGGGCTTGGGAAGACCACGCTCGCGGCCATACTCAGCACGGAGATGGGCGTGAGCCTCAAGGCGACATCCGGGCCCGTGCTGGAGCGGCCCGGGGACCTCGCGGGCATACTCACCAACCTCCAGGACGGGGACATCCTCTTCATAGACGAGATCCACAGGCTCAGCCCCCCGGTGGAGGAGATCCTCTACGGCTCCATGGAGGACTTCAAGCTGGACATCATGGTGGGCCAGAACGCCGGCGCCAGATCCATCCGCCTGGACCTCCCGCGCTTCACCCTCGTGGGCGCGACCACAAGGACGGGCCTGCTCACCCCGCCCTTGAGGGACCGGTTCGGCATACAGCTCCGCCTGGACTTCTACGAGCCGGAGTTCCTGGCAGACATTGTCCTTAGGGCGGCGGGGATAATGGGGGCCAAGATATCCCAGGACGGGGCCATGGAGATAGCCAAGCGCAGCCGGGGGACGCCCCGCATCGCGGGGCGCCTCCTGAGGCGGGTCAGGGACATCGTGGAGGTGAGGGACAGCGGGCTGATAGACAGCGAGTCCGCGGACAGGGCCCTGGGCCTCCTTGGCATAGACGCGAGGGGCCTCAACCAGATGGACCACAGGCTGTTGTCAGCCATCTGCCTGCGCTACGCGGGCGGCCCCGTGGGCGTGGAGACGCTAGCTACCACCCTCGGCGAGGAGCCGGACACCTTGGAGGAGGTCTACGAGCCCTACCTCATCCAGGAAGGCTACATCCAGAGGAGCCCCAGGGGGAGGCTCGCGACCGCCAAGGCCTACGGCCACATAGGGCTCGCGCTCCCCGAGAGGGGGAAGGGCCTGTTCGGGCCCGTCGAAGGCGGGGGCGGGAAAGGCCCAAAGGGCCCCGGGGCGGGCTGAGCCCGCCCCGGGGGCTCCGTCGACCCGACGGGCGGGATCCCCCTAACGGGGCCCCGACCCGGCCTCCCCATCCTCCAGGGCCCCCAATAATTCCTGAAGATGGCCCTCCAACAAGGCGCGCTCCTCCTCGCTGAAGGCCACTTTGTCCGCGCATCCCGGAAACGTTGCCTCCATCACGCCGGAGTCGGGGTTAAGCCTGTCCTGGAGGTTCGCGTTGAGCTTGGCCATGGCGAGCATCACCTGCTCCTCGTCGAGCCTGTTTTGCCTCAGGTAGGAAGGGATCCTGTCCGCGTAATCGCTCTCCCTGGACATGGCCATTATCCTCGCGAGGTGCCCGAAATAGGCGTCGTCCAGGAC
>JAITKK010000067.1 GCA_031278475.1 Deltaproteobacteria bacterium
ACATGCGAGGCAAGCCGTGCCCATTGCGGATGCGAGCCCTCAGCTGCATGCCCTTTGCCAAGAGGGCGGCGTAGGATCCGGGTCTTGCCCGGCAGCCCTATCGAACCCCCTAACCAGGACTGGCCGGCTCGGTCAGGCTTGCATGAACGACGTGCGGGGCCGAGTCGTTATTTGCCTGTGCCGCGGCCCCAGGGGCTGGCTTTGCGGTTAAGCCCCCGAGAGGGACCCCATAGGGCCAGGACAGGAAAACGTGGACGGGCAACCCCAATCGATTGCTAAAAATGGGGCATATGACCCGTTAGGGGGCCTCGGGGCAGCAATGGAGAAGTCCCGCGCAACACTTAGGCAGGGCAAAAAAATTTTTTGAGCGAAAAATAATGCTTGACATCAGTCATTCATAAAGTGCATTATACGATTTGCGAACGCTGGGCTTCTTTGTGACGATTTACGTAACTTTTTTCAACTACAAACAGAGGTTTCCAGGCAGCATCTAAGCTAACCCCATAAGCTAACCATTGACATGGAGAATTTGTGTATGGCGGCTAAAAAAGAGAAAGAAACAAAAAAAGCACCCAAGGGCAAGAAAGCCAAATCATCTGCGGAGAAGAAAGCATTAGCTAAGCAGCAGGAATTGGAAACACTGGCAACTTACTACACAGTGTTCAGAGAATTGTTTGGCGAGTTCGTCGTAAACCGCTCTTTTGGACAACTGGGTCTGACCAACGATGAGCCCCGTTGGGAAAATGTCATCATTGAGGAATTGATCAAAATCGACTATCCCTCGGAAATAGATCCCTCGTTCCGTGCGGACTGCCTTTACAGGGTTGTTCTCAAGGAAGGCATGGAAGCCCCGCCCCGCTATGTGCCAGGCATGTTGAACTTAATTTTAGTCCAGTACTATGAGGAGGAAGAACCTGAGGATGAAGCGGCCTTCCGTAAATCAATCGTCAGGGCAATGCACACAAAATATAATCAGCCTGTCTCCTTCCAGGTCTTTGTCGTATTTGGCCCGGGATAGGCCGAAGCGCCCCGCAATCACCATGGCCTTGCCGCGTCCCTTGGGGTCCCTCTTGCCCTTTCGGGGCCATCCACCCGGCAACTGCCTTTCAGGTGGCAAAGTAGCTCGCAGGTGAAAAAATACAAAAAGTCGCCAAATTATTATAATTTGGCGACTTTCATATCTAATATAGGATAATTTTTTTAAATCATTGGCTGGGGAACAGGGATTCGAACCCCGATAAGCAGATCCAGAGACTGCTGTCCTGCCATTGGACGATTCCCCAGCTTCCTGGAAAAGGGCCCGGGGCCGGCATGTTGGCCCGGCGCCTCGGTAGGGCTTAAATTTAAAACAAGCCTGGGGTCCCTGTCAAGATCCAAAACGCACCCAAGGCAGGCCCTGGGCGCAAGCGGTCGCGGCGGGCCCCTGGCCGGGCGCCACGGGGCCGTCGGGCCCTGGCGCCCGGGATCCGAAAAGGGCGGACCCCTCCCGGCATGCAAAAAAAATATCCCCGCGGCGGGCAAGGGGCTCCGCAGGAATGGGCGAAAAAAACCCAACCCGGGTCGTTTTTTTCGGGAAAAAGATTGAAAATCGTGGTATAATTAAGAAGGTACGCTCAAGCGAACGGACATCCGTCCGCAAACGCGCGCTTTTTGGCCTCCCGCCTTGACCCAAGGCCTCAGGCCGTCCTGGGGATAGGCCCGGCATCCTTTCCTTGGGAGCCCTTTTTCGGATAATCCGTTGATTTTGCCGCCAAAAGCCTGCGAACCCCAAAGCCGCGGGGCCGCGGGCCTCGCCCCGGGGCGCGAAGGCGCCGCCAGTTGGGGGGATCCATAGGCCTTGCGAGGGCCTTGCGGGGGCCTCGCGGGGGCCCCGCGGGGGCCTTGTGGGACCAAAAGCCGGGATAGCGTTACTTTACAGCGGCTCACAAAAAAATGCAAGCGATTGCGGAAAACTTTTAGCAAATGAAACCACTCTGACTGGAGGGAAAAAAAACAAGCCTTAGGCGATACAACCCATGGGGGTCAAGTGCGCAAGCCACCCGACCCATAGCGTCCGCATCCGCCGGAAAGCACCGACGCGGGTGCAGCCCACATACCCCTGGGGACCTAGCGCCACAGCGCCCGATGGGCGGGAAGCCCTGGGGGCCCCCGCAAGGGATGCCGGAAAGGCCCCCCGCGGGGCCAGAGGCCCCAGGCGACAGGCTACGACACGAAGAAAGAAAACGCAAAGAAACATAGCCACGAACTGGAGGTACTTTGTGAGCAGAACCACCTTTAAGCCCATGTCCCGCCACGGCGGCGACAAGGGCAAGGGAGAGTACGCGGACTACAACGAGGCAATATCGCCAAACATATACGAGGACAACAACATAGAGGAAGTCATAGCCCTGCTGAACGACACCGGCATCAGGACGTCGGACGGGATCGACGGGGGGCATGACAAGAAGTTCGAGCTGATGAAGGCGCACGAGGCCGAGGAGGAGCACAAGGCCGAGGACAAGACGGACGCCAGGGTGGCGGATCCCGTGAAGCAGTACCTGAGGGAGATGGGCCTGGTCAACCTCCTGACCAGGGAGGAGGAGATGAGGATAGCGAAGAAGATCGAGACCGGCGAGAAGGAGGTCATCAAGCTCATAATGAGGACCTGCGTCGGCTTCGAGGGCATCTCCCTCATCCGCAAGAAGCTGGAGTCGGACGAGCTCAGGCTCAAGGAGGTGGTGAAGGACGCCGAGGACGTGGACGACGGCCACAGCGACTCCCCCCGCCGCAGGGATCAGGTAATAGCGATAATCAAGGAGATAGAGAAAAAGCTCAAGTCCCAGGCCGCCTACCTCAAGGGCCCTGGCGCCAAGGGCCAGGAAGTGTCCCAGCAGCGCAGCAAGGCCATAGACAACCACAAGCGGAAGTGCCAGCAGGAGATAGAGACGCTTCTCTTCAAGCTGGGGCTGGTCAAGCGCCAGTACGCCAACATGGTCAACCAGCTGAGGGACTGGGACAGGCGCTTCGACGAGAGCCTCGCGGCCGTCGCGGACAACTGCCGCAGGGCCAAGGTGAAGACCCCCTCGGAGCTCACCAAGCTGCTCGAGTACGTCAAGGCCCACCCGAACGGGCTCAAGAAGTGCCGCTCCCTCAAGCTGTCCCTGGACAGGCTGGAGGAGCTGGAGAGGCTCACCGCCTTCCACGCCAGGCGCCTGGTGGAGCTGGAGGCCGAGTGCAAGATGCGCCCGGACGACCTCAGGCCCATAATCAGGACCATAGACAAGAGCGAGCGGGAGGCGAACGACGCCAAGAAGCACCTCATAGAGGCCAACCTGAGGCTTGTGGTCTCCATCGCCAAGAAGTACACCAACAGGGGGCTTCAGTTCCTGGATCTGATCCAGGAGGGGAACATCGGCCTCATGAGGGCCGTCGACAAGTTCGACTACACCAGGGGCTACAAGTTCTCGACCTACGCCACCTGGTGGATCCGCCAGGCCATCACCAGGGCCATAGCCGACCAGGCCAGGACCATCCGCATCCCGGTCCACATGATAGAGACCATCAACAAGCTCCTGCGGACCATCCGCGCCCTCACCCAGGACATGGGCCGCGAGCCCACCCCGGAGGAGATCGCGGCCAAGATGGACATGCCCATCGAGAAGATCCGCAAGATCCTGAAGATATCCAAGGAGCCTATCTCGCTCGAGACGCCCATAGGCGACGACGAGGACACCTCCCTTGGCGACTTCATAACCGACAGCGAGGGCATCAGCCCGCACCACGCCGTCATGAACCTCGACCTCCAGGAACAGATCCGCAAGGCCCTCGCGACCCTCACGGAGAAGGAGGCCGAGGTCATCAGGCAGCGTTTCGGCATAGACCAGACCACCGACCTCACCCTGGAGGAGGTGGGCAAGAAGTTCAGCGTGACACGCGAGAGGATAAGGCAGATCGAGGCCAAGGCCATCACCAAGCTGCGCCACCCCTCCCGCGGCAAGGATCTGAAGCTCTTCGTGGAGAACTAGCGGTCGGGCTGGCAATCCGCCCCGACACGGCCAGCGAGGCCCCCTCCCGCCCCGGCGGGAGGGGGCCTCGCTTCCTTCCTCCCCCCCCTCCGCCCTTGGCCCCCCCTCGCGAAGCGCCCCGGGACATGGCAAAAACCCCTGGGTCCCGCGAACATACCCAAAACGCCGCAAATGCGCTAATATACCCAAAATGCGAAGGCCGCGCCCGGTCGCGGCCTTCGCCAAGGAAGCCCGGGCAAGCCGCGCCGTTCGCGCGGGGCCTGCCGCATGGCGAATCCCCCCAATGGGCGACACCCGCGGGTTCCTGGCATTTTGCGGGGATGCGCAGGGGACGGGGGCCTTCGCGGCGGGCGGCCCCTCTTAACGCGGCGAGGCGAAAAAAGGGTTCCGGCGGCCCCCCCGCCATCAGGCGGGACATGGGCATAGAAGGGACGGGCCATGGGATACGCGAGGGAAGTGATCGGCGCGTTCGAGGCCGACGGGTTGCCGGTGATTGGCCTCACCTACGAGGAGAAAGTCAAGCTTTGGGCCTTCGCGTTCCCCACGAGGCGCGGGAACGTGTTCGTCGGCCTGTCGGACATCCTGCCCGGGACCCTGCTCGTCAGCGTAATCGTCAGGCAGGAGTCCGTAGGCATAAGGGAATTCGACCTGCCGGACGAGGGGGATGGGCCAAGGGAGGAGAGGGTGCTCGCCCTGGCCAAAAAAGTCATGGACCATCTGTGCGAGTCGCTCTCCAAGGTGGGCATGGTCCAATAGGGGCCCGGAAAGCCCCCGCGAAAACAAGGCGGCCGGGGACGAGGGGGACGGGGGATGCGAGGGTGCCTTGGCCATGAAGGCGCCTGGGTGTTCGTCGGAACCCTTGCCCAAGGCGTCCAAGGCAAGTTAGGAGTATGGAAATGCCTGCCACAAACCTAGGCGCACGTCGCGACCCTGGGGCCCGCGGCCGGGCCGCATGGCCCATGCGGCCCGGCACGGGCTCCCCGGGGGGTTCGGCCCATGGGGGATAGTAGGGAAAGCTTCCCGATGCCCTTGGCGGGGGAAGCCATCGCAAAGGGCCCTTGCCTGCCGCCGCCGGGGAAAGCCGCCCCCCGCGCCCCGGGGCTTGCCCCGGGGCCCCGTGGGTTCCCTCCCCCGGGCAAGCCCCGCCCCAGGGCCACGGGGGGAACAAACGCGCTTTCCGCCATATTGGCCTTTGCCAAGCTGCCCTGCCTGGCGCTGGCGCTCCTCGCGCTCTCGGCCCAGCCGCTCCCCGGGTCCACCGACCGGGCCCTCCTGCTCGACCGCGAGGCCCTGGACGGGCTGCAGAGGCAGGCCTTCATGTACTTCTGGGAGTTCGGCGAGCCGAACTCGGGGATGGCCCACGACGCGGACTTCGGCTGGGACCTGCGGCCCATATCCCTCTCCGGCACGGGCTTCGGCATGGCTACCCTTGTCGTGGCGGTGGACAGGGGCTGGGTCACCCGGGAGATGGCCGTGGAGAGGCTCCTCAAGATCACGGGCTTCCTAACCAGGAACTCCAGGCCCGAGTGGCACGGGGCCTTCCCCCACTGGCTGAACGGGGCGACCGGGGAGCCCTTCGACTTCGACCAGGGCCAGGACGTCCTGGACGTGGTGGAGACCTCCTTTCTGGCCCAGGGGCTTCTGATAGCCAGGGAGTACTTCAACGGCCCGGGCTCGGAGGCCAGGTTCAGGGAGGAGGCGACCAGGCTGTGGGAGGCCATGGACTGGGCCTTCTTCACCGACGGCCAGGGCAAGGGCATATTCTGGCACTGGTCGCCGTCCAAGGGCTTTTTGGGGCTCAAGGTGAAGGGCTACAACGAGGCCCTGGTCACCTACGTGCTGGCGGCCGGCTCGCCCACCCACCCCATCGACCCCAAGTCCTTCGAGTTCTGGTACCAGAGCCCAAACTACAGGCGCAGGACCCTCTTCGGCTACTCCGTGGAGGGGGCCCCGCCGGGAGGCGGGCCCCTGTTCACGGCCCAATACTCCTTCATAGGCCTCGATCCGAGGATGCTGGCCGACGAGGCCGTGCCCAGCGGCTACTTCGTGCGAAACGTTCGGCAGACGCTCTCCAACAGGGAGTACTGCGTGACCCACGCGCCCAGGGCCAACCGCTACTCGGAGAACTTCTGGGGGCTCACGGCGAGCCAGGGCCCCAACGGGGGCTACGGGGTGTTCTCCCCCCTGAACGACCAGGGGATCATAGCCCCCACGGCCGCCCTTAGCTCCATGCCCTACACCCCGCACTATTCCATGGAGTTCCTGGGCTTCGTGTCCACCCGGCTCAAGGACATGGTCTGGGGCTGGTACGGCCCCAGGGACGCGGTGAGCCTGAGGGACGACTGGTCCAGCCCGCACTACCTCGCCATAGACCAGCTGCCGATAGTCTCCATGGCGGAGAACTACCGCAGCGGCCTCCTGTGGCGGCTCTTCATGGGGGCCCCGGAGGTGAGGGAGGGGATAGCGAGGCTCGGGTTCTTCGAGCCCAGGCTCCCGGACGGGTTCCCGGAGGCGGTCGTCACCCGGGTCCTGCGGGGCGCCAAATACCACGACGACGCCTTCGTGCTGCGCCGCCACCCGGACAGCGGCCTCTACCTGATACCCTACTTCCTGAAGGAAGGCGGCGAGGTCCAGTTCTCGCTCACCGAGTCCAGGGCCCCCAACGAGACCGACATCGCCCGCGTGGCCGAGACCGCGACCCCTGGCCGCAACACCCTCGGGCTGGACCTTCCCATGGGGAACGGGAGGCTCCTGCTCCTGACCATGGGCGCCCCCGGGGGGAAGAACTACTCGCTCCCGCTGCGGCTGTACTGAGGGCACGTCCCACGGGCCATCAAGCCGGGGCCCCCAGGCGCGCCTCCCTAGCCTGCCGCCCGCCCCTTCCCGCCCGGGGAGAGCCTCGCCCAGAGGGATCCCCAGAACGCCGAGAGCCTGGGGCCCAAGGCCGCCGCGACCTTCCTCTCTATCGCCTTGAACACTATGCCCAAGGCCAGGGACGCGAGGAAAGTGAGGGCCGACGCGAGCATGTAATCCCCGAGCTTGTCGGTGTCGTAGCCGGTGAGCGCGAGGAGCTTGTGGTACACGGCCTCGTGGGAGACGTAGATGTAGAAGGTCTTGTCGGCCACGAAGAGTATGGCCCTGGAAAGAAGCCCCCTCCCGGGGTCCAGCGTCACGAAGAACACGAACATCCCCAGTTGGGCGAGGAAGTAGATTACGAACTCCCTCGCGTAGAAAACCTGGTTGGAGAGCCCCTCAAGGTCCACGTTGAAGGCCATGGTGAGCTGGTAGAGGGCGACGCCCCCCAGGACGAAGGCCGCGAGGCTCGCAAGCGAGAGCCTCGCCCTGATCCTCCCCAGCAGGTCCCTGTCCCGGAACACCCTGTTGAGCTCGTGGCCGAGCACCATGAGCCAGAGCCAGTAGAAGGGCTTTTGCTCTATCCACCAGTCCAGGTGCTGCATGGCGTAGCTGTTGGGGAAGAGGCACACGAGGCTCACCCTCACGACGAAGACAAGGCCCCCGAGCCACATTATGTAGACCTTCAGCCTCCTCGAGGAGGCGCTCTCCTGGCAGACGAGCTTGAGGATGGGGATGCAGAGGTAGCAGAGGAACAACGCGAACGTGAACCACAGCGATATGAACGGGTTGTAGCCCTCTACGTACTTGTAGGGCCACGTGGTGGCAAGTATCTGGAGGGCCCTGAGGTAGTTCCCGATGTTGGGGCCCCTGAGGCAGTCGAGGAAAGCCCCCTGCCCGGAAAGCCAGGGCGTGAGCTGGGCGACCAGAAGCATGTAGCAAAAGGTGGGGATTACGACCCTTGCCATTATGCGCCCCATGTACATGGAAAACGGCTTCTCGGCGTTGAAGAAATACCCGGCTATGAGGAAGAAGACGGGAGTTGAGGCGCACTTGGCGATGCTCCAGACGACGCTCACCCAGGGGAGCGCCGGGTAGAAGGCGTTCAGGTGGATGAGGATGACGCAGTAGCAGCAGAACACGCGCCCGAGCTCTATGCCCGAGTCCCTGGGGGCCTTGGCGGCGCTCATGCCCCGATCCCCC
>JAITKK010000143.1 GCA_031278475.1 Deltaproteobacteria bacterium
TTGGGGATAAGCCAGGCCGGGGTGTCCAGGAAGCTCAGGAAGTACGGGTTGCCCCTGCCGAAAAACCGCAACGGCATGGCCGGGAGGGAAAAGGCCGCGAAATCAAGCAAAAAAGAATCGAATTCAGGATAAGCCCTTGCACAAGCCATTTTCATGATTCAATTCTGATAAATACCGGCCGTGTTCATAGCCCGGCCGATTTTTATGCCTGGCCTCCCCTATACGGCCGGCCCCTCCAGACCCCTGACCTAACGGCCAATGCCCGCAAAAGCTAAGGAATACGGGCAGACGGAGAGGCCTATTATGCGAAATTGGGCTTTGTCGGTTCTTTCTCGGCTTAAATTCCATAATATGGAATATTATTTGCAGATTGAGCCATGCCTGAATATTTAGGCCAATTTTTTTATCTAAATATATGGTAATGATATTTATTATAATATAAAAATCTTTTAATAAAATTTTTAGATGATATTACATATAAAATTATAGTATTATATCTAATTATCATTTACTACTCCACTGCACCCTTGCTTATCGCACAATGCCCCAGCCCGCATCCCCCGCAACCTCCCTTTGATAAATCGGCGTAAAGCTTCCCTCCCGACATGCCACCTTGAAGCTTCTCAAACACCAAGACGAAAGGCCCGCATGATTCGCTCGATTCGCCTCGATTCGTCTTTCAAGGGTTTTGGGCATCCTTTGTCACTCATTTTTTGGATCCCTGGCATTTGTGTCAGTAACAACATACATGTCCCTGGTTTTTTCAAATACCCTAACGTTTCCCACAAAGGGCCTTCAAGGCTTTTGACCAGAAAAATTTTTAAGGGCTTTGGGCATCCTTGAAGTCAGCGGAATCCATAGAAACATATGCCGCAATCCATCGAACATATGCCGCAATCCATCGAAACTTTTGAGGCAATCATCAGACTTTATAGGCAACTTGCGGCAATTGTTCCGATAAGGATGCGGCCTACGGCAATGCGGCCTACAACGATGAAATCCGTCACCGTGCTATCGTTATCCCCCACCTAAAAGCAAAAACCCGTCAGAAATTTATCCAAAACTGCGCAATTCAGGCCTTTTAACCCATATTTTATGATTTCCAAGTTCTGCGAATTGTCAAATAAATTACAAAAACTTTTAAGAAAGCGCCACATCGCTTTGATAAATCCACGGTGTTTTGGATGATCGGAGGATTTTTTTAAAAAAGCGCACCCGTAAAATTCGGCGCGGCCTTTGTTTTTTGATTTTCCACGGCTTTGTCCCTTTCAGGGACGCAAGCGCTTGGGTAATTTACAGCGTTTTTCCCGATTTTCCCATCAATTTGGCCATATTAGCATACTATAATTTTATCTTTTAATATATATTTAGTATCTAATATAATAAATATCTCAAAATATTGATATATTAGCAGCTTGCTTGGCCCTTTCCCGCCCGTGCTCACGGGACTTTCCCCGAATCAAGGCATGGAAGGCCCCGGTGGACGCCATCCATGGGTCGCGGGAGGGCCCCCAAGGGTTTCCCGGGAGGGCCCGGAATGCGGCCAAGGCCTTGACTGGGCTCGGCTCCCCATTTGACTTTTCCGGGTTTTTTCTGTACCGTTATTGGGTATTGCATTGGCTGTTCAATCGGCTGTGAGACCCCGCAGGTCATCCCTCGCTGCGACGCGAGAGCAATTGGGGAAGGATTCACATTAGATGTCAGAGCTTGTTGCCTTCCGTGAAGACCGGCTGGGGTTCAGATTCCAGCTCCACGACAAGGCGGTATTGGGCCGCTCCTCGGATTGCGACCTCATCCTGTTCGACAGGAGCGCGTCGAGGCGGCACGCGGAAATCTCAAAGATAGGCGACTTCTACTTCATCGCCGACCTTGACAGCACGAACGGCACCTTGGTAAACGACGTGCCGGTCACCCTCCAGACGAAGCTCAAGCCTTTCGACTGCGTGAAGATAGGCCAGGAGATCTTCATCTTCGACCCCATGCTGGACGTGGTGACCGGGCCCGCCCCTGCCGCCCTCATCCTCAACTCGGTGACGGAGACCCAGCAGAACATCCTCAGCCGCCCCGGGAGCGACGCGGCGGCCAGCCTCAACACCGACCAGAGCTCCCTCCTTACCGCCCTGAACCACGTGCTGCTGACGGTGACCGAGCCCGAGATCATGCCCACCTTCGTTAACTTCCTGGTGGAGCACCTTGGGGCCACCTCCATCTCCCTGCTCTGGCCGGGGGCGTCCACGGGGCTCAGGCAGATATCCTTCGTGTCCTACCCGGAGGACAAGAGGCTCCTGATAAGCCAGGTGCCCTACCACAGGGTGACCGAGCTCGGCGAGGCCCTGCTCTGGCCCAGGATAGTCACCGAGCTGGACTTCAACGGCGGCAGCCGCCACGTGGCGCAGGTGGACCAGCCCTGCATAATGGCCCCGCTCTACAACCGGGACAACCCGAGCCTGGGGCTGCTCTACCTGGAGAACTCCAACAGGGCCCTGGAGGAGGGCGACCTCAACTTCCTGGCGGCCCTGGGCCAGCTGATAAGCCCCTTCCTGTCCATACTCATAAGCAGCAGCGCGAGGGAGTACGACAGGCAGCTGACCGGCGACGGCCCCGAGCCCTCGTCCGACATAACCAGCCGGGACCCGCAGGTGCGCATAGTCTTCTCCACCGCCTCCCACATGGCCCAGAACCACGAGCCAATCTTCATAACCGGCGAGCCCGGGACCAACAAGACATCCCTGGCCCTGCACATACACGGCCAGAGCGCCCAGAAGAAGGGCCGCTTCATAAAGGTCACCCTGTCGGATCTGCCGCCGGCCCAGATGGACCGCATCCTCTTCGGCCAGGAGAGCAGCGCGGACGGCAACCAGATAGGGCTCCTGGGCCTTGCCGACAACGGCACCGTCTTCCTCAGGCACATAGAGTACCTGACCAAGAACGCCCAGAGGAGCGTGCTCATGGCCCTGGAGGAGGGGCTCATCTACCCCATAGGCTCGAGGCATGCCAGGAACGTGGCGGTGCGCTTCGTGAGCTCGTCTTCGGCCAACCTCTCCGAGTACGTGGACAACGGGCTCTTCAGGGAGGACCTCTACGCGAGGCTCACCAAGATCAACCTCCACCTCCCGCCCCTGCGGGAGATGCGCTACGACATAGACAACCTGGCTACCGAGTACGTGTCCAGGGCCTCCCGCAACCTTGGCATCCCGTTCATAGGCATAGACTCCTCGGCCATGGAGTGCCTCAGGGCCTACCCATGGCCCGGGAACCTCTCGGAGCTGCGCTCCGAGGCCGCCATCCTCGCGAACTTCTCCCGCAGCGGCCACATAGTCATGGACATACTGCCCGTGCACCTGCGGCTGGCGCCCGACGTCTTCAAGTACGGCGAGGTGCCCCAGGACTCCCTCTTGGCCGAGGCCGAGCGCTTCTACCTCATAAAGGCCATGTCCTGCCACCACGGCGACGTGGAGGCCGCGTCCGAGGTCCTGGGCCTCAGCCCCGAGGACTTCATCATGAAGTCCAGGGGCTACGGCATAAACCCCATGGACTACCAGGGGGAGTCAGTGGCCGTGGGCCCCAGGGGGCCCGGCCAGACCTCGCTCCCGTCCGACATTGACGACTAGGGGGCCTTTGCCCCATAATCCATAGAGTCATCCCGCACCGGGGGGCCCCAGGCCCCCCGGAATTGTCCAACCCGCAACCAAGGAGCTTTCCGCATTGGAAGATGGCCCATCCAAAAGGGGGATACTGAGCTTCCTCTTCAAGCCTTTCAGAAAGTCCAACATGTCCCCCACGGAGATTGAGGAGGAGCTAAGCGACCTCTTGGACCACGGGGCCGAGAGCGGCGTCCTGACCAAGAGCCAGGGCGAGATGATCCACAGCATCTTCGAGTTCGACGACACCGTCGCGAGGAAGATAATGACCCCGAGGGTGGACGTGGTGGGGATCGAGGCCGGGGCGACCATCGGCGACCTCATCCAGACGGCCCTCTCCGGGGGCTACTCCAGGATGCCCGTCTACCGGGAGGACCTAGACCACATCACCGGCTTCGTGGTGGTCAAGGACCTGCTGGACTTCTGGGGCCACCCGCTCGGCGACCCGCTCCCCAAGGAGATAATCCGCCCCATACTGTTCGTGCACGGCTCCAAGAAGATAGCCGAGCTCCTGACCGAGCTGCGCCACCGCAAGTCCCACCTCGCAATCATCCTGGACGAGTACGGGGGCACGGCGGGGCTGGTCACCATGGAGGACATAATCGAGCAGATAGTGGGCGACATCAACGACGAGTACGACCTCGAGGAGGAGGCCAGCATCCGGGAGCTCTCCCCGGGCGTCTTCCTGGCCCACGGGCAGACCCCGGTCTCCGAGGTGAACGGCGTCCTGGCCCTTGCCATTCCGCCCGGAAACTACGAGACCCTGGGCGGCTTCCTGACCGAGCAGATGGGGAGGGTGCCCCAGCCCAACGAGTCCTTCCCCTTCCAGGACTGCGTGTTCTCCATCAAGCTCGCGGACAACCGCAAGGTGGAACAGGTGGAGATAAGCCGCAGGCCCGAGGGCCTGCCCAAGGACGACCAGGGGGGGCCCAACGGCAAGAGCGCGGCCTGAGGCCCAAGAACCAAGGCCCAAGGCCCACGCCCCAAGGCCCGACACCCAAGGCGGCCGCCCTTGGCCGCGACAACCCAGAAAATAGCGGGGCACCTGCCCCCTTCCCTTTTTTTTACCCATTGTTTTACCCAGGACACCGCAAGAGCGCCCGAAGGGAACCATGCAGCACAGCCATCACCATGCATTGCCTAAGGGCCGCACGGCTCTAGTCCTCCGCCCCAACTCAGGGGTATCCGGCGACATCCTCGTAGCTGGGCTAGCGAGGCTCGCGGGCGCGACCCAGGACGACCTCGACCAGTCGGTAGCGGCCCTGGGCTTCCCGGATCTGAAGGGCAAGCTGCGCGTGGCGCCCCGCTCCCTTGGCGAGATCGCGGGCTGGGGGCTCGAGCTCGAGCTGCCCCACGAGCACGCCCACCGGAACCTGGCCGACATAACCGCGTTGTTTGAGGCGTCTTCCATTCCCGAAGCCGCGAAAGGCCTCGCCGTCAAGGCCTTCTCCATACTCGCGGAGGCGGAGGGCCGGGTCCACGGGGTGGACCCGGCCGAGGTGCATTTCCACGAGGTGGGGGCCTTGGACAGCATCCTCGACACGGGGCTCGCGGCCATACTGTTCGCGAGGCTGGACCCCGCGCTGTTCGTCTCCGGGCCTTTGCCCATCTGCGACGGGACCATCAAATGCGCCCACGGGCTCTTGGCTTCCCCGGCGCCGGCCGTCTCCATACTGCTGGAGGGCGCGGCCGTGCGCGGGATCGAGTCCACCGGCGAGACGGTGACGCCCACGGGCATCGCCCTTCTCAAGGCCTTCGGGGTGGCCTTCGGCCCATGGCCTTCCATGACGGTGGAGGCCCAGGCCCTGGTCTTCGGGACCAGGGTGCTGGAGGGGGTCCCCAACGGCGCCCAGTTCGCTAAGGGAACGCTCACCTAAGGGGTGGGCCCCCAGAGGAAAACCCCATATGAACGAACGAGTCACGCTATACGGCCCCAAGGACGTGGAAAGGGCCCTCGACAGGATGTCCCACGACATCCTCAGGCGCAAGGACGTCCTCCCGATACTGGTGGGCATCCGCCGTGGCGGGGTCACAGTCGCCGACCGCATCCAGGAAATCATCGAGAAGAAGACCGGCCAAAGGCTGCAGTCCGCCATAGTCGACATCAACTTCTACCGGGACGACTGGACGCTCGCCCGCTCCTTCCCTAAGATCGGCCCCACCCAGATCATGTTCAGCCTCGAGGGGAAACGCATAATACTGGTGGACGACGTGCTTTACACAGGCCGCACGGTCAGGGCCGCGCTCGACGCCCTCACAGAGTTCGGGAGGGCCTCGAGCATAGAGCTTGCCGTCCTTGTCGACAGGGGCCACAGGCAGATGCCCATAAAGGCCGACTATGCCTCCTTCAACATCGCGACCCAGTTCAAGGAGATCGTGGAGGTGAACTTCACGGACGACGCCCACTGGGGCGAGGTGGTGCTGATATCGCAAGGGACCGCCTGAGCCAAGCCACGCCGGAAAAGAACAGAGCCGCAACCCCCCCCCCTGGCAAGGGAACCCGGCCACAACCCGCCATTGAAGTTGGCCTAAGCTTTTCAGCGAAGGCTATCCCGAAAGCCACCCGCGAAGAAAAAGAAGCCAGGCTTCCATAGCCAAGAAAAACCGGTGGCGCATCGCCCGCTCGCTAATCCCGCGCATAAAATCCCGCAAACTCCCACAATTTCCTTAAAAAGATTGCAATAAGCCCCGATAACACACGCATAACCGCAGGCTCCGGAAAGCCCCATGCAACATGCCTGATGGAAACTCCGGATAATCCCGCGAAGATGGTCGACAGGCGCATCCAGAGCCCCGCATCCAGAGCCGTAAGCGCCATGGGCTCCCGGCCTGGGATTGTGTTGCCGACCCTCCCTTGGCGTAGTTGGCGTAGTGCGAGACACATTTAGAATTCAAATTTATTGGTACTCCACGACTGATTTTAGTGTCGCAATTTGCCAAGATATTTGGTAACATCGCTTGGTTTTGGTCCCAAAGGCGCAAGGCCATATGGCAAGCCAAACACAGCCGGTAATTTCCCCCATCACGTTCTTCATGATCTTCCACTACAGCCGATACTACCCAAAGGATCCTTGAATGATGCCTGCAATGATCCCTTTACGGAAAGTTCTCGGGGGGGCTCTCAGGCGCTGCCAGGGAGTTGCCGGAAAACGGAATCCATCCGGGCTTGTCCTTGCGTGAACAGGACAG
>JAITKK010000185.1 GCA_031278475.1 Deltaproteobacteria bacterium
AAAAGGGTGCGCTATGGCAAGTCTTCGGAAGCCCCTAAGGGCCTCGGCCCTGGTCTTGGTGTTCTTCCTGGCCTGCGCCTTGGGGCTTCCCGCGGGGGCTATCCGGGCTGAAGATGACACCAGCCCCAAGGGGAAGGTCGTCAGCACCTACCAGCTGGGGAATGTTTTGGTGACCTACTTCGCGCCCGACGGCCTCCAGAACCTCTGGGGCCTGGATCCCGCGGCCGATGATTTCTTCAGGACGCTTAACGCCAAGTTCAAGCTTGTGGTCTTGGGAGCCTACGGCAACCCCGAGGAGTTCCTGGAGTTCGTCCGCAAGGTGAAGGCGGGGGAGCCCACCCCCGTACCTAGGATAGCCCTCTTCACCACCACCCGCAGGATGCCCGAGAAGAGCTACGTGGGGAAATCGGCCAAGAAGCAGTTCGACAAATACGTGAACTGGTTCGGTCTCGCCACCAACACCGGAATCATAGCCTTCGGCTTCGAGGTGAAGGCCAACGGCATCATAGAGGACAAACTGGGGGTGGATCTGGACTTCTCCTACAAGCTGGGAAAGTTCACCAAGGTCTACGAGAAGGGCGAGGGATACATCTCCGTGGGGCTCCTTTCCAGGGTGCTCCTGAACGGCTCCCACTTCGACAACTACCTGAACACCACGGCCCTGCAAATAAGCGACAAGCTGGTGTTTTTGACCTTCATAGGCCAGGGCTGGGAAGAGGGCACGGTAGCTCGCCAGAACCGGGACATGATCTTCTGGCGCGAGGCCCTCATCAACGCGAACCCGGCCCCCCTTCTGAAGGACAATCCCGAGGGCGTGGCCTCAGGCGGGGATCCCGGGAAAACAGATCCCTCCCAAGGCTAGCCGGGCACCAAGCCTGACGGATGCCCTCGGAAGCCATTAAAAGGATCAATCGTCCCAACCGGGCCTTTGGCCCAAGTCGTAACAGAGACAAGCCCAAGAAGGCCCCCCTTTGGGGGGCCTTCTTGGCTCCGGGGGCGAACAACCCCCCGCCCGGGGCCCCTTGGGCCCCGGGCGGGGATCAGGCAAGCTCTTCAGGTGGCCTGTCCAGGCCGAAGGCGTCGTGGATGGCCCTCACCGCTAGCTCGGCCTTCCTCTTGTCGATAACGCAGCTTATCTTTATCTCGGAGGTGCTAATCATCTCTATGTTGATGCCCTCGCTCGCGAGGGCCTGGAACATGGTCGCGGCGACGCCCGCGTGGTTCCTCATGCCGAGCCCCACGATGGATACCTTGGCTATGTTGTCGTCGCCCAGGACCTCGGCGTCGCCCAGGCTCTTTTTGGCCTCGTTCATGAGCTCCATGGCCCTGGAGTAGTCGGGGAGCGGCACCGTGAAGGACAGGTCGGTGAGCCCTGGCTCGCCCCCTTCCGCCCTTGAGCGGTTCTGTATGATCATGTCCACCACGATGTCGGCCTGGGATACCAGCCCCAGTATGCGGGCGGCAACGCCCGGCTCGTCTTTTACCTTTATCAGGGTGATCCTGGCCTCGTTGGTCTGGTGGGTGATCCCCCTCACCGGCGTCCGCTCCATGTCGCTTACCTCTGTTGAGATTATCGTGCCCGAGCCCGTCCCGTGGGCGTGCCTCACGTGGATCCTGAGCCCGTGCTCCATGCCTGTGCCCACGCTTCGGATCTCCATCACCTTGGCCCCGAGGGAGGACAGTTCCAGCATCTCCTCGTAACTTATCATGTCAAGCTTGCGGGCCTTGTCGTAGACGTTGGGATCCGTCGTGTATATGCCGTCCACGTCGGAATAGATCTCGCAGACGTCCGCCCCGAGGGCCACCGCCAGGGCGACGGCCGTGGTGTCCGAGCCGCCCCTGCCAAGGGTAGTGATGTCCCCGGCCCGGTTCACGCCCTGGAATCCCGCGACCACCGCTATGCGCCCCTTGGCGAGCTCGGTCCTTATCCTCGCGGGGTTAAGGTCCAGTATCCTCGCGCTCAGGTGGCTGTCGTCGGTGGAAATGCCAGCCTGGAAGCCAAGGAAGGACTTGACCCTTTCGCCCATGGCCTTGCAGGCCATGGCGAAGAGGCTCACCGATGCCTGCTCCCCGGTGGAGAGCAGGGAGTCCAGCTCCCTCGCGGGCGGGTCGGGGGCTATCTCCCGGGCGAGTTTGTGCAGCCTGTCGGTCTCCCCCTTCATGGCGGAGAGCACGACCACCACCTCGTCGCCCCTGTTCTTGGCGGCTATCGCCCTCTTCGCGACCTCCTTTATGAGATCGATGGTGGCGACCGAGCTGCCGCCGTACTTTTGCACTATCCTGGCCATCTGTCGCTTTCGCTTGCTTGGGATTGCCCCCGTGGGGGCTCTGCCCCCCCGGGGCTGTGTCCCCATTGGGGCTGTGTTCCCACGGGGTTTGTCCTCCTGGGGGGCATGATGCGCGCCCAAGAGGTCTTGGGTACCTTTGGTACCTGGGATCAAGGATTCAAGGATTCATAGGGCCATGGATCCTTGGAGTCTATCACTACATAGCCCCATAGCTATCTAAGGCAACGGAGCCTTAGGCTCCCAGGTCTTGGGGCGTGGGGAAGCGCCGCCGGAGGCTTTTGAAGAAAGCCTCCGGCAGCCTCCCCCGGAAACTAAGGACCCGTGCGGGGACCGGCTTTGAACCAGGGTTTTCGGGAAGCTTGGTCCCCCGCAGGCTCACCATGGGCGACCCTTCCGGGAAATAACCCTCTCCCAGGCGTTCGGGCCACTCCACCAGGGCCAGCCCGTCCAGGTACTCCGCAAGGCCGGCCCCCTCGAACTCGGCAAGGGCCCCGCCTTCCTCGTCCAGGCGGTAGAGATCCAGGTGGGCGAAGGGCACTCTCCCGGAATGGGTGTTTGCAAGAGAGAAGGAGGGGCTGGTGATGTCGCCAACGGGGACGCCCAGGGCCTCGCCGAAGCCTTGGGCGAAGGTGGTCTTCCCGGAGCCAAGGGGCCCATAGAGGAGAATGGCCAAGGGACCAATCAGGGATCCCCCGGCTTCCAGGGCCAGGGCCAGAAGGCCGCCCGCCTCCTTGGTGTCCTGCGGCCCGAAAAGGATGTATTCGGGGCTCTGGGTCTGGGTCAAGATGGCTGCCTCATCCATTGGCCTGCCCGAGGCATCCCCGTGGGCTTTGCCAAGGGCCCTAGGGTTTTGGGCCTTGGGCAAGGCGTGGGCCATGGGCCCACAGGCCACAGAAACTCCCCGCCCGGGGGGCCCTGCGGGCCCCCCAGGCATCTCTTGGGACTCATTGTGGGTGGGGGCATTGGCCTTTAGGGGCCATTAAGGGCCATTAAGGGCCATATAGTGGCCATTAGGGCTCATGCCAGGGGGCCTGGGCCAAGGACAGGGGCCTTAGGCGCGGCGCGCCCAAGGCCCCTGCCGATGGCATGATAACATAAGGGCAGGGGATATATATAGGACCCAAGGCACCCCGGGCACACCTGGCACACCGGGCACACCAGGCACACTAGGCACCCCAGGCAACCATAGTGTTGCCCCTTCCGGGCAGGCCAAGCAAAGGCCCCCCAGGAAAGCCTGCCGTCCCAAGGCATGCCTTGGGCTATTTAAGTTATGCTTTGACGCAGGGAAGGGGCCTTGGCAAGGGCTTTTGCCCAAATGACTGGCATGGGGCCGGGCAAAAAGACGGCTCTGGAATGGGCTTCCCCTTTGGGCCTACGGCCCAAAGGGGAAGCCCAGGAGGGAGTGGATTTGGCTATAAAGGACAGGGACAGGGTAGACGAGCACTACGCCAGGCTTGCCAAGAAGGAAGGCTACCCGGCGAGGTCGGTCTACAAGCTCAAGGAGATAGACGACTCCAAGAGGATACTGCGTCCCGGACACAAGGTGCTGGATCTGGGATCGTCCCCGGGGTCCTGGTCGCTCTACGCCTCCAGGAAGGCCGGGATGGTGGTCGGGGTGGACCTTGTGGCCCCAGCTGTCCCGGAGGGACCCAAGCTCAGCTTCCTCACCCACGACATAAACACTGATCCCCCACAGGGGCTTAGGGCCATGGCTCCCTTCCAGGTGCTGCTCTCGGATCTTGCCCCCAAGACAAGCGGCCAGAAGGCGGACGACAGCCTCGCGAGCCTTGGGCTTGTCCGGGCGGCCCTCCGCTGGGCCGCCCTTCTCTTGGAAAAGGACGGGACCATGCTTTTCAAGTTCTTCCAGGGGGAGGACTCCCAAAGCTTCCTAAAAGAGGAAGCAAGCCCCCTGTTCGGGAGGCTTACGCTCCACAGGCCCAAGGCCGTGAGGAAAAGGAGCGTGGAGCTGTACGCCCTGTGCCAGGGGTTCAAAGGTGTTCCGGACAGGAAAAAGTAGCACAAAAACCTAACAAGCCCCAACAAAAACCTCCAGAGAACAGTGCCAAGGCACAAGCTCCCGACAGCTGGGCGGGAGCTTCCGCATGGAACCAAAGTTGTTGCAAAGGATCTTTTTTTAAAGCCGTCTCTGGAATTGCATCGTAAAAAGATAACCGAACGGTTTTGGCAGGGGTTTTTGGACGGCCTGTCCTTGGGATATCTAGGACAGGAGTGTGGCAAAACCGACCAAAACAGTGATTTTCTAAAAATTTTTGCTTGATTTCAAATTTGATTCCGTGTTAGATTGCCCCTAGTTTTTGATTTTCCCCATATTTTGATTAAAACCCTGAAAATAACGTGACTTTTATGTTCTAAGAGCCCCTTAGTCCCGGCCTATGTCCGCTGAGGATCCTGGGTTGGGCGAGACCTGAGAGGGATTGTCCCGGATATTGGGATGAAAGAACCGAGCACCAATAGGGACCAAAGCATTTTGGTTCCAAGCCAAGCTATTGCCTTGCTTGCGCAAGGAAAAGATATTTCTGTCCCTAGGGAGGCTGTAGACTTGGCATTGTT
>JAITKK010000233.1 GCA_031278475.1 Deltaproteobacteria bacterium
CTTCGCCGAAGCCCCAGGCAAGGAACAGGTTGTAGAGCTTCGCCGTGAGGTTTACGTCCTCCCTGCAATAATCCTTGAAGGCGGCAAGCCCGGGCCCGTCGAAATCTTCCAGACGCTTCCCAAGGGACTGCGTGAGAAAATCACCCTTGGCGCCCAGTCCCAGGTGCTCCGACAGGGCCGCAAGCGAGCGGCCGCAGACCCATGTCAGCCCGTGGTAGTTGGCCATGGCCGCGGTGCATAGCATCCGCCTGGGATGCACGCCGAAGTGGTTCTCCAATATGTAGCCGTCGAACCACGCGTTGTGCGCGACCCACGTAGAGCCGGGGTACCTCTCGTTGATGAAGTAGACCAGCTCCCCTATGTCGCGGACCTCGACGACGTCCTCGTCCATCTCCCCGTCCGGATACTTCAGGCGTAAGCCCAGGAGCAGAACCTCAAAGCGCGGGTCGCCCACGTAGGCCTCAACGGAGAGGTTCTTTAGTGAATATTCGTTGTCGTAGTAGGTCTCGAAGTCGAAGAATATGGTGGGGAATTTTGAGGGGGCCTTGGAGGGATCCCTGGAGGGATCCCCGGAAGGGGATTTCCTGAGTGTATCGCACACGTGTCACCGCCTAATTTTTAATTGTTAACCGAGCGTCAACCAGGCGCGACGGGGGGGAATCCCCTGCCGGGACAATGGTATGCCGCCATAATTAAAATACTGTATTTGGTGGGACCTGCGATAACCCTCGGAGGCATTTGGGATCATGTTCAAAGTCGACACTTCTACAACATTTCCAGAAACATAGCGATCGTAAATTAGGAATCCTGTATTTTTTCCAATGACAAATGCAAACCGAATTTCATTTGATACATTTCCATTGTGATTACTTTTAGCTGTCATGGGGATTTGGATATCATTAGATAATCAGTCCTATCAATAAGAATACATTACTTCGGTGTCAAATCCTTTATAAAATTTTTAAGGTTATAATTTACTTTCCAAATTTTGACTCATCACCCAATTTTACCAAAAATGCAACATCTACTATAAAACCAAATAGCCCCTCTTTCTGCTGTAAAAATCCCCTTTTCCTTGCCTAGCACTGTTCCTAACCAGATATCCTTCTCCACTTTTATTTTTCAGAATATCCATGGTAACTTGGGCAATATATATCCCATACTTTGGGGCATCTGGCTTCTTTGACATTTTTTGCCAACGCATAAAGCCTGTTGCCTTGCTTTTCTGCAATGTGACCCACTCCGCTATAATATTTGGTGGGTAAATTCAAGCTTGAATTATGGACAAGCCATTTTGCCCTAACCCAGCACTTTTTTTAAAATCATGCCCTTGCCGATATTTTTTTGGGGTATCAATGTTCATTGGCCCTAAACGCGTCCGCCCCCGGAAAGGCACCAGGAGGGGCCAGGCGCCACCAAAAAAGCCCAGGGGATTGCCTGAAGGCCCCGGATGCCGTACCATGTGTGCCTAGGGGCAACGTCTCATGCTTTTTTTGACCAATGGACCTTTGCGCCGATGACCGGCCAAGAGCCCGTGAGGCTGCAGAAGATACTGGCCGACGCCGGGGTCGCCTCCCGGAGGGCCTCCGAGCGGCTCATCCTGGAAGGCCGGGTCCGGGTGAACGGCAAGCCGGTCACCTTGCTGGGCGCAAAGGCCGTGCCTGGAAAAGACCGCATAGAGGTAGACGGCAGGGCCCTGGCAGGCCCCGAGCCCATCGCCCACTATATGTTCAACAAACCCGAGGGCTTTCTTACCGCCCTGTCCGACGGGAGGCTGGGACGCCCAACCATCGCGACCTTCCTTGAGCCCCTGCCCCACCGGGTCTACCCGGTGGGGCGCCTGGACCGGGACGTTACGGGCTTCCTGCTTCTCACCAACGACGGGGAGCTCGCTAGAAGGCTCATGCACCCCTCCTTCAAGGCGCCCAAGGTCTACCGGGCCCTGGTGCAGGGGCACCCAGGGCCCGAGGCCCTCAGGGCCCTCCAGGACGGAAGCCTCCTGGTGGACGGCAAGCCCGTAAAGCCCGCCAAGGCCCGCATGCTGTCATCGGGGCCGGACAAAGGCTGGCTGGAGCTCACCTTGACCGAGGGCCGCCACCGCCAGGTGAAACGCATGTGCTCCCAGGTGGGGCACAAGGTCCAGAGGCTCAAAAGGGTCGCCTACTCGGGCGTGAGGCTGGACCCGGCCCTTGGGCCGGGCTCCATGAGGGAGCTGAGCCCACATGAGCTCAGGATCCTCCGGGAGGCCGTGGGCCTCCCGGAAGGGAACGGATAGGACCTTGGATCTTTTTTTTGGCGCCCGCAAGGGCGCCAGGCCATAAGCCATCCTCGTAAGGAAGCAAGACCATGAGCGAGAGCCCATTCAAGAAGCTCCTGGACGTGATAAAGGCGGCCCCGCCGCTCGCCATGGAGGGCAAGGTCACAAGGGTCACCGGGCTTGTCATAGAGGGGGACGGGCCCGCAGCGGCCGTGGGGGAGATCTGCCAAATAGACGGCCCGGACGGGGAGCCATTGGAGGCCGAGGTGGTGGGCTTCAAGGAGAAGACCATACAGCTCATGCCCGTAGGCGACATGGCGGGACTCACGCCAGGGGCAAGGATCCGCTCTACGGGCGCCCCAGCCAAGGTGGGGGTGGGCCCGGGGCTCCTGGGTAGGGTCCTTGACGGCCGGGGCCAGCCCATGGACGACCTGGGGCCGCCGGACCTGACCCACCAATACCCCATCAGGATCCGCCCCGGGAACCCCCTCGAGAGGATGCGCATCGACAGCCCCGTGGACGTGGGCGTCCGTGCCATAAACGCCCTGCTCTCACTGGGCAAGGGCCAAAGGGTGGGCATCTTCGCCGGCTCGGGCGTGGGCAAGAGCACCCTCATGGGCATGATCGCGAGGCACATGAGGGCGGATGTCAACGTCATAGCCCTGGTTGGCGAGCGCGGCCGCGAGGTGCGCGAGTTCATCGAGAAGGACCTGGGCCCCGAGGGCCTCGAGAGGAGCGTCATAGTCGCAGCGACCTCAGAGCAGCCTGCCCTGGTCCGCATGAGGGGCGCCTACGTGGGCACCGCCATAGCCGAGTATTTCCGGGACCAGGGGAAAGACGTGATCCTTATGATGGACAGCGCCACCCGCTTCGCCTACGCCGCGAGGGAGGTGGGGCTCTCCATCGGGGAACCGGCCACCACCCGGGGCTACACGCCCTCGGTGTTCGCCACGCTGCCCCAGCTCTTGGAGAGGGCCGGCTCCTGGAAGACCGGGAGCATAACCGGCATCTACACCGTGCTGGTGGAAGGCGACGACATGAACGAGCCGGTAGCGGACTCCATGCGCTCGATCCTTGACGGGCACCTGGTCCTAAGGCGGGAGATAGCCGCCCGCAACATCTACCCGGCCCTGGACATCCTCTCCAGCATAAGCAGGCTGATGCCGGACCTCGCCGACCCCGTCCACCTGGCGGCCGCGGCCAGGTTCAAGGACATACTGTCCACCTACAAGCACAACGAGGACATGATAAACATAGGGGCCTACCAGAAGGGGGCCAGCCGGGAGGTGGACGAGGCCATAATCTACTACCCCCGCTTCGTGAACTTCCTCAAGCAGCCCTACCAGACCGGGGTCAACTTCGCGGACTCCAGGGAGTTCCTCCTGCGGGTGACATCAGAGATGCTCACCCCGCCTGACGGCCCGCCCGGCATCCCCGGGCGTGCCGAGCCAATCCGGCGCCAGGGCTAGCCCCCCAGGGCCGCCCTGCCCCAGACCTTGGTCTGGGGCAAGTCGGCCCTGGATAGGATCCCAAAAAGGCCCTCAGGGGCGGCTATTATGTAAAAAATTTGTCGTATTTTCAGGGGCAGGCCCTTTTTCAGGCGTGAGCCCTTGAAAAAACAAGGGACGCAACTATCCTGTGTAAGGGGGGCCTGGCCCCCCAAAAAAAGCCTCGGCGGTGTCTAATGGTGCGTCCTGGGAAGGCCTCGGGCCCCAAAATCATAATCGGCCTGCTTTCCTTTTTGGCCGTCCTCGCCCTCGGCGCCCCGGCCCTGTGGGCGGCGGACGCCTCAGGCCACAGCATTGACGGGGCCACCCTGTCCGTAGCCTGGGCCCTGCCCTTCGCCGGGATCCTGCTCTCCATCGCCCTGTTCCCGCTATTCGCCGCCAGCTTCTGGGAGCGCAACTACGGGAAGGTTGCCATCTTCTGGGCCCTGGCCTTCCTGCTCCCCGCCATGCCCGTCCTTGGGACGAGCCCCACCCTCTACTCGGTCGTCCACACCCTCGTGGATGAGTATTTCCCCTTCATAATCCTCCTCTTCGCGCTTTTCACCATTGCCGGGGGCATCGTGCTCACGGGGTCGCTTACCGGAACCCCGCTCCTTAACCTCGCGTTCATCGCGACGGGAACCGTGCTCGCGAGCCTCATGGGCACTACCGGGGCCGCGATGCTCTTGATACGCCCTCTGATAAGGGCGATAGCTCAGAGGAAGCACAAGACCCACAGCATAGTGTTCTTCATCTTCCTTGTGGCGAACGCGGGGGGATCGCTTACCCCGCTGGGCGACCCTCCGCTTTTCCTGGGCTTCCTAAAGGGCGTGGAATTCGCATGGCCGCTAAGGCATCTCTGGCCTCAGACGCTGTTCCTCTGCGGGACGCTTCTCGCCCTGTACTTCGTGGTGGACCTGTTCCTGTACCGCAGGGAGGGATCCCCCAAGGGCCAGGGGAGCGAGAAACTGGGGCTGCAAGGCTCCTACAACTTCCTGCTGCTAGCTATGGTCGCTGGGCTTGTCCTGTACAGCGGCATATCCAAGTCCGAGGGGTACCTGCAGGTCTGGGGGGAGACCAGGATAACCTACCCGGGGCTGGTGAAGGACCTAGGGCTTCTGCTTCTGGCGTTGGCCTCTTGGCTCATAACCCCCAGGGCAGTAAGGGCGCGCAACCACTTCGCCTGGGGCCCCATAATGGAGGTGGCGAAGCTCTTCTTCGGGATCTTCATAACCATGATCCCCGCGATAGCCATACTCAGGGCGGGAACCGACGGAGCCCTGAGCCCGCTGGTGGGCCTTGTGACCAACGAGTCCGGCGAACCACGGAACGCGTTCTATTTCTGGCTGACAGGAGTCCTCTCGAGCTTCCTGGACAACGCCCCCACCTACCTGGTCTTCTTCAATACCGCGGGCGGTGATGCCCAGCGGCTCATGCACGAGATCCCTCTGACGCTTGCCGCCATAAGTTGCGGGGCAGTCTATATGGGGGCCAACTCCTACATAGGGAACGCACCCAACTTCATTGTGCGCTCAATCGCGGAAGAGCGTGGCATCAGGATGCCAAGCTTCTTTGGCTACATGTTGTGGTCACTAGTCATACTAGTTCCACTATTCATAGCCATGACTTTCCTGTTCTTCTGATGTAGCGCACTTTGTAGAGCCTACCCACCGGAAGGTGCGTGCCGCAGGCTACCCATACAATCCCATAAATACCAACAAAGCCCAACAAGTCCCATCAAAGCCCAACAAGTCCCATCAAAGCCCAACAAGTCCCATCAAAGCCCAACAAGTCCCATCACATCCAAACAAGTCCCAACTAAACACTCATAATAGGCTCAATAGCTTTTCGCCAACGGGATAGTGAAAATTTATCTTGAAACCCCTTGACAAAATCAAAGTGATGATTACTATTATGGTATGGCGGTCGACTACGAATAATTTTTCAAGCCAGACTCGCTCACTAAACACTCATGATAGGCTCAAGAGCTTTCCGCCAACGGGATAGTGAAAATTTATCATGAAACCCCTTGACAAAACCAAAGTGATGATTACCATTACAGTATGGCGATCGATTACGAATATTTTTTTGAGCCAAACCCGGTCACTAAACACCCATGATAGGCTCAAGAGCTTTCCGCCAACGGGATAGTGAAAATTTATTTTGAAACCCCCTTGACAAAATCAAAGTGATGATTACTATTACGGTGTGGCGATCGATTACGAATAATTTTTCAAGCCAGACTCGCTCACTAATCACTCATGATAGGCTCTAGAGCTTTTCGCCAAGGGGATAGTGAAAATTTATCTTGAAACCCCTTGACAAAACCAAAGTGATGATTACTATTATGGTGTGGCGGTCGATTACGAATATTTTTTGGAGCCAAACCCGGTCACTAAACACCCATGATAGGCTCAATAGCCTTCCGCCAAGGGGATCATGAATGTTTATTTGGTCAACTTGGGGGTGCTCCTGCCTGCTTGACTGGAATCCCCCCTGACGGGAAGCCACCCCCCTAAGAAAAATAAACTTTTACATTAAACCCATCTAATCCCATCAAATACCAACAAATCCCAACTTATCCCACCAAATCCCAACAAATCTCATCATTATCCATAGCATTTCCTGCCACAGGCCTTGAAGGAAAAGCAAGGAAAATTCCCGCTGGGACAAAAGCTCACTACCTTGACCTGCGGATGCCCAAAAACCCGCCGAGGCCATTGTCAAAAGCAACGGCAAATACCCATTCAAAGCAGAATCCTCATAGCATAAAGCCTCTTGATTTTGGCTTGATTCTTGCCATAATGTATACAGGGCGCCCGCCTTGCGTCCGCCCATCCTTCCAGGGGCCTGGCATGGGCCCCGTCCAACAGCCCCGCCGGATGCCATCGTCCACGCCACTTCCAGGAGCCACTGCCATGCGCGGGTTGATCCCACTCATAGTCTCGCTAATGCTGGCCTTTCCCGCCCTGGCCATGGCCCAGGCGGATGAGGATTTCCTGAACCTTCTCTTCAGCGACGATGACATTTATGAAGAGAACGAGACCCCGGCCTCGCCCACGGCCCCACCGGGGGCTTTGACGCCCCCGCAGCCTCAGGCACCGACGCAGGCCGCGACCCCAGCGGCAACCCCTGCGGCAACCCCAGCCGCAACCCCAGCCGCCACACCAGCGGCAACCCCTGCGGCAACCCCTGCGGCAACCCCTGCCGCCACACCAGCGGCAACCCCTGCGGCAACCCCAGCGGGAACCCCAGCGGCAACTCCAGCTGCAACGCCAGCAGCAACACCTACCGTCACCCGCACGGCCACTCCAGCCGCCACCCCAACTGCCACACCCGCGGCAACTCCAGCTGCAACGCCCGCGGCAACACCTACCGTCACCCGCACGGCCACTCCAGCCGCCACCCCAGCTGCTACACCCGCGGCAACTCCAGCTGCAACGCCCGCAGCAACACCTACCGTCACCCGCACGGCCACTCCAGCCGCCACCCCAGCTGCCACACCCGCGGCAACTCCAGCTGCAACGCCCGCGGCCACAGCGTCCCCGACCCGGCCAACTGATCCCCAAGCAGCTGTGCCTGCTGCAACCGACGACGGCGAGGAAATACTTCCCCAGACGCTCCCGCCTCTGGCACCCACGGATCTCCCGGGGCAGCAAGTAGAGGCCGGCCAAGCGCCTGCCGGGTCAGGAGGCGGCTCTGGGGCAGGGCCCGCGCCCACCGCCGCAGCAGATGCCGAGGGGGAACCCTCGGGGCTCTTGACGCCCGAGCCCAGGAGGGTCACCGGCAACGTCGTGGTGCCGCCCGCCCCGGTCTGGAAGAGAAGCTCCCGCGAGCCATCCGGGACCTCGGAAGGCGGCGGCCCCATCCCCGACTTCGACACCACCCAAGCCAACTGGCAGGTCTTGGAGGTGGGATCCTTCAGCAGGCCCAGCTCACAGGGCAGGACGGTGGGCGTCACCCCTTCCCCTGGCTCCCAGGCCCCGCTCATAGTGCCGGCCCAAGGGACGCCAGGCCTGCCTTCCGCCCCGCCCCCCACCGCACCGCCGCCACCCGCTCCGCCCACCAGCCCAAGCGCGCCACCCCCGCCCGCCCCTCAGTCCCCTGCGTCCCAGCCGCCAGCTGGCGGAAACCAGGACCAGGGCCGCTCGCAGCTCATGGGACTGTTCTCCGACATGCTGCCGGAGGTTTCCATGGACGACGGCGCGCCTGAGGAGCCGACTACCGTGGGCCCCAACCCGCCTCTTTCCCAGCCCTCCTCGAGCTCGGTCACCGGTTCGCTAAGCGGCCTCATGGAGGATACAGCCGTCGAGGAGCCGGCGCAGGCGCAAACCCCGCTTTTGCCGCCCCCGCTGCCGCCCAGGGCCTTGCCCGCGACGCCCGCCGCCCCCGAGGCCCAAGCCGCAAGGGATGCGACCCTCCCGCCTATCAGCGAACCCAAGACGGTGGACCCCAACGAAGGCCTCGCCATCGGCAAATCTGGCTACCTGCTGGCCCAGGAAGGCCCTGAAGCCGCGCCCGGCAGGGCTGGGCAGGCAAGGATCGTGACGGACGGCCAAGCCCCCGTGCCAGGGAGGACCCCGCCCGGCTCTTCCGCCGGCGGAAAGGCCGGCACCAAGCCCAAGGCAGGGTCCGGGGGCTCTTCCGGCTCGGGCACCGCCAAACCCAAGGGCAAGCCCAGGGCCGTCGTAAAGCCGAACCTGAGCGTCATCCTGGTAAACGAGACCGGCGTCCCCGGGGCCGAGAACGCCTACCACCAAGTCTTGTCCCAGATAGGCTACAACATCGTGTCATCGTCGCAGGGGGTGCCCACCGGCGGCCCTGGCAGCAAGACCACCATCGTCTACCAGGCCGGCCAAGCCGCCCAGGCCAGGGCCCTGGCATCCCGCATCCCTGGCGAAAAGGAGCTGGTGGCCTCCAAGGAACCGCTCCCGGCCGGGGCCATTGTCACCATCCGCTGAAAAAAACCCCAAGACGACCTTTGGCTTGCCTTGGCTGAGGCTCCCATGACCATAGGGCTCGTGCATGGCGACCCGCAGGGCATGGCCCTGCTCCTTGAGAGGGACGGCCTCTACTCCGAGGCCCTGGCAAGGCTCCACGGCGAACGATTCCTCGCCTACCGCCGTTCCTGGAAGGAACGTGGGCTTATGGGGGATCCCGGCCACTTCCCGCTGAGCCTGGACCTGCGCCTTAACCCCGGCTGCCAGCTCGCCTGCGTCATGTGCCCCATGCAGGGGAGGAAGGCTTTGGCCAAGGGCCCGGGCATGCCGCTTCCGCTTTTAAGGAGGCTGCTCTCGGAGGGCCGGGAGCACGGGCTCCCGGCCGTGACCCTGGGGCTCGCAAGCGAGCCCTTGCTCGCCAAAGGGCTTTTCGACGCCCTGGGGCTCTGCGGCAGGGCCGGGGTGATGGACATCCGGTTAGGCACCAACGGCCTTGGGCTAAGCAAGGCCAAATCGGAAAGGCTCCTGGACTCTCCGCTCACAAGGCTGGAGGTCTCGGTCGACGCTACCAATGCCTCCACCTACCGGGCCATCCGGGGCGGCGACTACGATTCCCTTATTCGGAAAATAGAGGGCTTCCTGGGGCTGAGGGCCAAAAAGGGCCAAAGCTTCCCGCTCCTGAGGCTCAGCTTCCTCAGGCTCCCCCAAAACGAGGGGGAGCTTCCGGGCTTCCTTTCCCTTTGGAAGGACCGGGCGGACATGCTATCCATACAGAGGCCCGTTTGGTTCCCGGACAGCCGCCTCCCCAAGCCCGATGGGCTTGGGGAGGAGGATTCATCCACCCACTGCGGCCAGCCCTGGCAGAGGCTGGGGGTCCTGGAGGACGGCTCGCTGTGGCCCTGCTGCAGCTGGTACGGGGAGGGAATGCTTGCCCTTGACGCTAAGAAGTCCGGCATCTCGGAGCTGTGGCGGGGAGAGGAGATGGAGGGGCTAAGGAAAAGCCTCAAGGATGGGAACGCACCTGCCCCTTGCGCCGCCTGCCAGGCGGCAGGTGCCCACTGAGGGAAAGCTCACCCGTCATGCCAAAAACAAGCTTTAAGGCCGGGCACCTCACATCGTATAATGAAACCGAAACTTGGATCCCGCTTAACAATGAATGCCTTTGTAGTTAGCATGCTGTTTTAACTTCTTGTTAATTTACCGTTTAAAGGCCATATGCCAAACTGTTTTTTATGTAAACAGGGTTAATTCCGTATGTTACAAATAGAAAAAAGTGTCGCATTTTCCGGACATAGAACAGGGAAACTGCCCAAGACACGTGATAAGTACAAAATTTTGGAAAAACGTTTGAAGGAAGAAATTGAAAAATCCATAGCGAAAGGCTATGACACATTCATTATGGGTGCCTGTTACGGATTCGATCTTCTTGCAGCTGAGATGATTTTAAACAGACAGCAAACAGTTTCAATTGGTAATGGAGGCAAAATATATCTAATTGCAGCGGTTCCTTTCGAAGGCCAAGCTGATGATTTTTCACAAACGGATCAAGACCTATATTACAAGGTGCTTGACCAATGTGATGAAGTGGTAACGCTTAATCCTGATTACCGCAGGGGATGTTTTGCTGAACGAAACCGTTGGATGGTGGACCGCGCATCACATTTAATATGCTATTTCGACGGCAAACCAAGCGGAACCGGACATACCGTTAAATATGCCAAAAAGAATGGCCTTAGCATTGTCAACCTATATAAGGATGTAGAAGGGTAAGGTTGTTGTGCTTGGGACGCTAGACCGCAATCCCGGGCCTTGCCCGGAAACACTAATAGCACCTTAGGCAGCCCTACCTTCCCATGTTCGTCCGGTCCCACGGGGTCAGGTCGCGGCGGTAGCGGATCAGGGCGTCCTTCGGCC
>JAITKK010000108.1 GCA_031278475.1 Deltaproteobacteria bacterium
TCCTCGCAGCCGTTGTCCATGCCGTTCCTGACCCAGGGCACGATCGAGGGTTCGTTGTCCGGCGGTTCGTCTTCCGGGGCGAAGAGAAGGTCAAGGTCCACCTTGTAGGGATCGAAGGAGGCGCCGGAGCGGCCCAGGGCCGCGAGCACCCTCCCCCAGTTGGGATCCTCGCCGTAAAAGGCCGTCTTCACAAGCGGGGACTCGGCGACCGTCCTCGCGGCCAATGCCGCCTCGCGGTCGTTTCTCGCGCCGCGCACGGTCACCACCACGTACTTGGTCGAGCCCTCGCCGTCGATCGCTATCTGCTGGGCGAGGGAGTACAGGACCATCGTGAGCGATTCCTCGAAGACGGCCCCAAGCTGGCTGCGGGACGATTTGATGCTTTCCAAGGGGCTCAGGCCGGAACAGAGGAGGAAGAGCGAGTCGTTGGTCGAGCCGTCCCCGTCTACCGTCACCCTGTTGAGGGTGCGGTCGCAGGCCCTGCGGAGGATCCTTTGGAGCGCGTCGGGCTCCACCTTTAGGTCGCAGAGCACGAAGGCGAGCATGGTGGCCATGGAGGGGGAGATCATGCCCGAGCCCTTGGCGCAGGCCCAGATGGTGAATTCCCTGCCTTCCACGTCCCCGCGGGCGAACCCTGTCTTGGGCCCGGTGTCGGTCGTGAGTATCGCCTGGGAGAAGAGGTCGAAGCCGTCCCCGCCCAAGCTTCCCACGAGCCCGGGGAGGGCGTCGGTTAATTTCCCCATCTCCATGGGCTGGCCGATGATGCCGGTGGAGGCCAGGAGCACCTCGTCCGTCTTCACGCCCAAGAGCCCCGCGACGCGCCTTGCCGACTCCTTGGCGTCGGCGAGGCCCTTGGGCCCGGTCTGGGCGTTGGCCTGGCCCGCGTTCGCGAGTACGGCCCTGCCCTTTTCGAACCTCTTTTGGGACCAGAGCACGGGCGCCGCCTTGCAGAGGTTGCGGGTGAAGACGGCCGCGCCCGAGTGGAAGCTGTCCGCGACTATCAGCCCCAGATCGGGCCTGTCCTGGTACCTCATGCCGGAGGCCACGGCCCCGGCCCTGAACCCCTTGGGGTACATATCCTTCATTTAAGCTCCAATCGGGGGGGGGGATGCCCCGCCCCCTGGCTCTTTCCCGCGACGGCCAAGGGGGGGATCCCCAAGCCTCCCTGGCCCCGGCCGGGGCCACGCTTTAGGGACATTCTTTAGCCTGGGCATCCGAAAGTCAAGGAAGCCCCGGGGGGGGCGCAAGGCGCCCCCCCGGGCTTGCACCAAAGTCCCGGATGCCCTGCCCCGGTGTGCCTTGCCAGTGCCTGCCGCAATCCGGCGGTTCGCGGCCCTTTTGCCCTTGCAATTTCAGGTGAAGTGATATATTGTGTGTTTTCCTGAGCATTTGACCTTTTAACCACTATATGTGCCACTGTGGCCCTTAACCAGCCTCCGGGCGGGGGCCGGAGGGGAGGATTTCCGCCCCCTGGCCCAAGAGAGATGACGGATCATGGGGAAAAGACCCTCAGACAAGCCAAGGCCCAATCCCAGGGAGGTCCAAGAGGCCTGGGATCGTTTGGACAGCTACCTTACCACCTCCCGCTACGCGGTCAGGGATCCCAAGACCTTGGAGCCATTGGAGCCCAACTACCAGTCCATCATAGCCGGAAGGCTCATACCCAAGCTGGGGTCGGCAAGGCCCCCGCTCAAGGCGGAGGGGATACTGGAGGATCTTGTGGTGGGGCTCCTCTCCAGGCACCTGATCCCCGCGTCCCCGCTTCTCATGTCCTTCGGCAACCCGCACACGAGGAGGCCCGGCTACTTCTCCTGCTACCCCCTGGGGCAGGTGGGCGACAGCCTGGACGAGATAGAGGACATCCGCCGCAAGATGCGCACCATCTACATGGCGGGCGGCGGGGCGGGCATCGACATATCCAAGCTCAGGCCCAAGGGCAGCCCGGTCGACAACGGCCAGGGCATAGCCTCGGGCCCGGTGGGCTTCCTCCCGGACTTCGACGCGGTGACAGGGACCACCAACCAGGGCGGCCGCAGGCGCGGGGCCCTCCTCGTGCAGATGGACTGGGACCACCCCGACATAAGGTCCTTCATAGAGGCCAAGAACTTCAACGCGAGGCTCAACAAGTTCATGGAGACGCTCCCGCCCGAGGAAAGGCCCTCCCAGGCGCCGTGCCTGTCCAACATGAACATCTCCGTGAACGTCTTCGGGGCCTTCTGGGAGAGGGAGGACCTCATAGGCCTGGTGGCCAGGAACATGTGGGCGACAGGCGACCCGGGGCTCCTCTTCGTCGACAACATGCTCAAATACTCCCCGCTTAGGGAAGAAGACGAGCCCAGGTACTCAAACCCCTGCGGGGAGTACCTGGCCTCGGCCGGGACCGCCTGCAACCTCATCACGGTGAACGCGGCCAGGCTCGCGAGGCTCGCCCATGACGGGTTGGTTAAGGAGGGCTTGGACCCTGACAACGGGAAGTGGGCGGAGGCCTTCGGCCGCCGCTTCTTCGCGTCCCTGGGAAGGACAGCAGGGCTCGCAACCTACCTTGGGAACCTGATACTGGGCTTCGACGAGGGTTACCCCCTCCCGGAGATAAGGGAGAAGACCCAGGAGAAGAAGCCCGTGGGGGTGGGGCTATCCGGCTTCCACACGGCCCTGATCCTCGCCCATTGGGGAAGGGCCGCCTACGGCTCCAAGGAGGCCATGGCCTTCGCCAGGGCCACCCAGGCGAGCCTCACCTTGGGGACGCTTGCCATGTCCGCCTCCTTCGCGAGGCAGACCGGGCACGTCTATGAGAACCCCTCCTTCTGGAAGAGGCATCTTGCCGAGCTTGGCGAGACCTTCGGGGAGTGCGGCATGGGGGAACCCACCTCCCACATACTGGCCGACCTCGGAAACCTGGTGGAGGAGAAGGGCGGCTTCTACAACTGCCTCACCACCAGCCAGGCCCCCACAGGGAGCGTCTCGGTCTTCCTCAGGAACATCGACACGGGCATAGAGCCCTTCTTCTCCCTGGCCGTGGACAGAAGGGTGCTGGACCCCAACGAGGGCTGGGTGAGCTTCACCTTGAGGCCCATGGAGCTTTGCGACCTGTTCGAGTCCCACCCGGGCCTAAAGGAGCGCGCCGAGGCCCAGACCGCGCTCAAGCTCGCCCCGGCCGACCAGCTGGGCATGCTCGCGGCCTTCCAGCTGCACAACCACACGGGTGTCTCGAAGACACTGAACCTTCCGGCCTCCGTCACCGTGGACGAGGTGAGGGGGCTGATAACGAGCTCCAGGGACATGCGGCTCAAGGGCTTCACCGTCTACAGGGACAGCTCGCTCACTGGGGTAATCTCCGTCGCGGAAAAGGAGGAGGAGGAAGAGCAAGAGCAGGAGGCCAGGGCCGAGTGCGGCGAGGCATTGCCAGGGGCCGGGCCTTTCGACGACGAGACCATGGACAGGGACGTGGGTGACGACCGGCCCGGGAGGATATTCAGGGCCAGGAGCTCCTCCCTGAACGCCCACATCACGCTCTCCCACGACCGGAACAACAACATCCGGGAGGTCTTCGTCTCGGCAGGCGACGTGGGGGCGGACATCAACGCCATATTCACGGCCTTCGGCATGATACTCTCGGTAGCCCTTCGCAGGGCGCCCTTCCTCTTCGATCCGTTGGTGAAGGTGCTCCTCAAGGTCCGCATGGACCAAAGGGTGGTAATCCACACCAAGATGAGCAAGGACCCCATAGTGGGGAACAGCCTGCCCCAGGCCATAGGGCTTCTCATGCGCCAGAGGAAGGAGTACCTGGACAAGGGCTCGCCCGTGCCCGTGCCCCACGACGACGGGGCCTATGACATCTGCCCGGAATGCCACAAGCTGTCCTTCAAGAGGGAGGGCTGCTGCCGCAAGTGCCTCAACTGCGGGTACACCACCTGCTAGGGCCTTGGCACGCCCAAGGGGCATGGGCTCGCTCCCATCTTGGAAAATGAGGGTTGCTTTCAAGCGATTGGGCCGAAAGTCAAAGAGCGGGATCTTATCGGCAGGAAAGAAGGCAAGGGGGTCCCAGAAATGGGAACCCCCAGGCGATACCCATGAAAAGGCATGGCGGCAACCGCGCGAATTGACGGATATCGGCCGCGACTAGCGGGCGCGGGGGGTGCCCAAATGCATTCGCCGAAACAAAACGCCCTGGGGGCCTTGCCCCCAGGGCGTTTTACTTAAAAACGCATCCATCGCGGATGCCTTATCTGTCCCTGATCGAGAACCTTATGGGCGCCGTGAGCGTGATGGTGTTGTCCGGGATCTCCTTGGGGAACTCGGGGAAGGGATCCACCCTCCTCAGAAGCGCCATCACCTCGTCGTCCAGGATTGGGGAGCCGGAGCTCTTCACAAGCTGGGACTGGATTACCTTCCCGGTGCGGTTGATGGTGAAGCGGACGGTGACCGTCCCCTCCGTCTTGGAGTTGCGCGCGGCCGGGGGGTATTTCTTGTAGCGCTCCAGCTTGCGCTGGACCTTGGTCTTGTAGGCCGCGAAGGCGTTCGGGTTGCCCTTGCCCGTGCCTCCGCCCACCCCGCCTTGGCCTGTGCCGGGGCCTCCTCCGAGGCCGGTGGCCCCGGGTTGCCCTGTGCCGGGTTCGGCGTTGGGGTTGCCAGGGGGCTTGGCCTGGGGTTCTGGCTTAGGCCTGGGCTTGGGCTTGGGCTTCGGCTTGGGAGGCTCCTTGGGCGGCTCCTTGGGGGGCGGCGGCGGCGCCACATCCTCCGCCTTCTCGGAGGTGCTCTCGATTACCTGCGGCGGGTCCTCCACCACGTCCGGCTCTTCCTCTATGGGCTCCGGCTCCTCCACTGGATCGGGCGGTTCCACTGGCTGCGCGTTGGGGTCGGCGTCGGGGATGGCCTCGGCCTGGTCGCCGCCCGGCTGGCCCCCAAGGGGGTCGTAGGTGTCGAACTCCATGGAGGCGAGCACTTGGAAGCCCGGGTCCGGCCTGGGTGCGATCAGGTACAGGATGATGGTCAGGTGGAAGGCAATCGCCAGGATGAGGGCCCTGCTGAAGACATGATCCGATGATTTGCGGGAAGCGTTCATGTGTCACAGACCGGCTATGATGGCGTAGGGACGGTCAGTCCTGGCCCTGTGAACGTAAGGCCCATGCTGGCTCGGCCGGCATGCTGGCCTGGGTGGCATTATGCTACCGGCCCCGCCGTCAGCTGGCCGGGCTTGCCGGCGCGGCCGGGGCCGCGGGCGTTGCCGGGGCGGCCGGGCTTGCCGGGGTCGCCGGGGTCGCCGGGGTCGCCGGGGCGGCAGTTGCCGGGGTCGCGGCCGCGGCTCCCGCCGTCGGGGTCGCGCCGGCGGGGGCCGCGGGGGAGGCCGGGGTGTCGGGCAAGGCGTTGGGATCCGCCCCGCCCTGGACGTTGGTGACCAGCGTGACCCTGGCGAAGCCCGCCTGGCCCAGCTCGGTCATGAGGTCTATCATCTCGGCGTACTTGACCCCGCCGTCGCCCCTCACGAAGACCTCGCCCGACTCTGAATCAAGCGCCATCTTCTTGAAGACTTCCATGCGGTTGTCGGTGGGGACCATGTCCTTGCCCACGAAGATCCTGCTCTGGGCGTCCAGGCTTACTATGAGCGGGTCGTGCGGGCGCGCCATGGGCGTGCCCGAGGTCTTGGGAAGGTTGATGTGCACGCCTCCCATCATGAGGGGGGCCGTGACCATGAAGATGATGAGCAAGACGAGCATCACGTCGATGAAGGGGGTGACGTTTATGTCGGAAATGCTCTTGACCTCGCTCTGGCCGCGGATCAGTTCGTCTGTGTGTGCCATAAGCCACCACTTTGGGGTCTTGCGATAGTGTTTTGCCGGAACATGAGGCCGGTCCCGGGCATCAGGCCTTCCTCAGCTGCAGGGTCGCGCCCTCCTGTTCGTCCGCTTGGAAATGGATCCTGGAGAGGCTGTTGCCTACCAAGGCGATGCCGGCGAGGGCCTCCTTGGTCATCTTCTGCATGGTGCTGTTGATCTTGTTGAAGGCGATGACGGCGGGGATCGCCGCTACCAAGCCCATGGCCGTTGCGAACAGGGCCTCGGCGATGCCGGGGGCGACAACCGAGAGGGTGGTCTCCCCTGACGCGGCAATGCCGATGAAGCTGTGCATGATGCCCCAGACCGTTCCGAAAAGCCCCACGAAGGGGCTGGTGGACCCGACCGTCGCGAGCAGGTTGACCCGGTTCTCAAGGCGGTCAATCCTGCCCGAGAGGATCACCCGCATGGCGCGTTCCACCCTCTCCCGGTAGTCGGCGCGGGTCTCGTGCCCTGCCGTGTCCTTGCTCTCGTTTACGCCGGCCTCGACTATCTTGGTGGTAAAGCCGGGAAAGTCAGCCGGGTTCACCGAGTCGGTTAGGGCCGCCGCAATCTTCTTGAAGTGCCAAACGGCGACGCTGGACTGTTTCAGCAGCATGGCTTTTTCGAGTATCACAACCCAGCACGACACGGATGCCAGCAACAGGAGGATCATGACGCCCTGGACCACGCGGTCCGCGTGAAGGAACATGTGTGAGATAGAATAGTCTGGCAAAGTCGTTTCCTCGAATCTTTGGAGTTGGGGTATTATAAAAAATCCCGGAATCACCTCAAAGCGTGATCCGGGACGCCCATTAATCCTGGAAATGGCAAAGCTTGTCCGAACCCCCGGCCTTTTCGGCTCGAACGGGGCCCGAAACTGATGTCGATAGGCAGGTCTTCTGACTCATCCGTCTCCCGCCAAACCTTCCCGGCCGAATCTCGGTCAGTGGCCTGTCCAGGGCGGGAAACCCGAACATATCGGTTGTGAGGATTTACAGCGATGGGCTCGTCCCTGACTTGCACAGGATTCCCTATTAAGCCTTGGCGGCGCCTACCAAAACCCATTCTAGACAGCTGAAAAGAGGCTGTCAAGGCTAAATCGTCCAGTAAATGAATAATTTTGACGTTCGCGGCATTGGAAACGCACTTCCGCATTGCGAGCTAATCCAGGGCCTCCGTGGGCTTTGGCCCGATAGGGGTCACGAGGGGGATATGCCCCTGGATGCGGTGGGACATGGATTTAATGGCGACGGGCTTAAAATTGAGAGCGTATTAGAGGCAATTATATTGTTAACAAAAAATATTCTTGCTTGAAAAAGATGTGAGAATATGGGAGTTAATTAATGGTAATATGATTAAATTAAGGTTGCGCAACGGGCGCAGCTTGTTTGCCAGGCACCAGCATTTCAGGTGTTGATTGCCCCCAGCAAGGGAGGGAAGGGGGGGGGACGGAGTAAATCGGGAAAAAAAACGGCGGACCCTCGCGAGTCCGCCGTCTTTGTCTTTTTAGGTGAAGGACCTGAATTACCCATTCAGGAGGGAGAGAGCCATTTGCGGGAGTGAGTTGGCTTGGGTCAGCATTGAGATGGCAGCCTGCGCCAGCACCTGGTTCCTGACGAATTCCGTCATTTCCGTGGCCATATCGACATCCGATATGCGGCTTTCGGACTGCTGGAGAGCCTCAACCTGTATCTCGAGGTTGGTAATGGTGTTCTCCAGGCGGTTCTGGAGAGCCCCGATATCGGCGCGGACCTTGTCCTTGCGGGCCATCGCGTCGTTGATGCGGTCAAGGGCCTCCTGGGCGCTGGACTGTGTCCTGACCTCCGCCCCGGTCCACTGGCCATTGTCCGCGTTTTGGATTTCCACGAAACTGTAGCGGTCGAGTCCGTTTATGATGTTGCCGGAGAGCCCTGGGGTCTGTACCTCGTTCTGGCCGTTGGTGACGGCGGCTATCCAGAGATCCCTTTCCTTTCCGACGTCGCGGCCGTGGAGTGTGAGGTTCCAGACCTCCTTGCCTTGCCCGGCCCTGGTCTGGACCGGCTTCATGGTGGCCCAGTTCTGGCCGCCGAGGCTGAAGTTGGTCCCTGACTGGCTGTGGACGTCGGTCTCGGTGTTCTCGAAGCTTATCGCGTCGAGGGCCTCCCTGGAGGCAACGTCGCCGTCGGCCACGTCGCAGGCGAGCAGGCTGTTGTAGTCGCCGCCGTCCTTTGTGAAGATGTAGACCATGTCGGCTGAGACGCCGTCCGAGTTCACCGACTGGACCATTGCCCAGAACTGGGAGTTGGGGTTGTGGTTGATGGCGGAGGCGAGGGCCCATGCGCCAAAGTTCGAGATTCCCTGGTCATTGAAGTAAGCGGTGCCAGCGGAGGCGACCACGGTCACGTGCTTGGTCTTGTCTATGATGCCGGTCGTGGTGACGGTCTGGGCGTTGGAGGCGGACTTGTAGATGTCCTCCTCGGTGAACTTGGTCAGATCCGCGAGAGAGCTGGGGGGTCCCGGAGGCGTGGGGGCGATCGCGTTGACCTTGCCCATGCCGGTGTAGGTGCCGGAGACCTGGAGCGCGAGCCATGAGAGGCTTTCGCCGACATTGGTGTTCAGTTTATCGGCCAGGTCGGTCATGTTGATGTTCGAGGCAAGCGATGGCGGTGTCCAGAGGTCAAAGACCGATTTCGTGACACCGGCTATGTCTATCTGCACATCCAAGAACCCTGTGCGGCTGGGATCGACCGTGTTGACGGTGTCCGATTTGATTGCGGTCTTGACCCCATCGAGGTCGGCTTTGGTGGGCGCCGCGGGCCCGGCTTGGGCAGTGAGTGAGATCTTCCCGGCTGTCGCGAGCTTGCCGCCTAAGAATGTTCTGATGTATGTCATGACCGGTGTGGCAAGATCGCCTAGCTCGGATATGGCGATCGGCGTGTTTGCGGCCACCCCGGCACCGGACACAAGGTAATTGGTGCCGTTGTTAAGGATACTGTAGGTAATCTCATTCAACCCGAAGGCATCGGCCACCTCTTTGTTGTCTGTCCAGTTCCCGGCACTATCGGAGTAGATGCCAGTGTGGACTACCAGTGTGGAGCCTACCCGGATTTCGCCAGTGGGGCCGTTCGCGGTGGTGTTGGCGGCGTTTGCGCTCTGCCCGATGAAAGAGAAGGCAGGTGCAAGGATTGTCGAACCGTTATCCGCTGCGTCAAAGACCAGGCTCGAGTGGGCGTTTTGGTACTTGGCGGCCCAATTGGCCAAGGCTTGGGTGAGCAAATCGGCTGAAGCGGCGGCCGCGTTGGCTGCTGATCCCCTTGCCGAAATAGAGGCGGAGGTGAAACTGTTTAAGAAGGTAGCGAATGCGGCAGAAGCCGTTGAAAGATCCGCAAGGGTCGTGGATGTGGCAAGGAAGTTGCCGTTAACCGCATAATCGTTACTAACCCAGTGTGCGGAGGTCGAGTACCATGTGTTGTTGTTGTTACTGACAGTGTAGGTAATCTCGGAGAGGCCCAAATCCTTGGCAAGAGCCGCGTCGTCGGTCCAGTTGCCGTTGGCGTCCGCATAGATGCCGGTGTGGACCACCATGGTTTTTTGCTCTTTGATGATGTTTCCGCCAGCCGTGGCCGAGATGGCGGCCCCCGCGCTTGCCTTGACAGCCGCGGATTCGATTGTGGTGTACCCGGTGAAGAGTCCGCCACTTACGGTCAGCGCGGAATAATCCCCCAAGGCCAAGGCGTTCCACAGGTTTGTGATCTTTTGCAGCAGCAGTGCCCGGGCGGAAGCCGATGAGACATTGGAAGTGGCACTGGTGTTGATAATAGCCGATTGGAGGTTCAGCTTGCTCAGATCCAGACCAGTCACCTGGATGGCTTTCAGCTGGACGCTGGTGAGGCCATAACCGGTGGTCGCATTGAAGACGTACCCGCTGTCATCGTATATGCCGGTTGCGACGCTCTTGTCAAGCGTTCCGGTGTTAAACGCCGTGGAGGCAGTGAATTTATCGACCTCGGCTACACTGTTTGGCCCTTGCGGGGGGGTCGCTTTCTCGGTCACGAGGCGGCCCATGCTCACGAGGTTCTTGGTCAGCGCGTTGTTCTGGTAGAGCTCGAGTATCTGGGAAAGCGCGGTGGCTATCGGATCCACCAGCTCGCCCAAGGTGGTCGTGTTCCTGTTCAAGCCAGTTAGGGCGACACCGTAGCTTGCGCCT
This sequence comes from Deltaproteobacteria bacterium, assembly GCA_031278475.1. Classification (GTDB taxonomy): domain Bacteria; phylum Desulfobacterota; class Desulfarculia; order Adiutricales; family Adiutricaceae; genus JAISMF01. The sequence goes on from JAITKK010000108.1 coordinate 10,000, forward strand.
ATCGCGCTTGTTTTTCCGGCTATGTCGACGGTTGCGGTCAGATAGTTTGAGGCCGTCTGTGCCGTGTTGCTGTACTTGCCAACCAGCTCTTCTGCCTTCGGCGGGTACAGTTTGGAAGAATCATAGTCGCTGAGCAGCACGTACCCTTGGTCGCCTGCGGCAGCTGTCTGGCGTGCGGCTATTTGGTTGGCATAGGATACGTTGAGAGCGGCAGCCAAGGTAGCCATGTCGGTACTATCGGCAGCGTTAATCAGGGTAGAAAAAGCTGTATCCGAGTTGATGTCTCCTGCTACGCCTACTATGCTTATAGTATAGGCAGTACTGGCTCTTGCAACTGAGTAGACCACCCTCGTGAAACCCAGGGCATCCGCTGTTTCCTTGGAATCCGTGAAGTTTCCGTTTCCATCCCACCAGAGATTGGCGGAGATCTGGATGGTCGTGTTGTCATTTAGGATACCGCCGGTGAAGTTTGCAGCACCTGCGCTGCTTATGATCTGGGAACCGGCCTTTCCATAGCTAGTGCCTGCGGCGGCCGATACTTGGAATGTCAGCTCCTTTGTAACGGTTGAGTACTTGTTAAAGAAAGCGGCCGAGACCAGTGAGAGCAAGGCGGCCGAGGCAGCGCTGGCGTTAGCGCCCGTGGCCGTGAGGCCGGCAGCAACCGTTGCCGAGGCGAAGCCTGTGATACCCGCAGTGGTGAGCGTGGTGGCATTGCCCACGTAGGCGATGGTCCCTGTGCCGTTCATGGCATAATAGCTGCTCTTGTAATCTTGGTTTAGATCGGCCTTGTAGCTAGGCGAGTCCTGGTTGGTGATATGGAATACCACTTCCGTCAGGCCCAGGGCCTTGGCGATGCGCTCGTCGTCGGTCCAGTTCCCGTTCGCGTCGGCGTAAACGCCGGTGTGGACGTTTACCGTGCCGTCCTGGAGGATTGTGGCGCTCAGGTACTGGCTGCTGACGTTAGAGGCCGTGGCGCTGGCCTTGACGTTGGCGCTGGTGATCGTGAAGCCTTGAACCACGCCTGACTGCGTTGTGATGGCCGAGTATTGGCTCAGGCCAAGGGCGTTCCAGGCATTGGTGAGGGCGAGAAGTAGCTGTGTCCTTGCCTGGGCGGAGCCAACGGTGGAGGAGGCGGATGCCGTTACCTGCGCATTGGTGAGCCCCAAGGCGGTAAGATCCACGCCCGCCTTCTGGAGGGCGGAGATTTGGGCCGAGGTGAGGCCGAAGCCGTAGCCCGCGGCGCCATTGACCTGGTTGGCCATGAATCCCGCACCAAGGTAGTTGCCTTCGGCAATGTACCTGTAGGTCACGCCTTCGACCGCGGGGATTACGGTTGTCCCCCCTGCGATGCTCGCACTACCGAATATGTAGGCCTCGTCGCCCACGCAGACGGCGGCAGTGCCCCCGTTCTTGATTGCGGCGGCCAGGGCCGAGGCATCCAGCTGCACGCCTACGCGGCTCTGGGTGCCCTTGTTGATTTTGTCTATTAGGTCTTGGAGGCTGTCGGTTGAGCTGACCGTGTAGCGGCCGGCAAGGTATTTGCCGGTCAGAAGGTCGGGGTCGTCGTCTTCCATCCAATCCCAGTTGTAACCATAGGAGAAGGTGTCGCCGCTGGTGAAGCCGCCGGGGCCGTCCAGGGAATCGTAGCCGGCCGTGCAGCAGCCAGGCCCCGCAAGGCCCGTGGCGCCCGCGGCACCTTGACCCCAGATGTCGTTCTTGGCGTCGCCGCCAATCCGGAGGCCCGTGTTGCTGGTGGCCCTGACGTCCCCCATGGTCAGGAAGTAATAGTCCTCATCGGGGTTGTTGCCCACCCCGAAGTGGATCTTCATTCCCTGGCCGCCGTGGAGGTTCGAGGTGGAGCCATCGAGCAGCTTCACGCCGTTGAAGTTCGTGGACGCGGCGATGCGGTCGATCTCGTCCGCCATGGCTTGGTACTCGGAGTTGATGATCTCGCGCTGGAGGGTGGTGTAGGTACCCGTTGCGGCCTGCTCTGCCAACTCCTTCATGCGGACCAGCTTCTCGTCGATGACGGCCATGGCGCCGTCCGCTGTCTGAATCATACTAATGGCATCAGCTGCGTTCCTGATGCCCTGTTGCATTGTCGCGATGTCCGCCCGCATGAGTTCCCGGATGGCCATTCCAGCTGCATCATCCGCTGCTGAGTTGATGCGCAACCCGGAAGACAGCCTCTGCACGCTAGTTGATAGCCGATCGTAGGTATTGTTTAAGTTGCGGGCTGTGTTCATCGCCATCAAGTTGTGGTTTATTACAAGACTCATGACGGTATCTCCTTCCTTCTAAAAAGACGCCTAAGCATTTCGCCCGGTGGCGTAAGTAAATAACTGATTAATTACTTCCGGCCTTACCGGTCGGACTTACTTAAAACTTGCTTTAGCTGAATCTAACGGGTTTTCTCATAAACCTGAAGCGTTGTCCAGCTTCCTTCAAAATTCTTATCGGAGTTCTTCGACAACACTTTAAACATTTTAGAAAAATTTTGATGCTCATTAGCAAGCCTTCTAACTTGTTTCAACCCGCCCAGAACTTTGTTAAGCCAGTGTTTGATTATCTTGGAAACATGCAGAGTGTTATTTGGTGCGTTTCAAGGGTTATTCGCCTTTCTCTTTCGAGTCGGCTCAGATTTTCGACCAGGAATCCCCATAATTAGAATTAGGTTTTGTTACCCTGCATTTCACCTAGTTTGACACAATATATTGTAGTCAATCCGAATATTATTTACGTATGATGGGAATTATGCATTTCGTTTTATGAAATGTGGCGGCTGCGGCAAGGAATGGTGGGGGGGTCGAGGGGTTCTGGGTGTGACAATCTTGGAGCGCTGTGCGGGCGTACGGGGGATACTTGTCGTCAAGCATCGGCCTGGTGGACCGCTAAACCCGGCCTGATGCTTTAATACTTCAGGTTTGGGCCACCCCTTCCCGCATCTAGCCCCAGAAAACCCTCACCGATGCCGCTATTTGGCTTGGCTTGAGGTTTCTCCCGCCTGTGCCCAGGGTTTATCCAAAGGTCTTTGCTAGTGCCGGGCTGCATGGAAGCAAGCCGAGGGGAGCTAGCGTTTCCCCGGTAATGCCCAGGACGTGGCTATAAGCGTTAGGTTTCAGGCCAGAGTTCAGGTTATGGTGGCCTCTGCCTTCCCTGGGCAGCCGTCACCCTTATTTGTATCCGTTCACACAGGTCATAGCGTGCCTTTTCGCTCAGGAGCGCCTTCCGCCGCCCGGGGACCATGAAAGCCTCGGCATAGGCACATATAATATGTTGGGTCAGGGCTCTAACAGGTGGGAGTTTGCCGCTGGGTCTCGGAACCTAGGCGCAGGGTGCCCGGGCCCAATGCTGGCCTACAAGACACCGGCCATCCGGCGTGTCTGAATTGTTAGCCTGGGTGGCTTTTGCGTGCTGATCACTACAAGTGTCGCTCTCGCTGTCTTGGGTTCGGACCGTGTCGCCTTGATTTGTGACTTTATTGCTTTGGCCCTAGCGCATGCCATGACCAGCTTTGCTTGCCTTGCGCTCATTTGCTGGAAATACCCTGCTGCAGTACGAGGTGGCGGTTAGTCCTGGGCTTCAGCGGTGTGCCCATTCCCGAATCGCCGCTCGATGTGCATACTGGGCGCATACCGGGCGCATACATTTTCCCTTGACATCAAGGGCATTTTTTGTCATAATCCTTTAGTGTAGGAATCGTAAGGGCCTACCGGCTAGCCTTTTACGTAGTGTCCAAAAACGTCTGCAGCCTACGCTATGGCTGAAAAACAATTTCTCCCGGTAATCTCCGTGTTGCATGGGTTGCGTTAATCCCCATCAAGCGTTGGGCCTTCATCAATGTCGTTTCTGTTTTGTTCGCTGTATGTTTTGCTATTGT
>JAITKK010000102.1 GCA_031278475.1 Deltaproteobacteria bacterium
GTAAGGCTTAGGGGCCTTGGGTGCCCTATGGGGCCCTGTAGAACAGGTTTTTCACGCGCAGGGACTCGAAGGTTGCGAAGGCCTCGCCCTCGTGGAAGAGCGGGACGCTGTCAATGGAACTGGCGAATTGGTCTTGGGACGACCTAAGCTCGCGCAGCCTCTTCGCCATCCTCAGGTCCTGGCCGCCTCCCTCGAGGCAGCCGCCCGGGCAGGACATCACCTTCAGATAGCTTAGCCCTGACTCCCCTGAGGCGATTTTGTCCAAGGCGGCCCTTGCGTTCTTGATCCCCAAGGCCAGGCCGAAACGCAGGGATTTGCCGTTGAAGGGGATTTCGAGCTCAAGGTAGGGGGCAACCAGGTTTTTGTCCGGAACCGTCCTTCCCATGGCGCCCGCGCGTTCCAAGGAGAGGATGGTCCTTGCTAGCGCGATTATCCCCTCGCCCGGGCCTTCCGCGGGGATGCCCTCCGAGGAGGCGTGATCCGGCCTTTGCCCGCCGAGCTTCCTTGGATCCAGGCCGGATAGTTTCACAAGCTTCGCGACCTCGCGAACGGTCAGGGCGAGATCGTAGCTCTTGGGATCCGCCCCCTTGGGCATCAGCCTTTCGTATTTCCTCGCAAGGCAGGTGGTGGCGACGACCGTGTGGGGCCTTTTGCGGGCCTTCTCCCCGTCCTGGTCCCGGGCGCTTTCGGGAATTGGACCCTCGCCGCCAAGGATTCCGAAAATGTCGTCCGGGCCGTGGGCCTTTGCGGCCAGGGGCGCGAGCCCTGGGTAGCCAAGGCCCAGGAAGTTGCCCCAGGCGGTCCCGCAGCCCGCGATTACCGGGAGCCTTTCGCCGCGCGCGAGCCTTTCTTCCAGCTCCCTCGCGGAGGCGATGGCGGAAAGGGACTCGAAGAAATCCCGGTGGAACACCCGCTTGAAGCCCAGGTGCCTGAAGAGGCTGGTCGCGGCCTCCAGGCCCAAGGAGCCCGGGGCGAGGCCCAAGGCCTCCCGGAGCCCGTGAATGAACTCCTGGGAGAAGGCAACCGTGGGCGTGAGGCCCGGATCGGATATGGCGTCCAAGGCCTCGTCCGTGTCGTCGGCCTGGCGGATGGCGGATACCGGGCACACCGTCGCGCAGACCCCGCAGAAGACGCAGGGTCCCTCGCACAACGCCTCGCCGTAGGGCGCGCACACATGGAAGGCGGCGCTTCTGGCCGCGGTCGAGATGGCCATGGCGCCAAGCTCGTCCTGGCACACGGCCACGCAGCGCGCGCATTTGACGCACTTCCCAAGATCCCTCACAATCGTCCGGGAGTCGTCCCGCGGGGACGGCTTGACGCCCCCTTGGAAGAAGCCGCCCTTCTTGATGCCGAACCTGTAGGCGAGAGCCTGGAGCTCGCAGCTAAGGTTCCTGTCGCAGGCGAGGCAGTCGTCCGGGTGGTCGGAGAGCAGCATGGCGACGGTGGTCTTCCTTAGCCTGTGGAGCATGGGGCTCTGGGTCACGACCCTCACGCCCTCCCAGGCCTCGGTCGCGCAGGCGGCCTTGAGCCTGCCGCCGCCGTCGCACTCCACCACGCAGAGGCGGCAGACCGCCCTCCTCCTTAGCCCCGGCAGATCGCAAAGGGTGGGTATGATGACGCCCACGCCCTTGGCGGCCTCGAGTATGGTCGTTCCCTCCCGCACCTCGGCGGGGATGCCGTCTATGAAGAGGCGCACGGTCGCCTTCGCGCAGCTATCGATCGGATTGGCTCCCATGACGGGCACCCCCTAACCTGCGGCGGGGATCGTTACCCCGCCCTTGGTGACGTTCGCCGCGAACTCCTCAGGGAACGCCTTCCAGGCCGTCCTCAAGGCGGTGGCCGCCGACTGGCCCAGCCCGCAAAAGGAGGCCCTGGCCATCGCGTCCGCCGCGTCCCTCAGGCCCGCGAGCCCGTCTTCGGGAAGCGCCCCCTTGACCCTGAGGAGCCCCAGGTACCTCAGCATGGCCTTGTTGCCCTCCCGGCAGGGGACGCACTTGCCGCAGGACTCGTGCGCGAAGAAGGCGGAAACCGTCTCAAGGTAGTCAAGGACGGAAACGCTTTGGTCCATGACGACGATCGCCCCGGAGCCGACCGCGAGCCCGGCCTTCCTCAGGTCCGAGTAGCCGTACGGCACGTCCAGCTTGTCCCTTGAGAGTATCGGCCCGCTCTGCCCGCCCAGGTGCGCGAACTTGAACTGGGATCCCCCGCGGATGCCGTCCCCGAAATCCGGATCGAAGATAAGCTCCCTCAGGGTGAGCCTCCCCAGGGGGATCTCGTAGACGCCCGGGCGCACAACGTGCCCGGAGAGGCACACAAGCTTGGTCCCGCCCGAGTCCGGATGCCCTTCCGAAAGGAACGCCTTCCCGCCCATCCCCACCACCGCCGGGACGCTCGCGAGCGTCTCCACGTTGTTTACCAGGGTGGGTTTCAGGAAGAGGCCGACCTCGGCCAGGTGCGGCGGCTTTATCCTGGGCCTTCCCACGATGCCCTCGGTGGAGTTCAGAAGGGCCGAGTTCTCGCCGCACACGTAGGCGCCCGCGCCCGAGACTATGTCTATGTCGTAGGAGAAACCCGTGCCGAGGATGTCGGAACCCAGGTAGCCCGCGGCCCTGGCCGCGGAAAGGGCTTTGGCGAGCCCCCTCTGTATGGCCCTGTACTCGCCCCGGCAGTAGATGAAACCCTTCCTGGCCGAAAAGACTAACCCGGCTATCGCCATGCCCTCTATGAGCCTAAGCGGGAGCTTCCCGAGTATCAGCCTGTCCTTGAAGGTGCCGGGCTCGCCCTCGTCGGCGTTGCACACCACGTACTTGGGTTCCCCCTCTATGTGCAGAAGGTGCTCCCACTTGGATCCTGCCGGGTAGGCGGCCCCGCCCCTTCCGAGGAGCACGGCGGCCTTAAGCTCGGACACTATGCTTTCGGGGCTCATGCCGAAGGCCTTCCTGAGGGCCGAGAAGCCACCGATGGATTCGTAGTCCTTGACGCTCGCGGGATCCATCCCCCCGGCGCCCAGGGACACAAGCTTTCTCTCCCTGGACATCACAGGCCCTCCCTGATCCTGGGGTCGGACACCCGGTAGCTCGTGAGGAGGGCGATGACTTTTTCCTTGGTGAGATCCCCGAACGACTCGTCACCCACCCTGACGGCCGGGGCCCTGTCGCAAAGGCCTATGCAGCTGGTCCGCTCGAGCGTGAAGAGCCCGTTTTCGGTTGTCCCCCCGCACTTAATGCCAAGGGCCTCCTCGAACCACCCGAGCGCCCTGTCGGCCAGCTGGAAATGGCAGGGCGCGCTCTTGCACAGCTCGATCACGTGCCTGCCCCTGGGCTTGGTGCTGAACATGCTGTAAAAGGAGAGCACCTCGTAGACGAGGGTCAAGGGCACGTTCAGGGAGCGGCTGCTGAGCTGGGCCCAGCGCCGGTCCACGTAGTTGCGGCCCGAGGCCTCCTGGATGTCCAGGAGCGCGGCTATCAGCTGCTGCGGGTCGTTCCCGTAACCCCTGAGTATCTCCAGCACCCTTGGCTCTGTGAGTTCCTGCATAATGTTTGGGTCCTTGTCGACGGCTTCCATGCGCGAAATCCCGGCCGTGAGGCCGCGGCCTTTGGGCAAGGCCTTGGATGCGGGGCCGGGGGCATGCGGGCCTCGGGCCCGCAAGTGCCGGCATGGAGCCTTGGGCGCGGCCTTGGATTTCACAGGGGGCCGTCCCGGGCTTTAAATATATCACAACGGGCAGAGGAAAATTGCTTTACTTTGACAAATAATCGCAGACCCGCCCCGGGCCCAAGGGATTCCACCCGGTTGC
>JAITKK010000106.1 GCA_031278475.1 Deltaproteobacteria bacterium
TGGTATGACCGCCTCAAGTCCTATTCCGAGGCCATAGCGGGTGGTTTGGCCACTCTTACCCAGTCATATGATTTCATCGCCTCCGAGGGTCTTGGGGCCGCACAAACCGCCTTATCCGCGCCAGGCCCCATTTTCAGGCCATTCGCCGCAGTGGGGGGAGGAAGCTTACGCTACGAAACCGGCTCCCACGTGGACGTAAAGGGGTTTTCGGCCCTGGTCGGCGCGGCCCTGGCCCCTGAGTTCTCCAACGGCAAAATGCTCTTTGGGGTATTCATGGAAGGCGGGAAAAACGATTACGACACATACAGCTTCATACCAAATTACCGCGATGTCGACGGAAAAGGCGATTCGACATACTTTGGGGCAGGACTTATGTTCCGCTACACCCTTACTGGCGGGGCCGCATCCGGTCTTTACGTTGAGGCTTCAACCAGATTTGGAAAGAGCAGGACAAAATTCCACACTCTCGACATCCTCCACAACAATGATCCCGCCTCCTTTAATATCTCAACGAACTACTATGGGTTCCACGGTGGGCTGGGATATGTCATTCCCTTGGGAGGGAACGGCCTCAATCTTGATTTGTCTGCCAAGCTTTTCTATCTGCATCAGCAAGGCGCAAATGCCATTGTCCACGGCGATCTGGTGAACTTTGACAATGCCGATTCGCTTCGCCTGCTTGCGGGAGGCCGCCTCAACTTCCGTTCGGCCGGGATCGTAAGGCCGTACGTGGGTGCCTACTTCAATCACGAATTCAAGGGAGACGCACGGGCCACGGTCAACGACCGTCCAATCGCCGCTCCGACACTCAAGGGCTCCAGCGGCAAAGCGGAGCTTGGCATCGTCCTGCATCCCTCGGAAAGCATCCCCATCTTCCTGGACCTTGGCGTGCAGGGTTATTTTGGCAGGGTCAGGGGCGTATCCGGTACCGCGTCCTTTAGGTACAACTTCTAACCTGTTTCTTCACGCCTTGGGAGTGTCTGAAACGCGTCCCGGATGGGTTCGGTCTTCCCTTGCCCAGGTACCAAAAGAGGCGCATAAAGCACCCATTAAACCTCACCCTTCGTCTTAACAGTGCCCTTTCGGTGGGGCATTCCGCCTTACAAATAGTCGTATTTTCCCGCCCGGCCCCATGGAACCCAACAGCTTATGCTGATTGGGTCTTGGGCCGGGCCGGGAAGATATTTTAGACGATCTTTTTGTCATATTTTCTTTTACATTTTTTTGTCTGTTTCACATCGAACTTTGTCACATATATTATTACAATTTTTTGAGATATTATAAATATGGAATTTCCTCCTCACTCTTATTCTGGTTCCCGGTCAAACGATTAAAATCCACTTTGTGATACTGTGGTGAATGCGAAAGCATTCTCAAAAAGTCTTCAAAAGACTAGAATTCTATTTTTAGAAATTAACATCTTGAACCAAACGGCAATCCCATCAAGGTGTTAGCTGCTTTCACTTCTTGGATGGCCCTTCGGGGGCATCAAAGCAGCCAGCCCCTTAGGAAGGATTTTGCTGGGTTTTGCAAGAGTCAGAGCCCCCAGCTAGTGGGAAATCCGCTCTTGCAATCTTTCTAAAAATAGTATTCAGCTAGAGTGTCATAAATCTATTTTTATCATGACAGTCTCCGGCGCGGATTAACCAAATTTGCCCAATGGTGCGCTGGGCTGTCTTAAGTTTTGGCCGGTACTTTGTTCTGGCAGGTTTTTGCGAGGAAAAAAGCGGCGGCGGGGCCTTTTCGGGCCCCGCCGCCGCCTTTTTAAAGAGGGTGTGTCGGAGTGAGATTGCCCTGGGGGTTGCCCCCTAGAAATTGAAGATCAGCTCGTTACCCCAAGCCCAGATGGTCCCGTCGTAGCTGTCGTTGAGGTAGCGCTCCTTGTAGTATGGGCCGGCGGCGAAAATCCCCAGCTTGCTCGAGAACTGGACCGTCTCGAAGAACTTTATGACGATGCCGAGGTCGAACTCCGTGCCCAAATGCTTGGATATCTGGGTCCCATCCACCAGTTGGGCCCCCCTGGACTTCCTGAAGTCGGCGATCCCGTAGTTAAGTGTTATGTTCTTGGTGATGCTGTGGTTCCCCATGAGGGCGAAGGCCCAGTGGTTGGGTTGCTCCAGCCCCCCGAACTGGCTTGCAGTCATGGTCCATGATGGTGGGGTGTGGTTCCTGTAGAAGACCACGAAGGGGTAGAAGCCCTGGCCCGGCTGGACCAGGTTGTGGTGGCGTGTGCTTGCGAAGTCTGTGGAGTTCGCGGCTCTCTGCCTCTCGCCGTCACCATCAAAGTACCAGCCGGCCAGGGTGGCCGTGCCGCTGCCGTAGCCCAGGGCGAGGTCCATGTAGGCCCCGAAGCCGTCCTGCTTGTGGGTTTCGGCGTTGGGATCCCCCGTCAGCTTGTATTTGCCGGTGGAGTACTTAGCCTCGGCGTGGATGGCGAGGGAGGTATCGCCGCCCAGGTTCCACTTATGCATGAAGGCAGGGTTTATTGAAAAATAATGGTTCTTGGCAGGGTGTGTGTTGAGGTCAGTGTTGGTGCTGTAAACGTTGCGGTCGTATTGGAGGGCCAGGCTGGCCCCACCGTTTTCCCACTTGTAGTAGGGTTCCACCGAGTAGCGGTCGTAGTCGGCGTCCTTGGGGTATATATTATTTGCGATATTAGCGTTTGCGTCGAAGGAGTTCATCTTTGAGTAGAAGACCTTAATCCCGAAGCCATTGTCCCAGTCGTAGCGGTACATTATGCCATCCCGCTCCGTGTCGTGGTCGAATATGTAGCCTTGGGATCCCATTCCCCAGGTTGGGATGTAGCCGAGTGTCTGGAGACCCGCGGAGTCTATGTCAGTGCTGATTCGTCCGACGCTGAAGTTTCCGAAGCTCGTCTTTAGGATTCCGAAGGCATACATGGTGCGGAAGGGCAACTCGTTGGTGGCTCCCCAGCGGGTGCCATGGGGGGCGTGGAACCTCCAGCGCACCTCAACGTTGTCGTTGGGCTTGAACACGAGGCTTACCCTAAACCTTGTGACAGCGAAGCGCTCCCCCCCCTTGTGGTGGACGTCGGTGCCAGGCCGTGAGAAATAGCCGCCAGTCGCGTAGGTGCGAAGCCTGAGGTAGCCCGAAAAGGTGACAGGCGACTCTGCCATGAGCTCACCAGATGCGAAAAAGAACAACATGGCAAGGCCCAAGAGCCAGGTTGTCAAATGATGCCGGTTCATAAAAAACTCCTTGTGTTTTGTGGAATGAATAAGCATTTCGCTTGCATGTGGCAAACGTGTTTGTATATCATGGGAATCCCATCGGAGCTTTGATTCCCATGCAAGGGCGCAGAACCCGTGTGTCCATGATCCAAGCTTTGCTCATATCATGGATTATCTAAAACCATATGTAATTTTGATGAATGTTGTGATTAGTGCATTACTTTACCATTTTTTCCGACTTTGCTAGAATGCCAATAAATTCCCTACTGCTCATGATCTTATTAGGAAATACTTGACATGCTCTCCGTTTCAAGGACGCAGATTTCCTGTGTTCATGACATAACCAACCGTTATATGATGAATGTGAAAAAACTTATTCAAAGTAACTAAATTATGTGCTAACCATGCTATGTCGGCATAATATTCCCAACCCTATCCTTTTGGTGAAAACCAATGATAGGCAAATACGTTAAAATTAGCTGGAAATAGTCGCATAAAAGTAAAAATCTTACGAGCAAAACCCATAAGGCTTGCACGAATGCATTGCGTTTGCATTGATTCTTTCGATATCTTATTGCATCTTAGCTATAAATATTCGATAGCACTTTGATTGCAATCATTCCCTGCCTGTTTTTGGATACAAGCCAAGCATTCGCACAAAATCAATTGCGCTAAATTTTCCAAGTTGTTTTGAAACTTTTCTGATTTGTGACTAAATGAGAGGGCAGAGGGCAAAGAGTGGATAACTTTATTATGAATTAGCTATAATTGGCAATGTTTCGCATACATCAAAAAATAGCCTGTCATCATTATATTCCTTGAACCACAAGCCTTGTCTCTAAATATCAGGATTTTTGCAAGATTTTCGCAAGATCCAACTGATAAAACCCAAATACTTCCCAAAACCATGGCTTTTAGGGTTATTTACGTTTTGGTAAGATTGCAATTACCAATATTTCACAGGGTTTTTAACTTAGCTTAATTATCCCTTGCTAAGCTCGTAATTTTTTTCTAATTTTTCACAAATTCGGAATATTTTCCATCATGCCATGCGCCATTGCGGTAAGATTGCGTGCATTTGGCTTTTTGCCAAATTTTGGGAAAATTTGCAACCTTACTGGCATAATCGCCAGAAACCGCACACGCAATAACTACCATTATCCCAAATATCGCCTAAAATTGCGCAAAAGTGTTCGCAGTCCCGCTATCACTTGGCAAAAGCGATGGGATCGGTCAAATGTCACATTTTCGGTTTGGGATTGAATGGTGCCCCCCAAGCTTTTCGCTCAGGAATCAGGAATTCGTCATTGACGGCCGTAGGATGAGCCTTAGAAGGGTAGGGATGCCGCAATCGAAAGACAAGGGGCAATTTCGTGCGTGTATTTCCCTTTGATTCTCTTTTAATCCGCTGATGTTGGCTTTTTATGCCGGAAAAGTAAAAAAGGCCAAAAATCAAACGGATTTACACAAGCTTTGAACTTATCCCGCAACCATGCGAAATCATGCATGCGAAATCGTGCATGCGAAATCGTGCTTTGCGAAAGGGGGTTTGGCAAATCCCGCATCCTTTTGGCTCCCTCGCTGATTCGTGGGCTTGCCAACGATCCCCTTTGATCCCCTTGTCATTCCCTTGGTCCTGAGCCCCTTTTGAATTCCCCGAGTTTTCATGCCCCAGGTACTCTTGAATGCCACTTTAATGTTTGCCCTACCAGAGGGCTGTCTTCAGACATGCCCATCCTTGACCCTTTATTGGCCTCTTTTTGGGTAATCGCCGGATAGTCGAGGATCGCAGGAAGGACGTCTGTTGGGGCTTGGTTTTGGGGCTATTAAGGGCTCTTTCAGGCCAATGGCTCAGGGCTTCCCGGAGCGTTTTCCGCTTTGTTCTTTCCTATATTCTGCCGTGTTTTTGAGCCTATTGCGTCGTCATTCTATTTATATATATTATAAATTTTGTGTTATTATTACGTTATTTAGATTATGTATTTTAGATTCCGCATTATTGACTACTAACTTTGTGCCAGTGGCCATGGACTATTGGCTCTGGCCTAAGGGCTATGGCCTATGGGCTTTGGATCACGCTCTTTGGATATATGGATATTGAATCTGCGTTATGTATTGCTGATTTTGAAATATGGATTATGGGTTATGGATTGTCCCATCGGAGGGGCTTTCTCAAGGAAGTCGACGTGCTCCGTCAATGGTTCCCGCCGTTTTCCGGCTTCAAGCCAAAAAAAAGGGCCAAGGCCCGGGGTGCCGCCCCGGGCCAGGCTTTGTTGCATGCTCTTATTCGCAGTGGTTGGGAGGTTGGGCCCACAGCCGGGCCAGGCGGATTGCCGGCCCGGATGCGGGCCTTGGCCCTTCGCTTTGGAGTCGGATCCAGGTATAGCATCAATCGGGCCAAGTCCCCCTGTTCGGCGTAAGTGGCCTTGGGTCTTGGTTTTTTGAGATGATCCGGAGGGCGGCCCTTCCGATTATCCTACGCAAATGTTGATTAATTTCCAGAATTTCAGACTAATTTCCATAAAACTTACATTTGCGTAGGAATACCTTGGAAAGGTTCAATTAAGGCCGTTTTGGTGGGATGCTTAGGAGGCGAAGGACTTCCAGTAGCCACGGATGTCATCCTTCAGGGTGGTGGGAAGCGGCACGTACATGAGGCCCTGGGCGTCCTTGTCGCCGTTCTGGAAGCACCACTCGTAGAAACCGGTGACCGCCTGGACGGCGTCCTTGTTGTCGGTCTTGACCAGTATGTAGGTCGCGGCCGCTATCGGCCAGGAGTTGTCGCCTTCGGCGTTGACAAGCCAGAGGTAGTAGCCCTTGCTCTTGTCCCAGTCGGCGTTGTTGGCGGCCGCGGTGAATGATTCAAGCGAGGGCTGCACGGTCTTCCCCGCCTTGTTGACGAGCCCGCACCAGGTTATCTTGTTCTCGTAGGCGTAGGCGTACTCCACGTAACCGATGCTGTTCTTGACCCTCTTGACCGAGCCAGACACCCCGTCGTTGCCCTTGGCCCCAATGCTGTTCTTGCCGGGCCAGTTGACGGTCTTGCCGGTGCCCACGCTGTCCTTCCACTCCTGGGACACGCTTGCCAGGTAGTTGGTGAAGATGGCCGAGGTGCCCGAGCTGTCGGAGCGGTACACCATCGTTATGTCCTCGCTGGGGAGCTTGAGGCCCTGGTTCAGGGCGGTGATGGCCGGGTCGTCCCACTTCGTTATCTTCCCGAGGAAGATGTCCGCGAGCACCGGGCCGGAGAGCACCAGCTGGTCGTTTCCGACCCCGTCGATGTTGACCACCGCCACGACCCCGCCCAGGACGGCCGGGAACTGCATGAGGGACTCCTTTTTGAGCTCGTCGGTCGTGAGCGGGTCGTCGGAGGCCCCGAAGTCGACGGTGCCTGCTATGACCTGCTTGATGCCGGTGCCGGAGCCAACGGACTGGTAGTTAACCTTGCTGCCCGTGCTCTTCTCGAAGTTGTAGGCCCAGGCCGAGTATATGGGGTAGGGGAAGGACGCCCCAGCGCCCGTCAGGTCCCTCGCCATGGCCGAGGCCGGAAGCGCAAGGATGAGAACCGAAAGAATCGCAAGGATTAGCCTTTTCATTTTTTAAACTCCTAGGGGATAGTGTTTTGGATAGGGTCCCGGCGCGCCGGGTGCCGGGAGCTGGGCATGGGAAGGTTTCACTGGGAGGATAGGGGGCCCCTGTTAGATCCAGGCCTCGGATTTGTTAAAGAAACGTAAAAACGGGCTGCCGCGGCCGCCCGGCCAAAGGCCCCGGCCGCGGCTTCCCATCCCCGGGGCCCCCTTTGGCCGCCTGTCTCTGGCCTCCCCAGGCGCACCGCCTCTTCCTGGGCGTACCGCCTCCCCAGGCACCCCTGCCTCCCCAGGCGCACCGCCTCCCCAGGCGCCATTGCAATCGGATCGCCCCGAAAAAATTCTTTACAGTTTGAGGTTATTTGCGATAAAATATCGTTAATTTTGCAGATTAGCTTTTACTTTTGTGGGACTTTCACAAGGCCCTCGCGTGTCGGACAAACATTGGCCACCACCGGTGGCGCGGCCGGCGCCACGGCGTGCCCCGGAGGGTCGCCATACCAGCGATTAGCCCCTTCTTCTCGAGGGGAGGTGCCCGGATGCTCAAAACAATATTTCTGGCGCCCGGATGGTTCCTTTACCGGAAGCTCACCCAGAAGCGGAGGAAGTTCCGGTATCTCGCCAAGCCCCAGGACTCGGGGCCGATACTGAAGCTCTCGGCGCTGTTCTGGGTGGTCCTTGCGGCCCTGGCATGGCTTTTGGTCTCAAGCCTTTCTGGCGGCGGGACCGGAGCCCCGGCGGCCCAGGTGGCTGAGGCGGCCCCGGCCCAGGCCGGGCCCGCCCAGCCTGCCCAGGAGGCCCCCCCGGGCGTAACAAGCGTGACCGGCGCGCCGTTGCAGGCGGCCGCCCCCGCTGACGACGCCCAGGCGCCCGCCGCCGATGGGGCGGAGCCCGCCCAGGAAGGCCAGGAAGGGGCCGGGGGGGCGCCGGAGGCGCCCCCCTCGGCGGTCGTCCCGGGGATGGCCCCGGCCGCCCAGGGGGCATCGCTCACGCCCCTGGTGGTCCCCGAGGAGCTCAGGCTCGCGGAGGATGCCACAACGCCTCTCCCCGAGGCCTGGCTGGTCATAGTAGAGTCCGTGCCCAAGTCGGCCAGGGACAAGGCCGAGGCCTCGCTCGCGAGGCAGAGGCGCAAGGGCCTGGACCTGGTGCTGGTAGACACTGACGCCTACCCAAGGCTCAAGAGCGGGATGTGGGCGCTCTCCATGGGCCCCTTCGACACCAAGGCCGAGGCCGAGGCGGCCGCGGCCAACCTCAAGCCCAAGGTGAGGGATCTCATGGTGCGCAGGGGCCTATGAGCGAGGATTCCGCGACGGCTGGCTCCAAGAGGGATCCCTTCGCGGGCTCCGGGAGGGAGCCGGGGCCCGGGGCCGGGAAGGCCCCGGCCGGGGGCTCCAAGTACGCCCTTTTCTCCATAGCCTCCAACGCCACCCTCATAATCCTCAAGCTCATCGCAGGGGCCCTTACCGGCTCCATCGCCATAATCTCCGAGGCGGTGCACTCCTTTTTGGATCTCCTCGCCTCCTTCATGACCTGGGTCGCGGTCAGGTTCTCGGAGCACCCACCGGACCTCGACCACCCCTTCGGGCACGGCAAGGCCGAGAACCTCGCGTCCCTTTTCGAGGCCCTGCTCATAATCGCTGGCGGCCTCTACATAGTTAAGGAGGCCATAGAGGGGCTCATGGGCGACAGGCACCTGCCGTCGCTCACGGCGGGCATCCTCGTCATGTTCCTGTCCTCGGCCGTGAACCTCGTGGTCTCCGCCATACTCTTCAGGAAGGGCAAGGAGAACGGCTCCCCCGCCTTGGTGGCCGACGCCTGGCACCTGCGCACGGACGTCTACACCTCGGCCGGGATCATGCTCGCCTTGCTCGTAATCCACGTGGGCAAGCTCATAGACCCAGCCCTGGACCTCGGCTTCATAGACTCTGCCGCCGCCCTGGTGGTATCCTTCTTCATACTGAAGACCGGCTGGACCCTCGCCTGGGAGGCGATCACGAACCTGCTCGACCACTCCCTCGGGGACGACGAGCTGAGGATGATAGAGGACCACATAGCCCGCTTCGCCCCGAAAATCCTCGGCTACAGGCGGCTGCGCACCCGTCGCTCCGGCCCCTTCCAGATAATAGTGGTAGACCTCTTCGTGGACGGGGGCCTCTCCGTCTGGGAGGCCCACGAGCTTGGGAACACGGTTGTCTTGGGCATCAAGAAACATTACCCCCATGCGGACATCACCTTCCACCTGGAGCCGGTGACCGCTGGCGACACCTGCGAGATAGACCCGGAGGCCAGGGCCAAGGCCAAGGCCGCGGAGGCCGCGGCCGACCCAAAGGCCTAGGCCACAAGGCCGATAGCCCCATAGCCAGATAGCCCGATAGCCCCCTGGCCCCGGGCGGGCCCCGCATCTCACTTACGGCTTTAAGCGAAAATGCCTTGCAGCCAAGGGGCTGCAAGGCATTTTGGGCTTTGGCCGCCAATACCGAAGCGAAAGGAACCACCCCCCATGCTGGTGCTGGCACTTGAAAGCTCCTGCGACGAGACGGCCGCCGCTGTGGTGCGAGACGATCTCGTGCTCTCAAGCCTTGTGCGCAGCCAGACGGACCTCCACCGGGTCTACGGCGGGGTGGTGCCGGAGATAGCCAGCAGGGCCCATCTCGAGGCCGTGGACGGGCTGGCGTCCGAGGCCCTGGCGCTTTCGGGCAAAAGCCTGGGGGATCTCGACGGCATAGCGGTGACCCAGGGCCCCGGGCTGGTGGGCGCCCTGCTTGTGGCCCTGAGCTTTGCCAAGGGGCTCTCGCTTCTGACGGGGCTGCCGCTTACCGGCGTGAACCACGTGAAGGCCCACGCGTTGTCCCCCTTCCTGAGGGAGCCGGGGAGGGCGGGCCCGCCCGCCCCCTTGTACCCGCTGGTGGCCCTGGTCGCCTCAGGCGGCCATACCAGCCTCTTCCTCCTGGAGGGGCCCCTATCCTTCAGGACGCTTGGAAAGACGCTGGATGACGCCGCGGGCGAGGCCTTCGACAAGTCGGCCAAGCTCATGGGCCTGGGTTACCCCGGAGGGGCGGTGATGGAGCGCCTGGCCGAGGGCGGCGACCCCGGGGCATTCAGGATGAGGAGGCCCATGCTAAGGGACGGCCTGGATTTCTCCTTCAGCGGGCTCAAGACCAGGGTGCGGACCCTGTACCAGGAGCATGGCATGGGCTCGCTCCCGGCGGACGCCAGGGAACTGAGGGATCTGGCCGCCGCCTTCCAGGCGGCGGCCGTGGAGGTCATGGCGGCGAAGCTCGCCTCGGCCGTGAGGCTGACGCATGCGAGGGGGGCTGCCCTCGCGGGCGGGGTGGCGGCCAACGGGGCCCTGAGGGCGGCCGCGGCCGCGGCCGCGGAAGGCCTGGGGGTGCCGCTCTTCGTCGCCAGGCCGCACTTCTGCATGGACAACGCCGCGATGATTGGCTACCTGGGCTCCCTGCAGCTCGCGGCAGGGGAGAACATCCTTGGGATGGGCTCAGAGTGCCTCTCCCGCTGGCCGGTGGGGGACGCCTGACCCGGCCCCCGGGCGGGCGGCAGGCCAGGATGGGATCGTCCGGAGGGAGGCCCTTCGACCAGCTGAGGGACAGGGGGCTCGCTGCGTCCAAATCCCGGGGCCAGAACTTCCTCAGGGACCCAAGCCTCAGCCTTAAGATAGCCAGGCTCATAATGGCCGAAAAGCCCGAGGGCGCGAGCGTCCTTGAGATAGGCCCGGGGCTGGGTGCCATTACCAGGCCGCTCATTGGCCTGGGCGCCAATGTAACCGCGGTGGAGCTCGACAGGGGCCTTGCCAACGCCCTTTCCGCCTGGGCGGAGGCCCAAGGGGGAGCGCTCAGGGTCGTCCTGGGCGACGTCCTGGGCATGGACCCGGCCGGGCTCGGCGAGCCCGGCCGGGCGATAGTCGCCGGGAACCTCCCGTACAACATATCCTCGCGGCTCCTCTTTTGGTTCCTGGAGAATTTTTTGGGCTCCAAGGGCGTCTTCATGCTGCAAAAGGAGCTGGCCGCGAGGCTTGCCTCCGCCCCCGGCGGAAGGGACTACGGAAGGCTGACCGTTGGGCTGGCGCCGTGGTACTCGGTATCCGCCGCCTTCGACGTTGGGCCCGGGGCCTTCCAGCCCAGGCCGAAGGTCACAAGCACGGTGGTGGTCCTGCGCCCTAGGCCGGATCCACCCACCATGGCCCCCAAGGAGCTATCGGCCTTCACCCTGCTCTGCTTCCACTCCAGAAGGAAGACCATCTTCAACAACCTCGCTCCCGCCTACGGCAAGGAAAGGACCCAAGGGATACTCGCGGGCCTGGGCATAGCCCCCGGTGCCAGGCCGGAGACCCTGTCCCCATCCCAGTACGTGGCCATGGCCAAGGCCTTCGGGACTCCCTGAGCCCAAGGCCCCGCAAATGATGCCC